>NZ_JAUSMI010000075.1 GCF_030645145.1 Microcella sp. | reverse complement strand
GACCCGGGTCATCGCCGAGACCGGCGCCGGTCAGCACGGGGTCGCCACCGCCACGGCGGCTGCCCTCATGGGGCTCGAGTGCCGCGTCTACATGGGCAGGGTCGACACCGAGCGCCAGGCGCTCAACGTCGCGCGCATGCGCATGCTGGGGGCCGAGGTCGTCGCTGTGGAGCACGGCAGTGCCACCCTCAAGGACGCGATCAACGAGGCGCTGCGCGACTGGGTCACCCACGCGGACAACACGTATTACTGCTTCGGCACTGTCGCCGGGCCGCACCCGTTCCCGGTCATGGTGCGCGACTTCCACTCGGTCATCGGCATCGAGGCGCGCGAGCAGGTGCTCGCCCTCACCGGCCGACTGCCCGACGTCATCGCCGCGTGCGTCGGCGGCGGCAGCAACGCGATGGGCATCTTCCACCCGTTCCTCGACGACGAGGGCGTGCGCCTCGTCGGCCTCGAGGCCGCGGGCGACGGCATCGACACGCTCTTCCACGCCGCGACGATCTCGAAGGGGCGCCCGGGCGTCCTCCACGGCGCCCGCAGCCTCATGCTGCAGGACGAGGACGGCCAGACCCTCGAGTCCCACTCGATCTCCGCGGGTCTCGACTACCCGGGCGTCGGCCCCGAGCACGCGTGGCTCGACGAGATCGGCCGCGCCGAGTACCGCGGCGTCACCGATGCCCAGGCGATGGATGCCCTGCGCCTGCTGAGCCGCACCGAGGGCATCATCCCCGCCATCGAGACGGCCCACGCCCTCCACGGCGCCCTCGAGCTCGGCCGCGAGCTCGGCCCCGAGGCGATCATCCTCGTCAACCTCTCCGGCCGCGGCGACAAGGACATGGAGACGGCCGCGCGCTACTTCGGCCTCCTCGACGCGCAGGCCGCCGAGCGCGCCGCCGAGCAGGACGCCCACCCCACCGCCGCGGAGGACGCGCAGTCATGAGCACGAGCACCGTCGAGACCGCCATCCGCACCCGGGTCGACGCCGGCTCCGGCGCGCTCATCGGCTACCTCCCGGTCGGCTTCCCCGACCTCGACACGAGCGTCGACGCGGCCGTCGCCCTCATCGAGAACGGCGTCGACATCGTCGAGCTCGGCCTGCCGTACAGCGACCCGGTCATGGACGGCCTCGTCATCCAGCGCGCGACCCAGGCGGCGCTCAAGGGCGGCTTCACCCTCAAGCAGGGCTTCGAGGCCGTCGAGCGGATCCGCGCCCGGGTCGACGCGCCCCTGCTCGTCATGACCTACTGGAACCCCGTGATCCAGTACGGCGTCGAGCGCTTCGCGACCGACCTCGAGAACGCCGGGGGAGCGGGGCTCATCACGCCCGACCTCATCCCCGACGAGGCCGGCGAGTGGATGTCCGCGTCCGACGCCCACGAACTCGATCGCGTCTTCCTCGCGGCCCCCTCCTCGAGCCCCGCCCGCATGACGCAGGCCGTCGAATCGAGCCGCGGGTTCGTCTACGCCGTCTCCACCATGGGGATCACGGGCGCCCGCGCCGACGTCGACGCCGCCGCGCGCAGCGTGATCTCCCGCCTCCGCGAGGCCGGGGCGACGAGCGCGTGCGTCGGAGTGGGCATCTCCACCCCCGAGCAGGTCGCCGACGTCCTCACCTACGCCGACGGCGCGATCGTCGGCTCCCGCCTCGTCTCGGCCCTCGCCGAGGGCGGCGTGCCCGCGGTCGCCGCGATCGCCGCCGAGCTCGCGACCGGCAAGAACTAGCCCCGTCGTCGCCGAACCCCCGCGGAGCGCGCCGCTAGGCTGATGCGCGTCCTCCCACCTGGAAAGGTCCTTCCCCCGTGATCCACCCCCTGAGCATCCCGAGCCCGAGCGACGAGTGGCAAGTCTTCAACCTCGGCCAGTGGCTGCGCGACCTGGGCCTCACCTGGTTCTCGTTCGACGTGAACATCTACGCGTACGCGCTGTGCATCCTCGCCGGCATCGTCGCGGCGACGATGCTCACGAACCACCGCCTCACGCGGCGGGGCGCCGAGCCCTGGATCACGCTCGACATCGCCCTCTTCGCGGTCCCGCTCGGCATCATCGGCGGCCGGATCTACCACGTGCTCACCCACCCCGACGACTACTTCTTCGAGGGTGCCGACCTCTGGGCCACGCTCCGCGTCTGGGAGGGCGGCATGGCCATCTTCGGGGCTCTGATCGGCGGTGCGATCGGCGTCTGGATCGGCTGCCGCGTCACGGGCATCCGCTTCTGGTCCTTCGCCGACGCGCTCGCTCCGGGCCTCCTGCTCGCCCAGGCGTTCGGCCGGCTCGGCAATTGGTTCAACCAGGAGCTCTTCGGTCTGCCCACCGACCTGCCGTGGGGCCTCGAGATCGACCGCCCGAACGACGCCATCCCGATCGGCCTCCCCGAGTCGACGCTCTTCCACCCGACCTTCCTGTACGAGATCATCTGGAACCTCGCGGGCGTCGCCCTCCTCCTGCTGCTGGATGCCCGGCTCCGGGTGCAGTGGGGCAAGCTCCTCGGCGGCTACCTCATCTGGTACGGCGTCGGTCGCAGCATCTTCGAGTCCATCCGCCTCGACCCGAGCGAGCTCTTCCTGGGCATCCGCGTGAACGTCTGGGCGGCCTGGCTCGCCGTGCTCGTAGGCATCGTCATCGTCATCGTCCAGCGCCGTCGCCACACCGGTGCGGAGCCCAGTCCCTACGTCGCCGGTCGCGAGTGGCGGGATGATGCTGGGGTAGACTCCGAGGACGTCTACACAGAGACCGACGACGACGGCAATGGCGCCGATCTCGTCTCCGCCACCACCGGATCGTCACGCGCCACAAGCGAAGCCACCACTCGGTCGTAGGAGCCCGCACCCCGACGACCCTCGGCTCCTGCAGCCCTCCCGCGCGAGAGCGCGCCTCCTTCCATCGGGCCGATGACGTCCCGCCTCCCAGCACCACGTGAGGACGGTTCCCATGGATCGCACCCAGCAGCACCCCTACCAGCGGTTCTCGGGCGTACCCGCGGCCCAGGGTCTCTACGACCCCGAGCGCGAGCGCGACGCCTGCGGCCTCGCCATGGTCGCGACGCTGCGCGGCACCGCCGGGCACGACATCATCCAGGCCGCGCTCGACGCCCTGCGCAACCTCGAGCACCGCGGCGCCGTCGGGTCGGACGCCGGCACGGGTGACGGCGCGGGCATCATCACCCAGATCCCCGACGCGTTCCTGCGCGCGGTCGCGCCCTTCGACCTGCCCGCCGTCGGCCGCTACGCGGTCGGCACGGCGTTCCTGCCGACCGACTCGGCCGAGCGCGCCCGCGAGAAGCAGGGCATCGAGGCGATCGCCGAGCAGGAGGGCCTCGCGGTCATCGGCTGGCGCGAGGTGCCCATCGACGCCTCGCACATCGGAACGCTCGCCCGCAACGCGATGCCCGTCTTCGAGCAGCTCTTCGTGCGCTCGACGCGGTCGACCGCCGACGGACAGCCGTTCTCCGGCGTGCAGCTCGACCTGCAGACCTTCCGCCTCCGCAAGCGCGCCGAGCGCGAGCTGGGCTCGTACTTCCCCTCTCTCTCGAGCCGCACGCTCGTCTACAAGGGAATGGTCACGACCCTCCAGCTCGAGCCCTTCTACCCCGACCTGAGCGATGAGCGCTTCACCTCCAAGCTCGCGCTCGTCCACTCGCGCTACTCGACGAACACGTTCCCGTCGTGGCCTCTCGCGCAGCCGTTCCGGATGATCGCCCACAACGGCGAGATCAACACGGTGCAGGGCAACCGCAACTGGATGCGCGCCCGCCAGTCGCAGCTCGAGAGCGAGGTCTTCGGCGACCTCCGCGACGTGTTCCCCATCGTCACTCCGGGGGCGAGCGACTCGGCCTCGTTCGACGAGGTCGTCGAGCTCCTCACCCTCGGCGGTCGGAGCCTGCCGCACGCGATCATGATGATGGTCCCCGAGGCGTGGGAGAACCAGACGGACCTCGACCCGGCGCTGCGCGACTTCTACGAGTACCACGGCATGCTCATGGAGCCGTGGGACGGCCCCGCCGCGCTCGTCTTCACCGACGGCTCGCTCGTCGGCGCGACGCTCGACCGCAACGGCCTGCGCCCGGGGCGCTTCCTCGTGACGGACGACGGCCTCGTGGTCCTCGCCTCCGAGATCGGCGTTCTCGACATCGAGCCCAGCCGCATCGTTCGCAAGGGCCGTCTGCGACCCGGCAAGATGTTCCTCGTCGACACGGCCGAGGGCCGTCTCATCGAGGACGACGAGATCAAGTCCCAGCTCGCCTCCGCCGAGCCGTGGGGCGAGTGGCTCGACGCCCAGCGCATCAACCTGCGCGACCTCCCCGAGCGCGAGCACATCGTGCACACGCCGGCCTCGATCGTCCGCCGCCAGCGCACGTTCGGCTACACCGAGGAGGAGGTGCGCGTCCTCCTCGCGCCCATGGCGCAGGCCGGCGCCGAGCCGCTGGGCGCGATGGGCTCCGATACCCCGATCGCCGTGCTCTCCGAGCGTCCGCGCCTGATCTTCGACTACTTCACGCAGCAGTTCGCGCAGGTCACGAACCCGCCGCTCGACTCGATCCGCGAGGAGGTCGTGACCTCGATGCGCCTCGGCCTCGGGCCCGAGCGCAACCTGCTCACGGCGACCGCGCGGCACGCGCGCCAGGTCGTGCTCGACTTCCCGATCATCGATAACGACGAGCTCGCGAAGATCCAGCACATCGACTCGCGGCCGGGCAGCTCGCTCACGA
>NZ_JAUSMI010000073.1 GCF_030645145.1 Microcella sp. | reverse complement strand
CGGCGCCCGTGCCCGAGCCGACGGACGAGCCCGCCGCGATCATGCGCGGCGTCTCGGCCCCGCCCGCCGCCGACCCCGACGTCGTCCATGTCGAGCAGCGCATCGCGTCGATGACGATCGACCAGAAGGTCGCCGCGCTCGTCATGGTGCACGTTCCCGGGACCGACCCGGGGGCGATCCGGTCGGTCGTCGACCGGCACGGCCTCGGTGGGGTGATCCTCATGGGCGACAACATCTCCGGCGACCCCGCGTCGACGCGCGCCCTCACGAGCGCCCTCTCCGTCGACGCCGGGCTCCCGCTGCTCACCGCGATCGACCAGGAGGGCGGCATCGTGCGTCGGCTGCCGGGAGACGGCTGGCCCGCCGGGCGCGCGCTGCAGGGGGCGGCTCCCGACGCGGTCGAGAGCGTCTTCGCCGAGCGCGCCGGCCTCGTGGCGAGCGCGGGCGTGCTCGTCAACTTCGGCGTCGTGGCCGACATCGAGATCGGCTCGGGCTCGTTCATCGGCCCGCGCACGCTCGGCGCGACGCCCGAGGCCGCGGCCGAGCGCGTCGCGGCGGCGGTGCGCGGCGAGGAGGGGCGCGCGCTCTCGACCCTCAAGCACTTCCCCGGGCACGGAGCGAGCCCCGACGACTCGCACGTGAGCATCCCGACCTCGAGCGCGACCCTCGCCGAGTGGCGCGCGACGCACGCCGTTCCCTTCGCGGCGGGAATCGCGGCCGGCGCCCCGCTCGTCATGACCGGCCACCTGCGGTTCGATCAGGTGAGCCCGATGCCGGCCTCGCTCTCGCCGACGTGGATCCGCATCCTCCGCGACGAGCTCGCCTTCGACGGCGTCATCGTGACCGACGACCTGCTCATGCTCCAGCGCTCGGGCGACGCGCGCTTCGACGACCCGATCGAGAACGGCGTGCGGGCTCTCGCCGCCGGCAACGACCTCCTGCTCTACGTCCTCCCCGGCGACCCCGCGTCGGTCGGCTTCGAGGCGGGCGCTCTCGTGGATGCCCTGGTCGCCGCCGTCGCGATCGGTCGCGTCGACGAGGCGGCCGTCGACGACTCCCTGCGCCGGGTGCTCGCGCTGCGGCGGGCGGCGTCCGGCGAGACGGGCCCTTATCGCGACTGCGGGCCGAAGTGCCTCGGTGAGTCGCCGCGGGCGCGCGACGGGGGCTGAGGTCGGGGCCGGCCCCCTGGATCAGGCGGGCGGCTCAGAGCGTCGGCAGCTGGAAATCCCGCACGGTCTTCTCGTCGCCGCGCTCGCTGACCCCCCGGTCGCCGCCGCGCGGGTCGACCGTGAGCGCAAGGGTCCCGATCGCCGCCCCGCTCGTGAGCACGAGGCCCGCGAGCGCGAGCCCGATCGTGCGGTGGAAGCTCTCGCTCGCGTTCGCGGGCGTGCGCAGCGCGGCGCTCGTCAGCGCCGTCGCGGCCGCGCCGCTGCGCGCGAGCAGGCTCCACATCAGGGTGCTCCTCGTCGGGTATGAGGAACTCGAGCGCGCGGGTACGCGCCCAGAGAAACGACCTCATTTCGGGTTCGGTCGCTCGCGTTCATGGTACGTCGCGGCATCGCCGGGCGCCAGGAGGCGCGGTGAGTTGCGCGCGGGCGCGCGCGGCGCGTTCGCGCGAGGGGGCCTGATCATCCATGATGAGAGCGATGAGTGCCTCCGAGTCCCAGGTTCTGCACCGTGATGTGCTGCACGCCGTCGCCGGCTCGCTCGGTGCGACGCTCGTCGAAGCGCACGCGCTGCAGATCGAGCCGACGGGTCAGGGCTTCACCCACGGCTACCGCGTGACCCTCCGCGACGAGTCCGGCGGCACGGCCGACCACACGGTCTTCGTCGAGACCTCGCCCCCCGACACGACCCGCTCGGGCGTTCTCACGCTCACCCAGCCCGAGACGGGCGAGCGCGTCGATGTGTGGGTCTACCCCGCCGACCCCTCGCTGCCCGCGCTGCGCACCGCCGTCTACGCCGAGGCCGCCTCGATCGTCCTCGCTCGACTCGGCCTCCCCGTCGAGGATCTCCGCGTGAGCCTCGCCGCCTACCGCCCGGGCAAGCGCGCCGTCGTGCGCGTCGACACCGCGCGCACGGCGTACTTCCTCAAGGTCGTCCGCCCGCCCGCGGCCGAGCCCCTGCAGGCGAAGCACACCCACTGGCGCCACGAAGGCGTCCCCGTCCCGACCGTCCTCGGCTGGAGCGAGGAGGGCCTCGTCGCCCTCGAGGCCCTCGCCGGCTCCGAGCTCATCTCGGTCCTCGACCGCGTTCCGGGGCCGGATGCCCTGCTCGACGAGATCGTCCGACTCATGCAGCGCATCGCCGCCGTCCCGTCGACCGCGCCCGCGCGCGCGTCCCTCGTGCGTCGGCTCGACTGGTACGAGGAGCGCCTGGTGGAGCAGCTGCCCGCCTACGACGGCCTCATCGAGACCACGTCCCGCGCGATCGCACGGCGCTTCCGCGCCGGCGGCGCCCCGCCGCCCAGCCGCACCGTCCACGGCGACCTGCACCTCGCGCAGCTGCTCGTCGATCCGGCCGCGCCGACGACGATCACGGGCGTGCTCGACATCGACACCTCCGGCTGGGGCGACCCGGCCGACGACGCCGCGGCGCTCTACGCGCACCTCATCGCGACGGTCGTGCACGACGGCGGCAGCCGCGCGACGCTGCGCGCCTCGCGCGCCTCCGTGCTCGCCGACGGCTGGCGCCGCCGCTGGTTCTCGTGGCCCGAGGCGGGCTTCGCCGACCGCGCGCACGCGATCGCCGCGACGCAGCTCCTGGGGCACGCGCTCGCGCGCTCCGCGGCGGGCTCCGACGACGCCGCCGTGCTCATCGAGCGCGCGCACCGCGTGGTCGCCGCGACCGACGCGCCCCTCACCTCCGCCGCCTGGTGAGGCCCGCGCCGACGGGTGAGAGTTCTCTCATCCTCGGCACCCGGCCCGCGCATCCTGGCACCATGGAGGAGGCGCGACCCGCGCGCCCGCTCTCACCCGGAGGCTCGGCATGCAGCAGAACGGCTGGATCGCGCTCGGCGCCGCCTCGGCGCTCGGGCTCGGCGTGCTCGCCGGCAGCGCCGTGACCGCCGCGACCGCGATGCCGCTCGTCGACTCGAGCGAGAGCGTCGACGTCGCGCCGATCTCGAACCTCCGCGGCGACGTCAAGTTCTTCGCCGGGCTCGGCGAGGGCCGCGTGTCGGTGCCCGGCAGCACGCCGCAGCCGTCGACCAGCCCGGGACCGTCGAGCGCTCCCACCGCCACGCCCGCGCCGGCGCCCACCGTGACGCAGGCGCCCGCGCCCCAGCCGGTTCCCGTGGCCCCCGTCGCGCCCGCGCAGTCGGGCGACTCGCCCGACTCGCCCGACTTCGACGACGACTAGCCCGCCGCTCGCGGCTCAGACGAGCCGGTACCCCATGCCGCGCACCGTCTCGATGCGGTCGGCGCCGATCTTGCCGCGCAGGTAGCGAACGTACACGTCGACGACGTTCGACCCGGGGTCGAAGTCGAACCCCCACACGCGCGACAGCAGCTGCTCGCGCGAGAGCACCTGGTCGGGGTGCTGGAGGAACTGCTCGGCGAGCGCGAACTCGCGCGCCGAGAGGTCGACCGCGGTCTCGCCGACGGTCACGCGCCGCGTGCGCACGTCGAGCGCGAGGTCGCCGTGCCGCAGCACGGTCTCTCCGGCCGAGATCTGCCCCGACTCCCGCAGTCGCAGGCGGATGCGCGCGAGCAGCTCGTCGAACTTGAACGGCTTCGGGACGTAGTCGTTGGCCCCGCCGTCGAGCCCCTGGATGGTGTCGTCGAGGCTCGTGCGGGCGGTGAGCATGATGACGGGCGTCGCGTCGCCGCCGGCCCGCATCCGGGCGAGGACGGCGAAGCCGTCCATGCCCCCGGGAAGTCCGACGTCGAGGAGCACGAGGTCGAACGAGCCGGTCGCGAGGTAGTCGAGCGCCTCGCGCCCCGATCCGACGACGGTGGGCGCGTAGCCGCTCGCGGTCAGCCCCTTCTCGACGAACGTCGCAATGCGCGCTTCGTCCTCCACGACGAGGATGCTCGTCATCGCGACTCCTCGTCGTCTCGAGCCGCGGGGCCGAGGTCGGCCGGCGGCGGCGGTGCGGGGGCGTCCGACTCGACCGGCACGACGATGCCGAAGCGGGATCCCGCCTCCGAGGTCTCGAGGCTCACGTGCCCGCCGTGGGCGCGCGCGATCGCGGCGACGATGGGCAGCCCGAGACCGGAGCCGGCGACGCCGCGGCCCGTGTCGGCGCGTCCGAAGCGCTCGAAGATGCGGGTGCGCGACTCCTCGGGGATCCCCGGCCCCTCGTCGGCGACCCAGAACTCGACGGCCCCGCGGTAGGCGCTCGACCCGATGCGGATCGTCGAGCCTGCGGGGGAGTACTTGGCGGCGTTGTCGGCGAGCTGCAGCCACGCCTGCGTGATGCGGCTCGGCGAGACGGGAGCGACGACCGGCACCGAGCTCTCGAGCACCCATTCGTGGTCGCCGATCGCCTGCGCCTTGCCGAAGACCGCGGCGGTGAGGTCGGCGACGTCGGTCGGCTCGGTCGCGAGGAGTCCGCGCTCGGTGCGCGCGAGATCGTCGATGTCGCTCACGAGCTCCGACATCCGGTCGAGCTCGTCGATCGCGATGTCGCGCACCGCGCGCACCTCGGAGGGCTTCCGCGGGTCGAGCAGCTCGAGGTGGCCGCGCACGATCGTGATGGGGGTCTTGAGCTCGTGGCGCACGTCGTCGAGCAGCTGGCGCTGCGCCGTGAAGGCTCCGTCGATGCGGTCGAGCATGTCGTTGACCGTCGTCGTGAGGGCGCCGAGGTCGTCGCGCGTGCGCACGGGGATGCGCTCGGTCGTGTTCTGCGCGGTGATCCGCTCGGCGGCCAGGCGGAGCTCGCGCAGCGGGGCGAGCAGTCGACCGGAGACGAACCAGCCGGCGGCACCGATCAGCAGGATCGTGAGCGCGCTGAGCCACGCGTACGTCACGAACGCGCCGCCGACCTCGTCGACCTCGCGCTGCACGTCGATCGCGGTCACGTACGCGCCCCGCTGATCGGAGCCGGCGATCTCGACGGGGGCGACGACGTACCGCACGGCCCGCACGCCCTCGAGCGCGCTCGTGTTCGCGGTGCCCAGGACGACCGTTCCGCCCTGCGACTCCTCCCACGCCCGCGCGAGGAGCGCGGGGTCGTCGGCGAGCTCGAACGACACGGTGACGCTCGGCTGCCAGGCGGGTGCGCCGTCGAGCAGGGCGATGCTGCTCTCGTGCCGCCCGGGGATGACGTAGGACAGGATCGCCTCGAGAGCCTCGCCGACCGTCTCGTAGGCGGGAGCGGCAGGAGCCTCCGGCTCGGCGGGCGGGTCGGTGGGCGCCTCGCCCGCGGCGGGCTCCTCGGCCGGCGGCTCGTCGATGGCGGCGGCCGCGGGAGGGTTGGCGAGAACCTGCCGTGCCGACTCGACCGCCGCGAGGAGTTCCTGGTCGATGCTCTCGATCACGCGGTCGCGCTGCACGAAGTACGCGCTGATGCCAGCGAAGGTCATCCCGACCGTCGTGATGACGAGGATGACGGCGAGGATGCGCGCGCGCACCGACCAGGTCGGGAAAGCGATCGCGCGCACCATGCCTTCATTATCGGCACCCGGAGCCCGAGAACCCGCCCGGATGAGAGGACTCTCACGCCGACCCGTCACTCCGGGCGCGGGGTGTCCTCCGGGGCGAGGACGCCCGCTTCGCCGAGCTCGACGGCGAGACCGGCGCCGTCGGGCGCCGACACCCAGGGAGCATCGGTCGCCGGCCGCTCGGCATCGTCGACGTGCCGCCGACCGCCCGCGAGCACCGCCTCGCCGGGCGACAGCTCGCGGATCGCCACGGCGCGCACGTTCTGCGGGTGCGCGGCGATGAAGTCGCGGTAGAGCTCCTCGTCGTGCTGCCCGTCGTCGCCGACGAGGATCCAGCGGATCGTCGGGAACTCGCGCGCGAGTCGCTCGAGGCTCTCGCGCTTGTGGTCGCGCCCGCTGCGGAAGAGCCGGTCGTGCGTCGGCCCCCAGTCGGTGAGCAGGAGCGTGCCGTCCGGGTACAGGTGACGCGACAGGAAGCGGTCGAGGGTCGGGGCGACGTTCCACGCTCCCGTCGAGAGGTAGACGACGGGGCACGAGGGGTTCTCCCGCACGATGCGCTCGTACAGCACCGCCATGCCGGGCACCGGCTGGCGCGCGTGCTCATTGAGGACGAACGTGTTCCACGCGGCGAGGAAGGGCCGGGGGAGCGCGGTGACCATGACGGTGTCGTCGATGTCGCTCAGGAGGCCGACCCGGGCATCCGGCTGCACGACGTAGACGGGGGCCTCGACGGGCGGGGTGTCCTCGACCTGGAGCTCGATCGTGCGCAGGCCGGGCTCGAGCTCGACGGCCACGTCGACGTCGACGACGCCGCCGCGGTCGGCGTAGACCGTGAACTCCTGGCCGTCGACGCGCACGACGACCTCGGCCCCGCCGATCGCGATGCTCGTGAAGCTCCGCCAGCCGCGGATGGCCTTTGCGGGCTTGCGCAGATCGAAGCCGGGCTTGACCAGGAGGACGCGGCACAGCACGCGCACGAAGCCGGGCCCGCCGTAGCCGCTGTAGGGCAGGACGATCGGGACGAGGCCGCGCTTGCGCCCTCGTCGCTCGCGCGTGCGGTGCACCGAGTCCTCGAGAGCGGCCGCTCGGCGCGCCCACGACGATCGCGGAACGGGCTCGGGATCAGGGGTGACGGCCGGCATCGCCCCAGTCTGTCACGAGGGCTCGACGCGGCTCCGAAGCGCCTCCGTGTTCGTCAGAGCGAACAGCGCGACGGCGCGCCGAATATTCCTGACAGGAAAACCAGTCGATGTCTCATATTGCGCGCTACCATCAATCAGCCCGGTCGTCGAAAGGTACCCAGCCATGTCCGCCATCGAACTGAGCACGACGCTTCTGACGGCGTCCGCTCCCATCCGCAATGAACCCGTCCAGGCGCGCAGCACCGCGCGCCTCGCCGCGCTCCTCGACTCGGCCGCCGCCGTGATCGACGAGATCGGCTACGAGCGACTCACGACCGCGATGGTCGCCGACCGCGCCGGCGCCTCGATCGGTACCGTCTACCGCTACTTCCCCGACCGCATCGCCGTGCTGCAGTCGCTCGCGGCGCGCAACTCCGAGCGCCTCCTCGCGCGCCTCGCCGGCGAGCTCGCCGCCGACGGCCACGCGACGGCGACGGATGCCCTCCTCGGGGTCCTCGACGTGACGGTCGAGCTCTTCCGCTCGGAGCCGGGCTACCGCTCGCTCCGCGTCGGCGACGTGCTCGATCTGCTCCCGCCGAGCTCGGACGAGACCGCCAACGGCGTCGTCGCCGGCGCCGTGGCCGACGCGCTCGAGCAGCGCTACGCCCTCTCGCTCGACGACAGCGGTCGCCTCGCGATCGCCACGGCCGTCGAGGTCATCGACGCGCTCGTCGCCCGCGCTTTCGCGCGCGACGCCGACGGCGACGCCGCCCTGCTCGACGAGGCCCGCCGCGTCGTCCGCGCGACGGTCGCCGGGGTGCTGTAGCCCTCGTCTCGCTTCGCCACGAGAGCCCCCGCCCGACGGCGGGGGTCTTCGTCGTCTCCGGGCGGCGCGCGCCAAGCATCCGAATCTTCTGGATATGTGCCGGGAAACACCGCCAGCGTTTCGATGCGGGGCCCGGGGCTGTTTGACTGGGAGCACGCTGAGTGATCCCTCGGCGGCGATCGACACCGGGGAGTCGCGTTCCGTGATCGAGTTCCGCTCCATCTCCAAGACCTTCCCCGGCGGCACGACCGCCGTCGACGACTTCAGCCTCGTCATCCCGTCGCACCAGACGACCGTCTTCGTCGGCTCAAGCGGCTGCGGCAAGACGACGCTCCTGCGCATGATCAACCGCATGGTCGACGCCTCGAGCGGCGAGCTCGACATCGACGGCGAGAACGTCGCGCGCATCGACCCCGTGAAGCTGCGCCGCCGCATCGGCTACGTCATGCAGAACTCGGGCCTCCTGCCGCACCGCACCGTGATCGACAACATCGCGACCGTGCCGCGCCTCAACGGCGTGCCGAAGAAGGAGGCGCACGAGCGCGCGCTGCAGCTCATGGACACCGTCGGCCTCGACCGCTCGATGGCCGAGCGCTACCCCTCGCAGCTCTCGGGCGGGCAGCAGCAGCGCGTCGGCGTCGCGCGCGGCCTCGCCGTCGACCCCAACATCCTGCTCATGGACGAGCCCTTCGGCGCCGTCGACCCGATCGTGCGCGCCGAGCTGCAGCAGGAGCTCCTGCGCCTGCAGCGCGAGCTCGGCAAGACCGTCGTCTTCGTCACGCACGACATCGACGAGGCCTTCCTGCTCGGCGACCAGGTCGTCATCCTCGAGAAGGGCGCCCGCATCGCGCAGAAGGGCACGCCGCAGGAGATCCTAGCCAACCCCGCGAGCGACTTCGTCGCGAGCTTCATCGGCGCCGATCGCGGCAAGCGCGCGCTGAGCATCCGCGAGATCGACGGCGCGCGCGTCGTCGTCGATGCCGACGGCACGGTCGCGGGCCGCCTCGTGGAGGCGAGCCCGTCGTGACCTGGGTGATCGCGAACATCGAGCAGATCCTCGAGCTGTCGCTCGAGCACGTCCGGCTGAGCATCCTGCCGATCGTGCTCGGCTTCGTCATCGCGATCCCGCTCGGCTGGGTCGCGCACCGCTACCAGCTCACGCGCGGCCTCATCCTGACGCTCGTCGGCCTGCTCTACACGATCCCCTCGCTCGCGCTGTTCGTGATCCTGCCGCCCCTCCTCGGGCTGCCGTTCCTGAGCGAGTCGAACGTCCTCATCGCCCTCACCATCTACGCGGTCGCGATCATGGCCCGATCGACGGCGGATGCTCTCGCGAGCGTCGATCGCGACATCCAGCAGGCCGCCACGGCCATGGGGTACTCCTCCTGGCGGCGGTTCTGGGCCGTCGACTTCCCGCTCGCCGGGCCCGTCCTCCTCGCGGGCCTCCGCGTCGTCGCCGTGAGCACGGTGAGCCTCCTCACGGTCGGCGTGGTCGTCGGCGTCGACAGCCTCGGCTACCTCTTCACGAACGGGTCGCAGCGCGGCATCATCGAGTCCGTGCTCGCGGGCGTCGTCGCGACCGTCGTCATCGCCCTCCTGTTCGACCGCGTCCTCGCCCTCATCGGCGCGTGGCTCATGCCGTGGACGCGCGTGAAGGGGGCATCGTGAACCTCTTCCTCGAGGCGATCGCCTGGATCGTCGAGCCCGCCAACTGGCAGGGCTCGGGGTCGATCCCCGTGCGCATCGGCGAGCACCTGTTCTACACCGTTCTCGCGGTGCTGGCCGCATCCGCTGTCGCGGTCCCGCTCGGCTGGCTCATCGGGCACACCGGCAAGGGTCGCGAGATCGCGGTCGGCATCTCGGGCGCCGCGCGCGCCCTGCCGTCGTTCGGCCTGCTCTTCCTCTTCGTGATGATCGCGGGAGTGCTCCTGCGGGGGCCGTCGGCGGTGCTCGTGCTCGTCCTGCTCGCGATCCCGCCGATCCTCGCGGGCGCCTACGCGGGCCTCGAGGTCATCGACCGCCGCGTGATCGACGCCGCGCGCGCGATGGGCATGACCGAGTGGCAGATCCTGTGGCGCGTCGAGGTGCCGCTCGGCCTGCCGCTCCTCATGGGCGGGCTGCGCAGCGGAACCCTGCAGGTCGTCGCGACGGCCGTGCTCGCGGCCTTCGTCAACCTCGGCGGGCTCGGCCTGCCGATCGTCGAGGGCATCGCCCTGCGCGACTACGATCGCATGCTCGGCGCGGCGATCCTCATCATCGCCCTCGCCCTCCTGCTCGACGCGCTGTTCGCGGTGCTCGAGCGCTACGCGGTGCCGCGCGGCGTGCGCGCGCGCCGCGCCCCAGAGCTCCGCACGACGGCCCCGCGCCGTCGCGCGGCGGCGGATACCCCCGCCACCACCTGAGAGAAAGAAGATCGTGATGTTCACAGCAAGGAACAAGGGCCGGATCGCGATGACCGCGACCGTGGTCGGGGCGGCATTGGCCCTGGCAGGGTGCGCGTCGGGCGATCCGCTGGAGCCCGGCACCGACCCGGATGCGGGCGGCTCGAGCGAGACGATCGTCATCGGCTCGCAGGCCTACTACTCGAACGAGATCATCGCCGAGATCTACGCCCAGGCCCTCGAAGAGGCCGGGTTCGAGGTCGAGCGCAACTTCAACATCGGCCAGCGCGACGCGTACATCCCCGCCATCGAGGCGGGCGAGGTCGACCTGTTCCCCGAGTACACGGGCAACCTCCTGCAGTTCTACGTGCCCGACACGACGGCCACGGCCGAGGACGAGGTCTACGAGGAGCTCCAGGGCGCCCTGCCCGAGGGTCTGCAGGTGCTCGACCAGTCGTCCGCGACCGACCAGGACAGCTACAACGTCACCGCCGAGTTCGCCGAGGCCAACGGCCTCGAGTCGATCGCCGATCTCGCGGGCGTCGAGGGCCTCATCCTCGGAGGCAACCCCGAGCTCGCCGAGCGCCCCTACGGCCCCGCGGGACTCGAGGAGGTCTACGGCGTGACCGTCGAGTTCCAGGCCACGGGTGAGACGACCGTCGAGTCGCTCCTCGAGGGCGTCGTGAACATCGCCAACGTCTACAGCGCCGACCCGCGCATCGGCGAGAACGACCTCGTGACGCTCGACGACCCCGAGGGCCTCTTCCTGGCCTCGAACGTCGTGCCCGTCGCGAGCGCCGACCTGTCGCAGGACGCGATCGACGTCGTCAACGAGGTCAGCGCCGCGCTGACCGCCGAGGGCCTCGTCTCCCTCAACGTCCAGAGCACGGTCGACCAGCTGTCGGCCGCCGAGATCGCGGAGGGCTGGCTCGAGGAGAACGGCTTCCTCGGCTAGTCGCCACGGCATCCCACGCCCGACGGGGGCGGAGCGCTCGCCCCGCCCCCGTCGTCGCATCCGGGGGGATGCCCGGGGCGGGCCCGAGCGCGCCGGTTCAGTCCTCGCGCGTGCGGGCGTCGTGATCGCCCGGGCGGTCGGCGAAGCGCGACGAGTAGCGGTCGAGCAGCTTCTTCACGATCCACACGACGACGAGGAAGGCGAGGATGATGCCGACGAACAGGTACGCCGCCCAGCTGAGCGTGTCGTCGAGCTCGCGATAGGTGCCCGCGGCGGCCGAGCCGACGGAGACGTACAGGAACGACCAGATTGTCGAGGCCGCCGCGAGCCAGAGGATGAACGTGCGGTAGCGCAGCGTGCTCATGCCGACGGTGAGCGGCGTGAGCGAGTGCAGCACGGGCAGGAAGCGCGAGATGAACACCGCGATCCCGCCGCGGTGGTCGAGGAAGTTCTCCGCCCGCACCCAGTTCCTCTCGCCGATGAGCCGGCCGGCGCGCGAGGCCCTCAGCCACGGCCCGATCGTGCGGCCGATCCAGAAGCCGATCGAGCCGCCGGCGAGAGCGCCCGCGATGCACGTGATCGCGAGGGCGAAGTACTCGACGGGGGAGTCGACGGCGGTCGAGGCGACGAGCACGACGGTGTCGCCCGGCACGATGAGGCCGATGAGCACGCTCGTCTCGAGCATGATGAACAGCCCGGCGAGGAGCGTGCGCACGACGGGGTCGACGCCCTCGACGGTGTCGAGCAGGCCGTCGAGGATCTCGTTCACGAGCGCGAGCCTACCGACGACCGCCCTGCGGGCGCTGTGGGCGATCGTGCCGATCGGAGACGCAAGCGGCGACGACGCGGCCGGATTCGGGACCTTCGGCCCCTGCCGACCCCGAGTGCCGATTCCTAGGGTGGAAGGGAACCCCACCCCTCCTCACGCAAGGCGGTCCGTCTCCCGTGCTCGAATGGCTCGATCCGCTCGCCCTCGCCCGCTGGCAGTTCGGTCTCACGACCCTCTACCACTTCCTCTTCGTCCCGCTCACGATCGGCATGGCGCTCCTCGTGGCGCTGCTGCAGACCGCGTGGGTGCGCACCGGGAAGCTCAAGTACCTGCACCTGACGCGCCTGTTCGGCCGCATCTTCCTCATCAACTTCGCGATGGGCGTCGTGACGGGCATCGTGCAGGAGTTCCAGTTCGGCATGAACTGGAGCGACTACTCGCGCTTCGTCGGCGACGTGTTCGGCGCCCCGCTCGCGATGGAGGGCCTGCTCGCGTTCTTCCTCGAGGCCACGTTCATCGGCCTGTGGATCTTCGGCTGGGACAAGCTGCCGGCGAAGCTGCACCTCGCGTCGATCTGGGTCGTGTCGATCTCGACGATGCTCTCGGCGTACTTCATCCTCGCCGCGAACGCCTTCATGCAGAACCCGGTCGGCTTCACGATCAACGAGGAGCGCGGCCGCGCCGAGCTCACCGACATCGTCGCGGTGCTCACGAACCCCGTCGTGCTCGCGTCCTTCCCGCACACGATCTTCGCGGCGGTCATGTTCGCCGCGGTCGTCGTCGTCGCGGTCGCCGCGTACCACCTGGCCCGCGGCCAGTACGACGAGACGATGCGCACGGCGCTGAGGTTCGGCGGCGTCACGAACCTCGTCGCCTTCGCGGGCGTGGCTCTGAGCGGCGACCAGCTGAGCCTCGTCATGGTCGCGACGCAGCCCATGAAGATGGCTGCGGCCGAGGCGCTCTACGAGACCGCCGGGCCGGCGAGCTTCTCGATCTTCTCGCTCGGCACGCCCGACGGATCGAGCGAGATCTTCTCGATCCGCGTGCCGTACCTGCTGTCGCTCCTGTCGACGCACACGCTCACGGGCGAGGTCGAGGGCATCAACGACCTCCAGGCGCAGTACGTCGAGCAGTTCGGCCCTGGCGACTACACGCCCATCATCTGGGTGACCTACTGGTCCTTCCGCTGGATGATCGGTCTCGGCTCGCTCGCCGCCCTCATCTCGGCCGTCGGCCTCTGGCTCACGCGCGGCGGTCGCACGCCCGCCGGCTGGGCGTGGAAGGTCGCCATCTGGGCCGCCCCGCTGCCCATGATCGCGAGCCTCGTCGGCTGGATCTTCACCGAGATGGGGCGCCAGCCCTGGCTCGTGTTCGGCCTCATGAAGACGGAGGACGGCGTCTCGCCGAACGTCACGGGGCTCGAGGTGCTCATCTCGCTCGTCGTCTTCACGGTCCTCTACGGTGCGCTCGCCGTCGTCGAGTTCCGACTCATCACGCGCGCCGCGATCGAGGGCCCGAAGGAGTGGGAGGACCACTCCGACGCGGACGACATCGACCACGCCAAGCTCGCCACGGTCTACTAGGAGCACCCCATGGATCTCGCCACCCTCTGGTTCCTCATCGTCGGGTTCTTCTTCATCGGCTACTTCGTGCTCGACGGCTTCGATTTCGGCGTCGGCATGTCGCTGCCCTTCCTCGGCAAGGACGACACCGACCGCCGCCAGATCATCAACACGATCGGCCCCGTCTGGGATCTCAACGAGACCTGGCTCATCGTCGCGGGCGCCTCGCTCTTCGCGGCCTTCCCGTACTGGTACGCGACGTTGTTCAGCGGGTTCTACCTCGCGCTCCTGCTGATCCTCGTCGCGCTCATCCTCCGCGGCGTCTCGTTCGAGTACCGCCACCAGGGCCGCAGCCCCGAGTGGTCGGCGGCGTTCGACCGGATGATCGTGATCGGGTCCGCGGTCCCGGCGCTGCTGTGGGGCGTCGCCTTCGCCAACATCGTCCAGGGAACCCCGATCGATGAGGCCGGCAACTTCACGGGCACGCTGTTCACGCTCCTGAATCCGTACGGGCTCCTCGGCGGGCTCACGACGCTCCTGCTGTTCTTCACGCACGGCGTCCAGTTCGTCGCCCTGAAGACCGACGGCGAGCTGCGCGAGCGCGCTCGCGCGCTCGCCGCGCGTGCGGGCATCGCGACGATCGTCGTCGCAGCCGCGTTCCTGACCTGGACCGTCCTCGCGCACCTCGGCGCCCCGCACGCGGCGCTCATCGCCGCCCTCGCCGCGGCCGCAGCCCTGACGCTCATCGGCGCCACGCTCGCGAACCGCGCGGGCCGCGAGGGCTGGGCGTTCGGCCTCTCGGCCGTCACGACCCTGCTCGCGGTCGCGACGATCCTCGCCGCGATGTTCCCGAACGTCATGCCCTCGACGATCGACCCCGCCTACAGCCTCACGATCGAGAACGCGTCGAGCACCGAGTACACGCTGCAGGTCATGACCTGGGTCGCGGTGTTCATGATCCCGCTCGTGCTGCTCTACCAGGGCTGGACGTACTGGGTCTTCCGCAAGCGCGTCACGCGCGCCTCCATCCCGGTGGGGGCGGCGCACTGAAGCCCCTCGACCCGCGCCTGCTGCGCACGGCCTCGGCCGCGCGAGCGCTCCTCGCGCTCGGCGCGGTCGTCGGCGTCGCGCACGTCGCGAGCATCGTCGCGTTCTGCTGGTCCGCCGCGAGCAGCATCGCGGCCGTGATCGAGGGCGCGCCCCTCGAATCGATGGGGATGCTCGTCGCCGCGACCGCCGCATCCGTCGTCGCCCGGGCGCTCACCCAGGCCGCGCTCGACGCGCTCGCCGCCCGCGGAGCCGCGCGCGTGAAGAGCCAGCTGCGCGAGCGCGCGATCGCCGCGATCGACCGCGGCGGCTCGGCGCAGCTCGGCCGCCGGTCGAGCGGCTCGCTCGCGACGATCATCGGCCCGGGCCTCGACGCGATGGACGGCTACGTGGGGCTGTACCTGCCGCAGCTGATCCTGACGGCGGTCGCGACGCCGATCGTGGTGGGCGTGCTGCTGCTCTCCGACCTGGCGACGGGCATCGCGGTGATGGTGACGCTCCCGCTCATCCCCGTGTTCATGGTGCTCATCGGGTGGGCGACGCAGGCGATGCAGCGCTCGCAGTGGGAGGCCCTGGTAACCCTGTCCGCCGGCTTCCATGAAGTGGTGCTCGGGCTCTCGACCCTCACGATCTTCGGGCGGCAGCACCGGCAGACGGCGCGCATCGAGGCCGTGACCGACGCGTACCGCGCCCGCACCATGAAGGTCCTCCGGGTGTCGTTCCTGTCGAGCTTCGCGCTCGAGCTCGCGGCGAGCCTGTCGGTCGCGGTCGTCGCGGTGTCGGTCGGCGTGCGGCTCATCGACGGCGCGATCCCGTTCGCGCTCGGGCTCTTCGTGCTCATCCTCACGCCCGAGGCCTACCTGCCGCTGCGACTCGTCGGCGCCCGCTACCACGCCGCCGCCGACGGCATCGCGGCCTGGGACGACGTGCTCGATCTCATCGAGGGCGGTGCGGATGCCCCGCCCGCCCCCGCGGTCCCGCTCGCCTCGGTCCCGCTCGCCTCGGTGCCGCCCGCCTCAGTGATGCCTCGCGACGGCGAGGCGCTCGAGGTCGCGCTCGCCCTCGAGGGCGTGAGCATCGCGCGCGCGAGTCGCGCGGTCGTCTCGGGTCTCGACGCCGCCTGGCGGCGCGGCTCGCTCGTCGCGATCACCGGTCCGAGCGGCGCGGGCAAGTCGTCGCTCGTCGCCGCCCTCCTCGGCTTCACCCCCGCCGAGGGGCGCTTCCTCCTCGCGGGCCGCGAGGCCTCCGCCGAGGAGCGCCTCGCGCGCATCGCGTGGGCCGGGCAGAGCCCCGAGCTCACGGCGGGGCCGCTCGACGCGGTCGTGGCGCTCGGCTCCGAGCATCCCGACCCCGCGCTCGTCGCCCGCGCGCTCGCGCTCGCGGGTGCTCTCGACGTGCCCCTCACGACCGTCCTCGGCCCGGCGGGGCAGGGGCTCTCGGGCGGGCAGGCGCAGCGCGTCGCGATCGCGCGCGCCGTGTACCGGGCGCTCGAGCGCGATCTCGAGATCGTCGTGCTCGATGAGCCGACGTCGGCGCTCGACGCCGAGGCCGAGGGCCGCGTCGTCGCCGGGCTGCGCGCGCTCGCGGCGGAGGGGCGGCTCGTCCTCGTCGTCACGCATCGGCCCGCGGTCGTTGCGGCCGCCGACGACGTGCTCGATCTGACGGCCCACGCCGCCGACGCGGCCCGCGAAGCCGCGCACGCCCCGGAGGTGGTCGCGCGATGACCCGCGTCGACATCCGCCCCGTGCTGCGCGCGGCTCAGCCGCCGTTCGCCGCCCTCGCCCCGGCGCTCGCGCTCGGCGCCCTCGCCGCGGGCTCCTCGGTCGCGCTCCTCGCGACCTCCGCGTGGCTCATCGCGCGCGCCGCCGAGCAGCCCCCCATCCTCTTCCTCGGGTTCGCGATCGTCGGCGTGCGCGCCTTCGCGATCGGTCGCGCCGTCCTGCGCTACCTCGAGCGCGTCGTCGGGCACGACGCGACCCTCCGCGCGCTCGCGGGGCTGCGCGTGAGCGTGTTCCGCCGCCTCGTGCCGGTCGCACCCGATGGACTGCGCACCGCGCGCTCGGGCGACGTGCTCACGACCCTCGTGCAGGACGTCGACACGCTCCAGGATCTCCCGCTCCGCGTCGCGCAGCCGCTCGTGAGCGCGGGCGTCGTCGCGGGCCTCGCGGTCGTCGGTGTCGCGTGGG
>NZ_JAUSMI010000061.1 GCF_030645145.1 Microcella sp. | reverse complement strand
CGCGGTGCCGCCGGCTACCGCGGCGTTGGTCACGACGCCGTCGGCGCCGACGCCGGGGCCCGGATGCTCGGGCCCGCGCTCGGCGTCGCCCGCGATCGCGGACCGGCGCGCGCCGGACGCGAGGAGCAGGATCTCGCGGCGGAGGGCATCCGCGTCACCGGATCGCAGGTACGACAGCTGCACGTTCGCGTCGTTGCCCGCGACGGAGATCTCGAGCTTCGCGGCTCCGAAGAGGCGCGGGATGAACGGGCGGGCGATGTTGATGCCCTGGATGCGGTCGAGGCGGCCCTTGCGGTTGGTGCGGAAGAGGATGCCCGACCGCACCTCGACGACCTCGTCGGTGATGCGGAAGGTGTGCAGGCGCCACGACAGGTAGAAGCCGCCCACGGCGAGGAGGAGGACGAGCAGCGCGACGCCGAGCGCGGCGAGCACGAGGTTCTCGCGCAGGATGAAGTCGAGCGGGTCGCCGCCGAAGTCGTCGTCGCCCGGGTCGCCGCCGAACCCCTGGTCGCCGAAGACCAGGTCGACGATACGGTCGCGGAAGTTGCCGAAGACGACGCCCGCGAGGATCAGCACCGCGAGCCCGCCGCGGAAGAGCGGCGTCGCCCGGTGCAGGCGGTGCCACTCGCCGTCGGCGAAATCGGTCACAGGCCCGCCCGGCGGGTCTCGGCGACCGCGACGAGGTGGTCGCGCAGGCGCTCGGCGTCGGCGAGCGGGAGGCCCGGGATGAGCACTCCGGTCGACGCGGCCGCGGTCACGAACTTGAGCTCGGCGAGGCCGACGGCGCGCGCGATGGGCCCGCGCGTGATGTCGACGAGCTGCATGCGGCCGTAGGGCACGGCGACGACGCGCTGGAAGAGGATGCCGCGGCGGAAGAGCAGGTCGTCCTCGCGCAGCGCGTAGCCGATCGCGCGCACGCGGCGCGGGGTCAGGGCGATGACGGTGAGGAAGAGCACGCCGAGCGCGACGCCGAGCAGCGCCGAGGGCGCCCATCCGCTCACCCAGAACGGGATGAACCCCGCGACGGTCATGATGCCGCCGAAGACGACGTACCCGGCGATGTCGACGGCGATGTACTTCGGCGAGACGCGCTGCCAGTCGGTGCCGGGCAGCTCGATCGAGCGCGGAGCGGCGGCGGCTTCGGCGGTCACGGGCGCGGGAGCGTCGGGCGCGGGCGACGGCGTCTGCGGCTGGTCGGTCACGGCGTCGGCTCCCCCGGGTGGTCGGCGACCGCGCGGCTCACCCTGCGGCCGCGGCGGCCTCCTCCTTCTCGTCGTCGGGCGGAAGCCGGCAGAAGTGCTCTGCCACGAGCGCCGCGATCAGGAGGATCACCGCCGCGACGAGCGTGCCCGCCGCGGTCAGCGTCGAGCCTATCGGCACGACCGCACGAGACAGCAGATAGACGAGGATGCCCGCCCCGCCCCCCGAGAGGAGCGCCGCCGCGAGCGCGCTCGCCTTCGCGAGCACGACCACGCGCGTGGCGTAGAACGGGTCGATGCGGGTGGCTCCCGCGGCCGCGCGGCGCACCGGCCAGGCGAGGGCGACGAGCAGCGCGGCGATGAGCACGAGCCCGACGGCGAGCGAGGGCGGTGGCACGAGCACGGGCTGGCCGCGCATCGCGAGGGCGAGGTCGATCACGAATGCGAGCGCGAACCCGAGCAGAGCCAGCAGGACGAGCGGGAGGGGGCGCGAGCGGCTCACGCGGGGTCTCCCGGGGCCTCGCCGGCCGCGTCCTCGCCGGCCGCGTCCTCGCCGGTCGCGTCCTCGCCGGTCGCGTCGTCGCCGCCCCGAGCATCGCCCCGCGATCGCAGACCGGCCAGCAGGTCGGCGACGGGTCCGCGGCCGGCGAGCGGCCGGGTGAGCCAGCGGGCCCAGCGCAGCCACGCGAACGGGCGACGCCGCACCATCGACCGGAGGTCGTGGCGGCGCATCGAGCGCTCCCAGGCGCGCGGGGACGCCTCCGCGCCC
>NZ_JAUSMI010000002.1 GCF_030645145.1 Microcella sp. | reverse complement strand
GCAGCTGCGCGAGCAGGTCGCACGCCTCGCCGACGCCGCGCGGGCCGCGGGCGGCGACGCCCGATACCTCAAGCCGCACGGCGCGCTCTACAACCGCATCGTGCGCGACGCGGAGCGCGCCGAGGTCGTCGCGCGCGTCGCGGCCGCGGCCGGGCTTCCGGTGATGGGGATGCCCGGGTCGGCGATCGAGCGCGCCTCGCGGGAGGCGGGCATCCGCTTCGTGACCGAGGCCTTCGTCGATCGCGCCTACCGGGCCGATGGGTCGCTCGTGCCGCGAACCGAGCCGGGCGCCGTGCTGCACGACGTCGCCGCGGTGGCCGCGCGCGCGGTGCGGCTCGCCGTCGACGGGTCGGTCGTCGCGGTCGACGGGTCGATCGTGCGCGTCGAGGCCGAGTCGCTGTGCGTGCACGGCGACACTCCCGGGGCGGTCGCGATGGCGCGCGCCGTGCGCGACGCGCTCGCGGAGGCCGGGGTCGACGTGCGGCCGATGCTCGGGGCGCCGTGAGCGCGGAGGCGGGGGCAGGCTCGGGGGCGGGGCTCGCGGCGCGCATCCTGCCCTGCGGCGACCGCGCCCTGCTCGTCGAGCTCGACTCGCTCGAGGGAGCGCTCGCGGCCCATGCCGCGCTCGCGGCGACCGCGCCCGACGGAGTCCTCGAGCTCGTGCCCGCCGCGCGCACCGTGCTCGTGCGGCTCGACCCGCGCGTGCTCGGACTCACGCACGCCGAGCACTGGCTGCGATCCGCGCTGGCTGACGCAGACCCCGAGGCCCCGCTAACGGAGGGACCGCTCGTCGAGCTGCCCGTCGTCTACGACGGCGATGATCTCGAGGCGGTCGCCGCGCTCTGGCGGTGCTCGGCCGCCGAGGTCGTCGAGCGCCACGCGCGCATCGAGTGGCGCTGCGCGTTCGTCGGGTTCGCCCCCGGCTTCCCGTACCTCGTGCCCGCCGACCCGGCCACGGTCCCCCCGCCGGTGCCGCGGCGCGCGACCTCGCGCCCCGTCGTGCCGGCCGGCGCCGTCGCGCTCGCCGCCGAGTACACGGGCGTGTATCCGCGCAGCTCTCCCGGCGGCTGGCAGCTCATCGGCCGCACCGACGCAGTGCTGTGGGATGCCCGGCGCGACCCTCCCGCGCTCGTCCCGCCGGGCGCGCGCGTGCGCTTCGTCCCCGTGCGGGAGCTCGGCACGGTGGCGAGCGCCGAGGCGCGCGCGGCGCGCGCGATTCCCGCGTCGCCGGTCGCGCCTGGTCGCACGATCGAGGTCGTCGACCCCGGAGCGCTCACCCTCGTCCAGGATCTCGGGCGCCCCGGCCGCGCGGCCCTCGGCGTGGGGGCCGCGGGCGCGTTCGACCGCGCGGCCCATCGGCTCGCGAACCGGCTCGTCGGGAACGACGAGTCGGCAGCCGCTCTCGAGGTGCTCCTCGGCGGGCTGACCCTCGCGCT
The DNA here is from genome assembly GCF_030645145.1 of Microcella sp. Lineage (GTDB taxonomy): Bacteria > Actinomycetota > Actinomycetes > Actinomycetales > Microbacteriaceae > Microcella. The sequence continues at coordinate 74 of NZ_JAUSMI010000002.1, read as the reverse complement.
GCCCGTCGGCACCTGGGTCGCGGTCACGGGCGGCTCGGGCCCCGTGACGCTCGACGGCGCGAGCGCGGCCCCCC
>NZ_JAUSMI010000059.1 GCF_030645145.1 Microcella sp. | reverse complement strand
GTGGGGCTGGCGGTGGCGCTCGAGCTCGCCGAGGAGGAGCGGCGCGGCAGCGGCGCGCCGGCCGGGCAGCCGGCCGGGCAGCTCGTCGCCGACGTCGCCGCGCGCCGCGACCGCTTCGTCGCCGACGTGATCGCGAGCGTTCCCGGCGCGACCCTCACCGGGCATCCGACCGAGCGTCTGCCCGCGCACGCGTCGTTCATCGTCCCGCGCATCGGAGGCGAGCCCCTGCTCATCGCCCTCGACGAGCGCGGCATCATCGCCTCGAGCGGCTCGGCGTGCGCGGCCGGCCGCGACGAGCCGTCGCCCGTCCTCCTCGCGATGGGCGTCACCCCCGAGGAGGCCCGCACCGCGATCCGCTTCACCGGCGGCGCCTCCACAACTCAGGAGGAGTGGACGCGCGCCGCGACCGAGCTCGCCGCATCGGCGCGGGCGCTCGGCGTGTCGTAGCAGGCGTCGGATGCTCGGTCTCCTGAATTGTGGAGGCCCCACCCTCGCTGCCGACGCGCCGTCCCGATCCCGCCGCGCCCGGCGAGGCCCCCAGCCCCCGCGCCGCCCCGCGCGCGATACTGGAGCGTGCCCACCTACCGTGACGAAGCCGTCGTGCTGCGCACCCACAAGCTGGGCGAAGCCGACCGCATCGTGACGATGCTGAGCCGGCACCACGGCAAGATCCGCGCCGTCGCGAAGGGCGTGCGGCGCACCGGCAGTCGTTTCGGCAGCCGCCTCGAGCCGTTCATGGTCGCCGACGTGCAGCTCTACGTCGGCCGTAGCCTCGACATCGTGCAGCAGGCCGAGTCGCTCGGCAGCTACGGCGCCGAGATCAGCGACGACTACGGCAGCTACACGGCCGCGAGCGTCATGGTCGAGACCGCCGACAAGGTCACCGACGACGACGGCGGGGGAGTCCAGCAGTACCTCCTCCTCGTCGGCGCCCTCCGCTCGCTCGCCCGCCGCGAGCACGCCCCGAGCCTGACCCTCGACTCGTACCTGCTGCGCGCGCTGTCGATCGCCGGATGGGCGCCGAGCTTCGGCGACTGCGCCGTGACCGGCGCGCCCGGCCCCCACAGCCATTTCGTGGTCCAGCTCGGAGGCATGGTCGCCGCCGACGTCGCCCCGCCCGGGTCTCCGCGCGTGAGCCCGGAGGCTCTCGCGCTGCTCGCGGCCCTCCTCACGGGCGACTGGGCCACCGCCGACGCGTCCGACGAGCGCGCGCGCAACCAGGCGAGCGGCATCATCGCCGCCTACACGCAGTTCCATCTCGAGCGCGGGCTGCGCAGCCTGCCCCACGTCGACCGCCAGGCGGCGACCGCTCCGACCTCGAGTCGCGCGGCGGCGGCGCCCGCCGAGGCCCCGGCGCAGCATCCGCCGACAACGACGCCCGCCCCGCCCGCCTCCACAATTCAGGAATCGGCGCCCCGGAGCGCCCCGCACGACACGCCGACGATCGGAGCCCCCGCGTGAGCCGAGAGCCCCGCAGCCCCGGAATTCCGCGCCAGAGCCGGGCGGCACGGCGCGCCGCCGAGGCCGAGCCGCTGCGTCCGATCGACTGGACGGGCGAGCATCCTCCTGAATTGTCGAGAGGCGCCGTCCCGAAGCACGTCGCGATCGTCATGGACGGCAACGGTCGCTGGGCCAACCTGCAGGGCCTCACGCGCATCGAGGGCCACCGCGCGGGCGAGGCGAGCCTGCTCGACGTCGTCGCCGGCGCCATCCAGATCGGCGTCACGCACCTGAGCGTCTACGCGTTCAGCACCGAGAACTGGAGCCGCAGCCCCGACGAGGTCCGCTTCCTCATGGGCTTCAACCGCGAGGTGCTGCGCCGCCGCCGCGACCAGCTCGACGCCTGGAACGTGCGCATCCGCTGGGCCGGCCGCCGCCCGAAGCTGTGGCGCAGCGTGATCTCCGAGCTCGAGGAGGCCGAGCGCCGCACCGCCGACAACACCGGCCTCACGCTCACCATGTGCGTCAACTACGGCGGCCGCATCGAGCTGGTGGATGCGGTGCGCGCGATCGCCGCGGATGTCGCGGCCGGCCGCCTCGCCCCCGATCGCGTCACCGAGCGCACGATCGCGAAGCACCTCTACGCCCCCGAGCTGCCCGACGTCGACCTCTTCGTGCGCTCGAGCGGGGAGCAGCGCACGAGCAACTTCCTGCTCTGGCAGAGCGCCTACGCCGAGATGGTGTTCCTCGACACGCTGTGGCCCGACTTCCGGCGGCGGCACCTGTGGGGGGCGATCGAGGCGTACGCGGGGCGCGACCGCCGCTTCGGCGGCGCGGTCGACAAGCCCGCCCCTCAGTAGACTGGGGACTTCGTGCGACAGCCGCCGGGCATCCAGCTCGGCGCGATCTCTAGGAGACCCCCACCGTGGCAGCCCCCACCCGTCTGGATTCCGTCATCTCCCTCGCCAAGCGGCGCGGCTTCGTCTTCCAGGCCGGTGAGATCTACGGCGGGTCGCGCTCGGCGTGGGATTACGGACCCCTCGGCGTGGAGCTGAAGGAAAACATCAAGCGCCAGTGGTGGAAGACCATGGTGCAGAGCCGGCACGACGTCGTCGGGCTCGACTCGAGCGTCATCCTGCCCAAGCGCGTGTGGGAGGCCTCCGGCCACGTCGAGGTCTTCAGCGACCCGCTCGTCGAGTGCCTCAGCTGCCACAAGCGCTATCGCGCCGACCACCTCGAGGAGGAGTTCGAGGCCAAGAAGGGCCGCAAGCCCGAGAACGGCCTCGCCGACATCGTGTGCGTCAACTGCGGCACCCGCGGCCAGTGGAGCGAGCCGCGCGAGTTCTCCGGGCTCCTGAAGACCTTCCTCGGCCCGGTCGACGACGAGAGCGGCCTGCACTACCTGCGCCCCGAGACCGCGCAGGGCATCTTCGTGAACTTCGTCAACGTTCTCAACGCCGCGCGCATGAAGCCCCCGTTCGGCATCGGCCAGATCGGCAAGAGCTTCCGCAACGAGATCACGCCGGGCAACTTCATCTTCCGCACGCGCGAGTTCGAGCAGATGGAGCTCGAGTTCTTCGTCGAGCCCGGCACCGACGAGGAGTGGCACCAGTACTGGATCGACCTCTCGCTCGCCTGGTTCACGGGCCTCGGCATCAGCCCCGAGAACATCCGCGAGTACGAGCACCCGGCCGAGAAGCTCTCGCACTACTCCAAGCGCACGGTCGACCTCGAGTACCGCTTCGGCTTCACGGGCGGCGAGTGGGGCGAGCTCATGGGCGTCGCGAACCGCACCGACTTCGACCTGTCGACGCACGCCGCGGCCTCGGGCACCGACCTCTCGTACTTCGACCAGGGCAAGAACGAGCGCTGGACGCCGTACGTCATCGAGCCCGCGTTCGGACTCACGCGCGCCCTCATGGCCTTCCTCCTCGACGCCTACGCAGAGGATGAGGCGCCCAACACCAAGGGCGGGGTCGACAAGCGCACGGTGCTGCGCCTCGATCGCCGCCTCGCGCCCGTCAAGGCGGCGGTTCTTCCGCTCAGCCGCAACGAGCAGCTGTCGCCCGTCGCGCGCGAGCTCGCGGACCGCCTGCGGCAGCACTGGAACGTCGACTTCGACGACGCCGGAGCGATCGGCCGCCGCTATCGCCGTCAGGACGAGATCGGCACCCCGTTCTGCATCACGGTCGACTTCGACACCCTCGACGACCAGGCCGTGACCGTGCGCGAGCGCGACACCATGGCGCAGGAGCGCATCCCGCTCGAGCGGCTCGAGGCATACCTGGCCGGCGAGCTCCTCGGCGCGTAGCCGCCCACCCTCCCGCACCTCCCTCGCCCGCGCGGCATCTCCACAATTCAGGAGACGCCGCGCGGGCGCAGGTGTTTTCGGGCCGCTGTCGGCGTGTAGGGGCGCTCCTCTGTCCCGATCTCCTGAGTTGTGGAGGAGCCCGCCCGTCCGCCGCTCCTCACCAGGGGCGAGCCGGCGACCGATGCCCCCGAAAGTCCGCGCGCGCCCTCCGCAGCCGACCCTGCCCGGGCATCCTTCGGGCATGGATGCCGCTGCCCTCGTCGCCCGTCACGGCGGCGCTCTCGACCGACGTCGCCTGCTCGAGCTCGGCGCGACCGACCACGACCTCCGCCGCTCGCTCAGAGCCGGAGCCCTCGACCGGCCCCGCCGCGGCTGGTACTCGACGTGGAGGTTCCGCGACCCGAGGTTCCGCGCGATGCGCGTCGGCGGGCGGCTCACCGGCATGAGCGCCCTCACCGCACTCGGATGCTGGGCGCTGGGCGAGCATCCGCTGCATGTCGCCGTGCCCCGCAATGCCGCCCGCCTGCGCAGTCAGTGGCGCCGAAAGGTGCGGTGGGCGGATGCTCGTCCCGGCGGCGTCGTCGTGCACTGGGTCGCGCCGGCGCACGATCGCGGCTCCTCGACCGGAGTCGTCGACCTGCTCGACGCCCTCGAGCTCGTGTGCCGAGCCGAGCCGCTCGAGGTCGCGATCGCGGCTCTCGACTGGGCGCGCAGCAGCGGGCGACTCGATCGCTTCGACGCAGCAGTGCTCGCCGCGCGATTGGGCTCGCTCGGCCGGATCGTCGATCGCGCCGACGAGCGCTGCGAGTCGCTGCCCGAGAGCCTGGCCCGCTCACGGCTGCGGGCCGCGGGCATGCACGTCGAGTCGCAGGTGCGGTACTCGGGCACGCTCGAGCGGGTCGACCTCGTGGTCGAGGGCGCCGTCGCGGTCGAGGTCGACGGCGACGAGCACCACCGGGAGACCTTCGAGCTCGACCGCGCGCGCGACCTCGCCATCACGCGCGCGGGGCTGCACGGCCTCCGCCCGAGCGCCCGCCACGTCTTCGGCGCCTGGCCGACGGTCCAGGCCGCGGTCGAGCGCGCGCTGCGCGAGCGCGGAATCCTCGTGCGTCTCGACAATTCAGGAGTCGCCGCGCTCCGACGACCGGCGACACGCCGTCGCTCAACGCGCAGCCCAGCAACGACGGGCCTCGCTCGACGCGGCGCTCCGCCCGGTTCCTGAATTGTGGAGGCCGACGCCCGACCGAGCCGACGGGCCCCGGGGAATACCGGCCGGCACGAGACGTTGACCCCAGGGTGAGCACTTCGACGACCCCCCTCAGCGTCCAGATCTTCTCCGATGTGCAGTGCCCCTGGTGCTACATCGGCAAGCGCAAGTTCGAGGCGGCCGTGGCCGACTTCGAGGCGCAGGGAGGCGCTGTCGACGTCGTCTACCGCAGCTTCGAGCTCGCCCCCGACACCCCGGTCGACTTCGAGGGCACCCCCGTCGACTACCTCAGCCAGCGCAAGGGAGTCACCCCCGAGCAGGCGCAGCAGATGATCGCCCGCGTCTCCGGCATCGCCGAGTCGGTGGGCCTCGAGTACCACTACGACGACATCCACCAGACGAACACGGTGCTCGCGCACGAGCTGCTGCACTTCGCGAAGGCGCACGGCAAGCAGCTCGAACTGAAGGAGCGCCTGCTCCGCGCCTACTTCACCGAGGGCCGTCACATCGGTAAGGCCGACGAGCTCGCCGAGCTCGCCGCCGAGGTCGGCCTCGACGCCGACGCCGCCCGCGAGGCCCTCGCCGAGCACACCTACCTCGGTGATGTGAAGGCCGACATGGCGCAGGCCGTCGCGTACGGCATCCAGGGCGTGCCGTTCTACGTCGTCGACGAGAAGTACGGCATCTCCGGAGCGCAGGACCCGCAGATGTTCCTCGCCGCCCTCACGCAGGCGGCCGAGGCCCGCAGCGGCGCCGAGGCGCGCTGATGACGGCGGATGCTCCGCTCGCCCCGTTCACGATGCTGGGCGCCCCCGACGCGGCGGCCTGCGAGGGCGATGCCTGCGTGATCCCGGGCCCGAGCGGGGCCGCTGCCCCCGCCCGGCCCGCGCCGGCTCGCCCCGCCGAGTAGCTCGCGCCGAGCATCCGCGCCCTTCGGAGGGAGGCCCCGCCTCCACAACTCAGGAGATCCGCGCACGCGCCCTCGCCGACACGCCGTGGGAGCGCTCATCTGCCACTCCCCGCACCCGCACTTCCTGAATTGTGGAGACGGCCGCGCGCGCGATACGGGTCACGCGGGCCGGCGGCGCGCTACCGCGGCGCGACCGGCTCCGAGATGTCGGCGACAGTCGCCGACAGGGCCGCGACGAGCTCCGAGGCCGAGACGAAGAGCGAGTACCCGTGCTCACCCGCGCCCATCGACACGCGCCGGCCGGGCGTCGCGACGACCGCGGCGTCGACGTACACCGGCCACGCCGTCGTCGACCCGAGCGGAGTGATCGTCCCGCGCTCGTACCCCGTCGCCGCGAGCGCGACCTCGGGCGCGGGCAGCCGCAGCTTGTTGACCCCGACGACCGCGCGCAGCTTCGGCCACGAGATCTGCCGGTCGCCGGGCACGAGCGCGAACAGGAACGTCCCGTCGCTCCGCTTCACGACGAGCGATTTGAGGATGTCCGCGGGCGCGATCCCGAGAATGCTCGCGGCCTCCTCGAGAGACCCCGCCCGCATCCGCTCGACGAATTCCACCTGCAGCCCGCGCGCCGCAGCATCCTCGGCCACGCGCTCGCGCCCCGGACGCACGTCGTCTCCGCTCACCATCGCTCCCGTTCTCTGACGCGGCAGCGCCACCGGCCGCCTTACGACAGTCAACCGCGCTTAGGCTCGTCGCATGCCCGAGACGACCGATGTCAACCCGACCGACCCCGGCGCGGCCCCCGCCCCGATCCGCACCGGCATCATCGGCTTCGGGCTCGCGGGCCGCGTCTTCCACGCGCCCTTCCTCGCGACGAACCCCGCCTTCGCGCTCATGACGATCGCGACGAGCAGCGCCGAGCGCGCCGCCGAGGCCCGCGCCGCGCATCCGACCGCCCGCGTCGTGCCGACGCCCGAGGCGCTCCTCGACGAGGCTCGAGCGGGCGAGCTCGACCTCGTGATCCTCGCCTCGCCGCCCCACGTGCACCGCGAGCAGGCGATCGCCGCGCTCCAGGCGGGCGCGGCCGTCGTGATCGACAAGCCCTTCGCCCCGAGCGTCGCCGATGCGGAGGCGATCATCGCGGCCGCCGACGCGGCGGCGACGCGCCGCCCGCACGGCGCGAGCCCGCTCACGGTCTTCCAGAACCGCCGCTTCGACGGCGACTTCCTCACGGTGCGGCGCCTCGTCGAGAGCGGCGCGCTCGGCCGCGTCCACCGCTTCGAGTCGACCTTCGAGCGCTTCGGAGCCCCCAAGCACGACCTATGGCAGGGCCGCATCTCGCCCGCCGAGGGCGGCGGCATCCTCTTCGACCTCGGCAGCCACCTCCTCGACCAGGCGCTCGAGCTCTTCGGCCCCGCGACGCTCGAGCACGCCGAGCTCACGTCCGTCCGCGAGGGCCTCGGCAGCGAGGACGACGCCTTCGTCTCCCTCCGCCACGAGTCCGGGGTCCGCAGCCACCTCACGATGAGCCGGGTCGCGGCGCAGAGCGGCCCGCGCTTCCGCGTGCTCGGCGACGCGAGCGCGTACAGCGTGCACGGCCTCGACGGCCAGGAGCCCGCGCTCAAGCAGGGCACCTGGCCCGGCGATGCGGCCTACGGCACGACGCCCGAGTCCGAGTGGGGCCTGATCGGCGTCGAGGGCGGCGCCGAGCCGCTGAGCCCTGTCCCCACCGAGGCGGGCCGCTACCCCGCCTTCTACGAGCAGGTCGCGGCGAGCATCCGCACCGGCGCCCCCATGCCCGTGGATGCCCGGAGCGCCCTCGAGACGGTCCGTCTCATCGAGCGCGCCCACGCCCTCACCGCCCGCTGACGTCGCGCACGGGCGCGACCTGGGAGAATAGGGGCCTCATGTCGACCGCCACCCTGCCCGCGCCGCTCAGCATCGGCCCGATCCCGCTGAGCGTCCCCGTCGTGCTCGCGCCCATGGCGGGCATCACGAACACGGCCTTCCGTCGCCTGTGCCGCGAGTACGGCGCGGGGCTCTACGTGAGCGAGATGATCACGAGCCGGGCCCTCGTCGAGCGCACACCCGAGAGCATGCGGCTCATCCGTCACCACGAGTCGGAGACGACGCGCAGCATCCAGCTCTACAGCGTCGACCCCGTCACGGCGGGGGAGGCGGCGCGCTTCCTCGTGGGCGAGGGGCTCGCCGACCACATCGACATGAACTTCGGATGCCCCGTGCCGAAGGTCACCCGGAAGGGCGGTGGCGCCGCGCTCCCGTGGAAGCTCGAGCACTTCCGCCGCATCGTCGAGCAGACCGTGCAGGCCGCCGGGGACATCCCCGTGACGGTCAAGATGCGCAAGGGCATCGATTCGGATCACCTCACCTACCTCGAGGCGGCGAAGGCCGCCGAGGGCGCGGGCGTCGCGGCCATCGCCCTGCACGCGCGCACGGCGGCCGAGTTCTACTCGGGCCACGCCGACTGGTCGGCGATCGGGAAGCTCAAGGAGACCATCACGAGCGTGCCCGTGCTCGGCAACGGCGACATCTGGTCCGCGGAGGACGCCCTGCGCATGGTCGACGAGACCGGCTGCGACGGCATCGTCGTCGGGCGCGGCTGCCTCGGCCGCCCGTGGCTCTTCGGCGACCTCGCCGCCGCATTCGAGAGCCGGCACGTGCGCATCCAGCCGAGCCTCGGCGAGGTCGGCGACGCCTTCCGCCGCCACGCCGAGCTGCTAGTCGACTTCTTCGACGACGAGGGCCGGGCGTGCCGCGACATCCGCAAGCACGTCGCCTGGTACTTCAAGGGCTATCCCGTCGGCGGCGAGCTGCGGGCGCGCCTCGCGAGCGTCGAGAGCCTGCAGCAGATGGACGACCTGCTCGGCGAGCTCGATCGCGACGAGCCGTACCCGGGCGCGCCCGCCGAGGGCCAGCGCGGCCGCGCCGGCACCCCGAAGAAGCCCGCCCTGCCCGAGAACTGGCTCGCGAGCCGCGAGCTGTCGTCCGCGCAGAGCGCCGACGTCGCGGCCGCCGAGCTTCACAACAGCGGAGGATAGGCCCGCGTGAGCATCCACCCCCACGACGTCGCCGACGCGCGCCCGGAAGCCGACGCGCGCCCGGAAGCCGACGCACGCCCGGAAGCCGGCGACGAGACCGGCGGACGGACCGGCTACGCGCCGCGCGACGCCGAGCGCTGGCTGCCCGAGGAGCACTCGACACGCCGCAGCGACTTCGCGCGCGACCGCGGGCGCCTGCTCCACTCGAGCGCTCTGCGCCGCCTCGCCGCGAAGACCCAGGTGCTGAGCCCGACGAGCGGCCTCGACTTCGCCCGCAACCGCCTCACGCACTCCCTGGAGGTGGCTCAAGTGGGGCGTGAGCTCGCCACGAGTCTCGGGCTCGACCCGGACGTCGTCGACACGGCGTGCCTTGCGCACGACCTCGGGCACCCGCCGTTCGGCCACAACGGCGAGCGCGCGCTCAACGCGTGGGCCGAGGGCATCGGCGGCTTCGAGGGCAACGCCCAGACCCTGCGCCTGCTCACGCGCATCGAGCCCAAGGTCTTCGGCCCCGACGGGCGCAGCTACGGCCTCAACCTCACGCGCGCGAGCCTCGACGCGAGCACGAAGTACCCGTGGCCGCAGTCGCAGGGCATCCCCGACCCGAGCGGGCGCAGCAAGTTCGGCTTCTACGACGACGACGCGGCCGCCTTCGAGTGGATGCGCGCCGGCGCGCCCGACCGCGTCCGCTGCATCGAGGCGGAGGTCATGGACCTCAGCGACGACATCGCCTACAGCGTGCACGACTTCGAGGACGCGATCGTCGGCGGCTACCTCGACGTGCCCGCCCTGAGCGCGCGCGCCGACCACGACGCCCTCGTCGACTCGATGTTCGAGTGGATCGGCGGCGAGATCGGCCACGACGAGCTCATCGCCGCGTTCGACCGGCTCGACCACCTCGACTTCTGGATCGACTCGTGGGACGGCTCGCGGCGCGACCTTGCCCGCCTGAAGAACCTCACGAGCCAGCTGATCGGCCGATTCGCGCACGAGGCCGTGCACGCGACGCGCGAGGCGCATCCCCGCCGCTCGCTCGCGCGATTCGGCGCGAACGTCGTCGTCCCGCGCGAGACGCAGGCCGAGATCGCCGTGCTCAAGGGCATCGTCGCGGCGAACGTCATGTCGACGAACTCGCGCCAGCCGATCTACGCCCGCCAGCGCGCGCTGCTGACCGAGCTCGCCGACGCCCTGTGGCAGGCGGGGGATGCCCTGCTCGACGCGGGCTTCGCCGACGACTTCCGCATGGCCGACGACGACGCCGCCCGTCGGCGCGTGGTTGTGGATCAGGTGGCGAGTCTCACCGACCAGTCGGCCATGAGCTGGCAGGAACGCATCGTCTCCTAGACTCGGGCGCGTGGCAGGGCTCATCAGACGCAGCGATATCGATGAGGTCAGGTCGCGCACCAACATCGGCGAGATCGTCGGCGAGTACGTGACCCTGAAGGGCGCGGGCATCGGCTCGATGAAGGGCCTGTGCCCCTTCCACGACGAGCGCAGCCCGAGCTTCCACGTCCGCCCGCAGGTCGGCTTCTACCACTGCTTCGGCTGCGGCGAGGGCGGCGACGTCTTCTCCTTCCTGCAGAAGATGGACCACGTCACGTTCTCGGAGGCCGTCGAGCGCCTCGCGCAGCGCCTGAACTACACGCTCACCTACGAGGACGGCGGGCAGGCCCGCGAGGACGGCGGCAGCCGCCGCCGCATCCTCGCCGCGAACGAGGCGGCGGAGGCGTTCTTCCGCGAGCAGCTGCAGTCGCCCGCGGCCGAGCCGGCGCGCGCGTTCCTCGGCGAGCGCGGCTTCGACCCCGCCGCCGCGGCGCGATTCTCGATCGGCTTCGCCCCGAACTCCTACGACGCGCTCTCGGGGCACCTGCTCAAGCAGGGGTTCACGATCGACGAGCTGCTCGCCGCGGGCCTCGTCGGGCAGGGCGACCGCTCGCCGTACGACCGCTTCCGCGGCCGGCTCGTCTGGCCGATCAAGGACGTCACGGGGCAGACGCTCGGCTTCGGCGCGCGGAAGCTGCTCGAGTCCGATCAGGGCCCCAAGTACCTCAACACCCCGGAGACGGCGGTCTACCACAAGAGCCAGGTGCTCTACGGTCTTGATCTCGCCAAGCGCGACATCGCGAAGGGCAAGCAAGTCGTCGTCGTCGAGGGCTACACCGACGTCATGGCGTGCCACCTCGCGGGCGTCACGACCGCGGTCGCGACGTGCGGCACGGCGTTCGGCGTCGACCACATCAAGGTGATCCGCCGCGTGATGGGCGACACCGACAACGCCGACACGACGCAGCTCGGCGAGGTCATCTTCACGTTCGACCCCGACGAGGCCGGCCAGAAGGCCGCGAGCCGCGCCTTCGCGGAGGAGCAGCGCTTCGCCGCCCAGACCTTCGTCGCGGTCGCTCCGGACGGCCTCGACCCGTGCGATCTGCGCCTGAAGCGGGGCGACGATGCGATCCGGATGCTCGTCTCGGGCCGCAAGCCCATGTACGAGTTCATGGTGCGCCGACGCCTCGACCAGTTCGACCTCGAGACCGTCGAGGGGCGGGTCGGCGCGCTGCGCGCTGCGGCTCCCGTCGTCGCCGGCATCCGCGATCAGTCGATGCAGTCCGGCTACGCCCGCACCCTCGCCGGCTGGATCGGCATGGACCCGACGGAGGTGTCGCGCGCCGTCCAGGCCGCGCGGCGCCAGGCCACGGCGCGACCCGCGCCG
>NZ_JAUSMI010000054.1 GCF_030645145.1 Microcella sp. | reverse complement strand
GGCTCGGCGCTGAGCGGCGCCGGTGCCCGCGACGACGACGGCTCGGCGCCGCGCCGCTCGTGGGCGGTCGGCGCGATCGGCGCCACCGCGACGGGAGGTGTCATCGTCGCGCTCCTCGCCGACGGCTTCGGCCTGGCCGCGACCGGAACGCTCGTCCTCGCGGCCGCCCAGCTCGGGGCCGTTCTCGCCGTGACCGTGCTCGCGGCGCTCGGCGGGGTCGTCTGCTGGGCGATCGCGTGGGCCGTCGTGAGAGCGACGGGGCGATCCTCAAAGGAGCGCTGAGGGGGAGCGTGGTGGGCGATACCAGACTCGAACTGATGACCTCTTCCGTGTGAAGGAAGCGCGCTACCAACTGCGCCAATCGCCCGTGCGCGTCCATCTTGCCATAACTCCTCAGACCGTCGCGCACCGCCCGAGGCCGCCGATCCGGCGGGGTGACACGCCCGGTCCGCCCGGTTTGGCATCCCCCCGAGAGGTCGGCTATGGTTTCCATGCGCGCCGGAAACGGCGGGCGAAAATGCGGATGTGGCGCAGTGGTAGCGCATCACCTTGCCAAGGTGAGGGTCGCGAGTTCGAATCTCGTCATCCGCTCGAGTACGGCCCCTCGGTAGTGGGGGTTGCACCCACGGTGGCGTGGCCGAGAGGCGAGGCAGCGGCCTGCAAAGCCGTGCACACGGGTTCGAATCCCGTCGCCACCTCGTACTCCCACCGGAGATCCGAGGCGGTACCACTACCAGCAGCACGGCCTTGGGCGATTGGCGCAGCGGTAGCGCGCTTCCCTGACACGGAAGAGGTCACTGGTTCGATCCCAGTATCGCCCACCACCAGAACCACGAGAACAACCCCCGCCTCGGCGGGGGTTTTCGCGTTTTCGCCGCCGGTAGGCTGGTGCGGTCCCGCAGACCCTGCAGAAGGAGCACCGTGTCCGAGCCCGTCGCCGAGCAGTCCGCCCCCACCCTCGAGGCGGTCGTGGCCGAGACGACGACCGACGGATTCGGGCTCTTCACCGACCGCTCCGTCGTCGCGATGCGCGTCGACGGCGAGCTGCGCGACCTCGCCCACCGCGTCGAGCCCGGCACCCGCGTCGAGCCCGTGACGATCGGCAGCCCCGATGGCCTCGCGATCCTCCGGCACTCGGCCGCGCACGTCCTCGCCCAGGCCGTGCAGTCGATCAACCCCGAGGCGAAGCTCGGAATCGGCCCGCCCGTGACCGACGGCTTCTACTACGACTTCGACGTCGCATCCCCGTTCACGACCGACGACTTCGCGGCCCTCAGCAAGGCGATGGAGCGCATCGTCCGTCAGGGGCAGCGGTTCATCCGCCGCGTCGTCACCGAGGACGAGGCGCGCGCCGAGCTCGCGAGCGAGCCGTACAAGCTCGAGCTCATCGGGCTCAAGGGCGCGGCGGCCGACGGCGCCGACGGCGAGAGCGTCGAGGTCGGCGGCGCCGAGCTCACGATCTACGACAACGTCGACCCGAAGACCGGCGAGGTGCACTGGAAGGACCTCTGCCGCGGCCCGCACCTGCCCAACACCCGCATGATCGGCAACGGCTGGGCGCTCATGCGCGTCGCCGCCGCCTACTGGCGCGGGTCGGAGAAGAACCCGCAGCTGCAGCGCATCTACGGCACCGCCTGGCCGAGCAAGGACGAGCTGCGCGAGTACCGCTCGCGCCTGGAGGAGGCCGCCAAGCGCGACCACCGCAAGCTCGGCGTCGAGCTCGACCTCTTCAGCTTCCCCGACGAGATCGGCTCGGGGCTCTCGGTCTTCCACCCCAAGGGCGGCATCATCCGCGCCGAGATCGAGAACTACATGCGCCAGCGCCTGCTCGAGAACGGCTACGAGCTCGTCTACTCGCCCCACATCACCAAGGGGCAGCTGTTCGAGACGAGCGGCCACCTGCAGTGGTACGAGGAGGGCATGTTCCCGGCGATGCACCTCGACGAGGAGCGCGACGCCGAGGGCAACATCACCAAGCAGGGGCAGAACTACTACCTCAAGCCCATGAACTGCCCGTTCCACAACCTGATCTTCCGCGCGCGCGGCCGAAGCTACCGCGAGCTGCCCCTGCGCCTCGCCGAGTTCGGCACCGTCTACCGCTACGAGAAGAGCGGCACGCTCTCGGGCCTCACCCGCGTGCGCGGCCTCACGCAGGACGACGCCCACATCTATGTCACGCCCGACCAGGTGAAGGCCGAGGTCGCGAGCCAGCTCGAGTTCGTGCTCGAGACGCTGCGCGGCTACGGCCTCGACGACTTCTACCTCGAGCTGTCGACGAAGAACCCCGACAAGTACGTCGGCGAGGACGACGTCTGGGAGCAGGCGACCGAGACCCTCCGCGAGGTCGCGACCGAGTCGGGCCTCGAGCTCGTCGCCGACCCGGGCGGCGCCGCCTTCTACGGCCCGAAGATCTCGGTGCAGGCGCGCGACGCGATCGGCCGTACCTGGCAGCTCTCGACCGTGCAGCTCGACTTCAACCAGCCCGAGCGCTTCGAGCTCGAGTACGCCGCCTCCGACGGCTCGCGCCAGCGCCCGATCATGATCCACCGCGCGCTCCTCGGCTCGATCGAGCGCTTCTTCGCCATCCTGCTCGAGCACTACGCGGGAGCGTTCCCGGCCTGGCTCTCGCCCGTGCAGGTCGTCGGCATCCCCGTCGCCGAGGAGTACGCCCCCTACCTGCAGGAGGTCATCGACCGGCTGCGGGCCCAGGGCGTCCGCGCCGAGCTCGATCGCAGCGACGACCGCATGCAGAAGAAGATCCGCAACCACACGATGCAGAAGGTCCCGTACCAGCTCATCGCCGGCGAGGAGGACCGCGCGAAGGGCGCCGTGAGCTTCCGCTTCCGCGACGGCACGCAGGTCAACGGCGTGCCCGTCGACGAGGTCGTCGCGCGCATCACCGGCGCGATCAGCTCGCGGTCGGCCGAGCTGTAGGCGAGCATCCGGTCATGATCGAGAACGCAGGGGATGCCGTGGCCCCGTCGATCGACGGAGTGGCAGCCGAGTCGTCGGCCGGGTTCGCCGCCGTGCCCGACTCGTTCCAGCGGCTCTGGACACCGCACCGCCTCGTCTACATCGAGAACGGCCAGCAGCCGGACGACGACGCGTGCCCGTTCTGCCGCGCTCCCGAGCTCGACGACGAGCAGGCGCTCATCGTCGCGCGCGGCGAGCACGCCTACGTGCTGCTCAACCTCTACCCGTACAACAGCGGGCACCTGCTCGTCTGCCCGTACCGCCACATCGCGACCTACGACGAGGCGAGCCCCGAGGAGGTCGCCGAGATCGGCGAGCTCACCCAGACCGCGATGCGCGTGCTCACCGCGACGAGCGGCTGCCACGGCTTCAACATCGGCATGAATCAGGGGCGCATCGCGGGCGCCGGCATCGCCGCGCACCTGCACCAGCACGTCGTGCCGCGATGGGCGCTCGACTCGAACTTCTTCCCGATCGTCGCGCAGACGAAGGCCGTGCCCCGGCTGCTGGGAGAGGTCCGGGACGAGATCGCTCGCGCGTGGCCCGCAGGTTCGCCCGAGTAGACTCGAGCAGCCGCCCACCACGACACCTCCGCGCGGTATCGCGCGCCTTCGATACGTTTCCAGAAAGGGAACACAGCAATGAGCGAGACCTCTTCGACGAGCATCCAGGGCACGAACCGCGTCAAGCGCGGGCTGGCCGAGATGCTCAAGGGCGGCGTCATCATGGACGTCATCGACGCCGAGCAGGCGCGCATCGCGGAGGACGCGGGCGCCGTCGCCGTCATGGCCCTCGAGCGCGTCCCCGCCGACATCCGCGCCCAGGGCGGCGTCGCACGCATGAGCGACCCCGACCTCATCGAGCAGATCATGGCGACCGTCTCGATCCCTGTCATGGCGAAGGCGCGCATCGGCCACTTCGTCGAGGCGCAGATCCTCCAGTCGCTCGGCGTCGACTACATCGACGAGTCGGAGGTGCTGAGCCCGGCCGACTACGTGAACCACATCGACAAGTGGCCCTTCACGGTGCCGTTCGTCTGCGGCGCGACCAACCTCGGCGAGGCGCTGCGCCGCATCAACGAGGGCGCGGCGATGATCCGCTCGAAGGGCGAGGCCGGCACGGGCGACGTCTCCGAGGCCACCAAGCACATCCGCACGATCTCGGCCGAGATCAACCGTCTGAAGTCGATGACGAAGGACGAGCTCTACGTCGCCGCGAAGGAGCTCCAGGCCCCCTACGACCTCGTCGTCGAGATCGCCGAGACCGGCAAGCTCCCCGTCGTGCTCTTCACCGCCGGCGGCGTCGCGACGCCCGCCGACGCGGCGCTCATGATGCAGCTCGGCGCGGACGGCGTGTTCGTCGGCTCGGGCGTCTTCAAGTCGGGCAACCCCGCCGCGCGCGCCGCCGCGATCGTCAAGGCGACGACGTTCTACGACGACCCGGCGGTCGTCGCGGAGGCCTCGCGCGGGCTCGGCGAGGCGATGGTCGGCATCAACGTCGCCGACCTTCCCGCGCCGCACCGCCTCGCCGAGCGTGGCTGGTAGCGCACCGGTCGTCGGCGTCCTCGCCCTCCAGGGCGACGTCCGCGAGCACCTCGCCGTGCTGCGCGCACTGGGTGCCGACGCGCGCCCGGTGCGCCGGCCGGACGAGATCGCCGCGATCGACGGTCTCGTGATCCCGGGCGGCGAGTCGAGCGTCATGGACAAGCTCGCGCGCGCCTTCGGCGTCCAGCAGTCGCTGCGCGACCGCATCGCCGGCGGGATGCCCGTGTACGGCACGTGCGCCGGCCTCATCATGCTCGCCGACGAGATCCGCGACGCGATCGCCGGTCAGCAGTCGCTCGGCGGGCTCGACGTCGTCGTCCGCCGCAACGCCTTCGGCACGCAGCTCGACTCGTTCGAGACCGACATCGAGATGCCCGCCCTCGGCGACGAGCCCGTGCACGCGGTCTTCATCCGCGCCCCCGTGGTCGAGTCCGTCGGCGACGGCGTCGACGTGATCGGCCGCCTCGACGACGGCCGCATCGTCGCCGTCGAGCAGGGGCCGCTCATGGGCACGAGCTTCCACCCCGAGGTCACGGGCGAGCACCGGTTCCACGCGCGCTTCCTGCAGAAGGTCGCCGACTCGGTCGCGTCGCACGCCCGGTAGGGCTCCCGCCCGCCACCATGGGGGCATGAACTGGTACTCGAGCTACCCGGCCCAGCGCACGCGGCAGATCATCGCCGACCTCGCGGGGCTCGCGGCGGTCATCCTCGTCATCGTCACCGCGGTGACGGTCACGACCGCGATCCGCGCGCTCGGTGCCTTCGGGCGCGATCTCGAGGCCGCGGGGGAGTCTTTCGCCGCGGGTCTCGCCGATGCGGGTGATCAGCTGGGCGCCATCCCGCTCGTGGGCGAGGGCATCCGCGCACCGCTCGATGCGGCCGCCGGGGCGGGAGGCGCCGTCGCCGACGCCGGTCGCGGCCAGCAGGAGCTCGTCGAGACGATCGCGGTCGGCGCGGGGTGGGCCGTCGCGCTCCTCCCGCTGCTGCTGATCGCGCTCGTCTGGGTGCTGCCGCGAGTCCTGTTCGCGCGCCGATCGGGCCTCGTGAGACGGATGCTCGCCCAGGGCCTCACCGCCGACACGCTCGCCGCGCGCGCCATCGCCCGGCAGCCCCTGCGCGCGCTCGTCGCCGTGCACCCCGACCCGGGGGCCGCGTGGCGTTCGGGCGAGCCGGAGGTCGTCCGCGCCCTCGCCGGTCTGGAGCTGCGTCGGGCGGGCGTCCTCCCGAACGCCCTGCCCTAGACTCGAGAGCTGTCCCCGAGAGCGACGAGGAGCGAGATGTCCGGCCATTCCAAGTGGGCGACGACCAAGCACAAGAAGGCGATCATCGACAGTCGCCGTGCGAAGTCGTTCGCGAAGCTCATCAAGAACATCGAGGTCGCCGCGAAGATCGGCGGCGCCGACATGAGTGGCAACCCGACGCTCGTCGACGCCGTGCAGAAGGCCAAGAAGACCTCGGTGCCGAACGACAACATCGACCGCGCGATCAAGCGCGGTGCGGGTCTCACGGGAGACGCCGTCGACTACCAGACGATCATGTACGAGGGCTACGGCGCCGGCGGCATCGCGCTGCTCATCGAGTGCCTCACCGACAACCGCAACCGCGCCGCCGCCGAGGTGCGCACGGGAATGACGCGCAACGGCGGGCAGATGGCCGACCCCGGGAGCGTCTCCTACAACTTCCACCGCAAGGGCGTCATCGCGATCACGAAGACCGACGGCGTGACGGAGGACGACATCCTCATGGCCGTGCTCGACGCGGGCGCCGAAGAGGTCATCGATCAGGGCGGCGGCTTCGAGGTCATCACCGACCCCTCGCAGCTGCTCGCCGCGCGCGCCGCGCTCACCGAGGCCGGCATCGAGTACGACTCGGCCGAGGCCGAGTTCGTCGCGGGCGTGCAGATCGAGACCGACGCCGAGACCGCGCGGAAGGTCTTCCGGCTCGTCGACGCGCTCGACGAGCTCGACGACGTGCAGAACGTCTACACGAACATCTCGCTCACCGACGAGGTCCGCGCCGCGCTCGACGCCGACGACGAGTAGCGCGCCGCCGTGCTGCGCGTGCTCGGCGTCGACCCAGGGCTGACGCGCTGCGGCATCGGCGTCGTCGACATCGACCCCACGCGCCGCGCGAGCCTCGTCCACGTCTCCGTCGTGCGCACCGACCCGGCGACCCCGCTCGAGCAGCGGGTGCTCGCGATCGCCGAGCGGGTCGCGGCCCTTCTCGACGAGCACCAGCCGGACGTCGTCGCCCTCGAGCGCGTCTTCGCGCAGCACAACGTGCGCACCGTCATGGGAACCGCCCAGGCGAGCGGCGTCGTGCTGCACGCCGCGGCGGCCCGCGGTCTCGCGGTCGCCCTCCACACCCCGAGCGAGGTCAAGGCCGCCGTCACGGGCCACGGCGCCGCCGACAAGAAGCAGGTCACCGCGATGGTGCAGCGCATCCTGCGACTGGATGCCCCGCCCACGCCCGCGGACGCCGCCGATGCCCTCGCCCTCGCGATCTGCCACGGCTGGCGGCGGGGCGGGGTCTCGGCGCCCGAGGTCGGCGGGGGAGGGGCGCTCACGCCCGCGCAGCGCGCGTGGCGCGCGGCCGAGAAGTCGGCGGCCGCGCCTAGGCTCGACGGGTGATCGCCTCTCTGCGCGGAACCGTCATCGCGCTCGGCCCCGGCCGTGCCGTGCTCGAGGTCTCCGGCGTCGGCTACGCGGTCGCCGTGACCGAGCGATGCGCGCGCGAGCTGCGCGTCGACGACCGCGTGCTCCTGCACACGGCGATGGTCGTCCGTGAGGACGACGTGAGCCTGTTCGGCTTCGTCGACGAGACAGAGCTGCACCTCTTCGACCTGCTGCGCACGGTCTCCGGGGTCGGCCCGAAGTCGGCGCTCGGCGTCCTCGGTCAGATGGAGCCCGCCGCGATCGCCCGCGCGATCCACCACGACGACGACGCGCCCTTCCGCAAGGTCAGCGGCATCGGCCCGAAGACGGCGAAGCTCATCGTCGTGTCGCTCGCGGGCAAGATCACCGCACCCGCAGGCGCTCCCAGCGCGCGCGGGGCCGCCGCCCCCACGGGCGATGGCGCCATGACTCTCGCCCTCGTCGAGGCGCTCACGGGCCTCGGGTGGCCCGAGCGCTCAGCCGTCGAGGCGGCGGAGGCCGTGATCGCCGCCGAGCCGACCGCCGAGCGCAGCCCCCTGCCCGTGCTGCTGCGCCGCGCGCTCGCGCAGCTCGGGCCCCGGGCGTCCCGCCCCGATGACCGCGGAGGGCGCGCGTGAGCGACGACATCCTGCGCGCGACGCCCGAGAGCGAGTCGGAGCTCGCCTTCGAGGGTGCGCTGCGCCCGCAGAGCCTCGACGAGTTCGTCGGGCAGCAGAAGGTGCGCCGGCAGCTGCAGCTGCTGCTCGAGGCCGCGACCCTGCAGAACCGCGCCCCCGACCACATCCTGCTCGCCGGCCCTCCCGGGCTCGGCAAGACGACGCTCGCGATGATCGTCGCGCACGAGGGCCAGCGCCCGCTGCG
>NZ_JAUSMI010000050.1 GCF_030645145.1 Microcella sp. | reverse complement strand
CCGGCGAACCGGAAGCCCTCCAGCGCCGTGAACTCGACCTCGTAGCTGCCCGACTCAGATCCGTCGTCGATGACCTCGAAGGTCGCGTTGACGCCGGAGATGTTCTCCAGGTCCACGCTCGCCCCCAGCTCGCAGGTCGGGTCGATGAGCGGAACGCTCGCCGACGCCTCCTCGCAGAGCAGCGGGTCACGATCGGCCAGCTCGCCCGAGACCGTCAGCGTCAGCTGGTCACCGGGGAACCGGTAACCCTCCAGCGCCGTGAACTCGACCTCGTAGCTGCCCGACTCCGTGCCGTCATCGACGACCACGAACGTGGCGTTCTCCGCGTCGATGCCCGCGACATCCAGGCTCGCGCCGAGCTCGCAGGTCGGGTCGATGACGGGAACCACGTAGGTCGGCTCGAGGCACAGCTCGGGGTCGCGGTCGGCGACATCGAGCGTGACGGTGAGCGTCTTGGAGAACGTCATCTCCCCGTCGACCTCGATCACGAACACGGTCGCGCCGGTCGCGAGGAACTCGATCGAGACGGTGTGGGTCTCCGGGTCGAACATCGGCTCGCCCCACAGAACGCCGGCATCGGCGACGATGATCGGGTTCTCCCAGTCCTCGCCGACCTCGCACGTGGCGGGCGGGAGGGTGAAGGAGGCCTCGACGACGATGCACAGGCGCTCGTCCTTGGGGTCGAGCGTTCCGGTCACGGTCAGCGTCTTCTGGTCACCGGTGAACCGGTAGCCGTCGTTCGCCGTGAACAGCACCTCGTACGTGCCGTCCGTCGAGCCATCGTCGATGACCTCGAAGGTGGCGTTCGTACCGGCGATGTTCTCCAGGTCGACGCTCGCCCCCTGCTCGCAGGTCGGGTCGATGATCGGGACCGAGCCCGTCGCCTCAAGGCACAGCAGCGGGTCGCGGTCAGCGAGCTCGCCCGAGATCGTCAGCGTCGTCTGGTCGCCGGCGAACCGGAAGCCCTCCAGCGCCGTGAACTCGACCTCGTAGCTGCCCGACTCAGATCCGTCGTCGATGACCTCGAAGGTCGCGTTGACGCCGGAGATGTTCTCCAGGTCCACGCTCGCACCGAGCTCGCACGTCGGGTCGATCAGCGGAACCGTGCCGGTCGCCTCCTCGCAGAGCAGCGGGTCACGATCGGCCAGCTCGCCCGAGACCGTCAGCGTCAGCTGGTCACCGGGGAACCGGTAGCCCTCGTCCGCCGTGAACTCGACCTCGTACGTGCCCGAGACGGAGCCATCATCGATGACCTCGAAGGTCGCGCCGATCGCGTCGATGCCGCCCTCGTCGAGGCTCTCGCCGAGCTCGCAGGTGGCGGGGTTGATCGGCACCTCGACCGTCGCCTCCTCGCAGAGGCTCGGGTCGCGGTCGGCGACGTCCAGCGTCACCGCCAGCGTCTTCGAGAAGGTCGGCTCGCCATCCACGTCGATGACGAAGATGTTCGCGCCGGTCGCGAGGAACGTGATCGAGACCGTTCCGGTCGCCTCGTCGTACATGGGCGCGCCAGGAACGACGCCGGCGTCGGCGACGATGATCGGGTTCGCCCAGTCCTCGCCGACCTCGCACGTGGCGGGCGGGAGGGTGAAGGTGGCTGTGACCACGAGGCACAGGCGCTCGTCGTTGGGGTCGAGCGTGCCGGTGTAGGTCAGCGTCTTCCGGTCGGGTGAGACGCCGTCGCCGACGGCGAAGAGCGCGTCGCCGACCGCGGTGAAGACGACCGTGTACTCCTTGCCCACGACGTCGGCCGAGGTCAGCGTCGCGTTGACGGTCTGGAAGGCACCCTCGTCGAGCTGCTCGTCGTCGTTGCAGGTGGGATCGATGAACGCGATCGACGCGGTCGCGACCGGGCAGAGAGTCAGGTCCGGCGGGTCGAGCGTTCCTGTATAGGTCAGCGTCGTGCGATCCAGCGACACGTTCTCACCGGCGGCGAACAGCGAACCGGGGGTCGCCGTGAACACCACGGTGTAGACGCCGTCGACGACGCCCGAGGACGTCAGGGTCGCACCGGTGGCCTGGTAGCCGCTTTCGTTCAGCTGCTCACTCGTGGTGCAGGTCGGAGCGGTGAAGTCGATGGAGGCCGTGGCGACCGCGCACTTGGTCAGATCAACGCCGCCCAGCGTGCCCGTGAAGGTCAGTGTCGTGCGGTCATCCGAGACGCCGGTGCCGGCTGCGAAGAGGTATCCCTCGTCAGCGGTGAAGACCACGGTGTACGTGCTGCCCTCGACGACGAAGGACGTGAGCGTCGCGCCGGTCGCCGCGAATCCGTCGGTGTTCAGCTGCTGGCCCGTGAGGCACGTGGCGTCGGTGAAGGCGATGGATGCGGTCGCGAGGTCGGCGCAGAGCACCGGATCGACGGGGTCGATGACGGCCACCGGATCGTAGAACTCGTCATCGAGGATCGCCGGTGAGACGGCGGTCGGTGTCACCGTGTACGTGCGGGGAGGCAGGTTGGTCAGCTGGTCGTTCGGGATGACCACCCCCGAGGAGTTCGTGACGACGTAGATGATCCACTGCGAGGTGGCAAGAGTGATGGATCCGCCGCTTTCGCACGTCTGATCCGTGACCGTGTACCCCGGGATGGGGAGCTGCGGACGCGGACAGTCCTGAAGGGTCGGAGGGACCGGGAAGGTCGCGGTGTAGCCGAGAGAGTACGAGCGGCTCTGGCTGTCCGCGAAGTACCCGGTGCCGGTCACGGGGTCGAAGCCGCTGTTGCTGTCGATGGTGCTGACACTCACCTCGATGGGGTTCTTCCCCGCCTTGTACTTCTCGTTGACACCGGGGGTGCCTGAGTACTTACAGACCCAGACCTTGGTGTCTTCCTGAGGGGGTGCCGCGGTGGCCGCGCTCGCTCCGCCGGCGGCCATGCCGAGGGCGAGGAGGGTGGCGGTCGCAGCGGCAAGAATGCGCGTGCGCAACATGGTGTGCTCCTGGGGGTCGGAGCCGAGCGAACCAGCGGACTGGTACCGCTCAGTGTTCGGGTAATCAGAGGTCGCACGGCCGAGCTCGGGGATATCTCGGACGTGCGTTCGGTCATCGTCGGGGAACGGTGACCGGCGGGTGATCGGTGGTTCGGGTTCTTCGGGTGATCCGGGTTCTTCAGGTGGTTCGTCGGTGTGATGGAAAGAGAAGGAGCGAGACCGGGGCGACGACGCGTTTTCGGGTCGCATCGCCGCCCCGGCCCCGCAGGGCCGGGTACTAGCCCTGGATTCGGACAGCCTCCCGGCGACGAGCGACCACGAGACCGGTACCGGCCATCATGATCAGGATCGCAACGACCCCCAGACCGCCCAGCGCGTTGGACGCACCGGTCAGAGCCAGGGTCGGCAGGCAGTCATCCGCAGCCTCGAAGACGAGGTTCCAGAGGGTCTGCTGCGCCGGGTTGCTCCAGCCGAAGCCGGTCGGGAACTCCTCGCTGGCGGGCTCGAGGCTCGCAACGATGCTCGGAGTCGACCCGACGGCCGCCGTGTACTTCGTGTTGCCGGCCACCACGACGCCGTCGACGGTCCAGATCACTCCGGGCTCGTTCGTCAGCGTGTAGCTGCCGGGGTTGCCGAGGCAGTCCGCCTGCGTCCACGTCACCGACGCGGTCGTCACGGGCGCCGTGGGCAGGCAGTCCTCGTCGAACGCGTAGGTGTACTCGAACGGCTCGTAGCCCTCATCGAGCGCGTAGCCCTCGTCGGCCGTGGCGATGACGACGATCTCGTCGAACGGGTCTGCGCCGAAGGTCGCGGTGTCCTCGCCCTCCTCGAACGAGACGCCCATCGGGAGGCTGCCGTTGACGGACACGGCGTAGGAGACGCCTTCGACCGCGGTGATCGTGTACGACTGCTCGAAGCAGTCATCCACCACGGTGACCGGCGGGACGACGACGACCTCGTCCTCGCAGAGCTCGGTGTTGGGGCCGGCGAGCGTTCCCTCGAAGACAAGGACCGTGCCGCCCTCCTCGACCGTGCGGGTGAAGCCGTTGTGGTCCGCGGTGCTGAAGTCACCCTCGAGCTCCTGGAAGAACTGCGTGTCCTCGCCGATGGTCTCGAAGACGACGAGGAAGTCGCCGTTCTCCTCGACCTCGAGGATGGTCAGCTCAGCCAGCTCCGGGTCGTAGATGAAGTTCTCCGGGTCGAGCTGCTCGCGGTCGTCGCAGGTCGGGTCGATGAACGCGAGGAACGCGTCCGTGATCGGCAGTACGGATCCGCACTCGCCCTCGAAGGCATCGACGACCGCCTGGTCGCTGTAGCCCTCGAGCCCGAGCTCGACGTCGCCGACCGGTGACGGCGTGACCGTGTAGGTGCCCGGGGCGAGGTCCGTGAGGTCCTCGACGACGTTGTCGTCGGCGTCGGTCACGATGTACGAGATCGTCCCGCCCTTGGTGTCGAGCGTGATCGATCCGCCCTGGAGGAGGATGCCGCTGACGCAGGTCTCATCGACAACGGTGAAGGAGGGAATGACGACCTCGGCTTCGGAGCATTCACCGTCGAACGGAGCGACGACGGCCTGGTCGTCGTATCCCTCGAGGTCGAGGACGGCATCGCCCACCGCGGTCGGGGTCACGGTGTACGTCCCGGGAGCGAGGTTCGTGAGGTCAGTGACCTCCGTGCCCTCGGCGTCGGTCACGACAAAGGTGATCGTGCCCTCGCTCGAGTCGAGCGAGATCGATCCGCCGACGAGCGCCGACCCAGTCGGGCAGCTCTCGGCCGTGACGCTGAAGGCCGGCGTGACGACGATCGGCTCCTCGTCACATTCGCCCTCTGCTGGCCCTGCGACGGTCACCGTGAAGGGTGATGAGTTGGGTGACAGGTCGAAGTTGTCCTCCGGGACAGCCGTGATCACGTAGTCCGCGGGCGCGAACCCGGAACCGGTGTCGCCGGGCTGGTAGGACTGTTCGCCGATCCGGTACTCGGCGATGCCGGCGTTGTCCGCGAAGGTGATGCTTCCCGTGCTCACTTCACACGTAGCGGGAGAGGTGGTGGCGCCGGGGGTGGCGTCGGGGAAGTCGGGGCGAGGACACTCATTGATGTCTGGTTCGTCGCCTTGACCGCCACCGCGGGCGTCGGAGTATCCAATCGCGTAAGAGCGACCCTGTCCATCCGAGAACCAGCCCGTGCCGGACGCGACATCCCAGCCGTCGTCCTGAATGGCGTTGACGCTGACTTCGATCGGATTGTTCTGGCCCGGTCCGGCGACCTGCAGCCGCTCGTCCACGCCCGGTGTGCCGACGTACTTGCACACCCAGACCTTCTTCTCGGATTCCGGCGTGGACTGAGACATCCCGGAGTTTCCGGGAGCAGCGAGCGCCGGGCTTGCGCCGCCCGCGGCCATGCCGAGGGCGAGGAGGGCGGCGGTCGCCGCGGCAAGAATGCGCGTGCGCATCATGAAGAGCTCCTGGGGGGGTCGGAGCCGAGCGCACCAGCGGGCCGGCAGCGCTCAGTGTTCGGGTTTTCGGGTATCGCGCGATCGGGATCGGGGGAGACCACGGTCGAGCGTTCGGCCGTCGTCGGGGAACGACGACCGTCGGGTGTTCGGGTACAGCGGGTACTGCAGGTATTCGGAACAGTACGACTCTGAGACCGATTCGCTCGACGGGGTAGTCAAGGAATCGCCAGGTGTGTACTCTCCCAGCCTGCGCGAATCGACGAACGTCGGGTGAGCCGATTCCGCAGGCGAGCCCGACGATATTCCCCGCGGAGTGACGAAAGCAAGACTGGACCGTTCCGTCTACCCCTCAACGGGGGTACGAGCAATGCTCAGGCGGCGCGATGGGGCCGAGAGCGGGTCAGTGCACGAACTCCAGGAGGTCGAGCCCGAAGACCCGCAGGGCGTCGAGCACGCGCAGCCGGCTCGCCAGGTCGCGCTCCTCGAACTGCACCGAGACGGCGTAGGCGAGGCCGCCGCGCGGCCCGCGCAGGATGCCCGACTCCGACCGCACGCCCGCATCGCACCCCGTCTTGTTGACCATCCACGTGCTGTGCTCGACCCCGCGGTGCGCGAGCGGGTCGCGGCCGAACGCGCTCGCGACCATCGAGAGGTCGGTGTTGAGCGAGAGCCAGCCGAGCACGCGCTGGCTCGTCGTCGGGTCGATGATGTGGCCATGGGCGAGGGCGTAGAAGAGCCACGCGAGCTCCGCGGTCGAGCCGACGGAGAGCTGGGGCGCGTCATCCGGCCCACGGCTCTCGCGGACGACGTCGAGCAGGGCGGTGCGCACGAGGCCGAGCGACTCCGTGCGCGCGCGCACGGCATCCAGCCCGATATGACGGAGGAGCGCATTGGTCGCCACGTTGTCGCTCGTCGAGCCGACGAGCGCGGCGAGATCGGAGAGCGGGAGGGCCGGCGCCTGCAGGTACTGCCAGAGCCCCGAGTCGGCCACCGAATCCTGCATCGAGCGATCGACGATCGAGAACTCCGACAGCGATCGGTCGGTCATGCGCGCGCTCACCTCGATGAGCAGGAGGATCTTGCCGATCGACGCGGTCGGCAGCACGATGCGCTCGTCGACGGCGAAGACGCTCTGCCCCGACTGCAGATCCACCGCCGCGACCGAGACGCGCGCGCCCTCGTACGCGAGGGCGCCGAGCGCGCGGAAGGAGGGGCGGAACGAGGGCGACCGCTCGAGGGCCCGACGCCGCGCTGAGACCGGAGCCGCCAGGCGGGCGCTCCGGTCGCGCAGCATCGGGGTCGTCACCAAATGGTCACGCGCTCCTTCTCGTCCAGCCACAGGGCATCGTCGGGGGTGACCGAGAAGGCCTCGTAGAACGCTCCGATGTTACGCACGATCTGGTTGCACCGGAACTCGTTCGGCGAATGCGGGTCGATCGACAGCAGGCGCAGGGCCTCCTCCGGGCGGATCGCGATCTGCCAGGCCTGCGCCCACGAGAGGAAGAACCGCTGCGCCCCCGTCAGCCCGTCGATCACGGGCGGCTCCTCGCCGCCGAGCGAGAGCAGGTACGCCTTCCACGCGATGCCGAGCCCGCCGAGGTCGCCGATGTTCTCGCCGATCGTGAGCGAGCCGTTGACGTGGTGGTCGGGCGCCTCGCGCGGCGAGAGGGCGTCGTACTGCGCGATGAGCGAGCCGGTGCGCTCCTCGAAGGCGGCGCGGTCGGCCTCCGTCCACCAGTCGATGAGGCGGCCGTCGCCGTCGTAGCGCGAGCCCTGGTCGTCGAACCCGTGCCCGATCTCGTGGCCGATGACCGCGCCGATCGCGCCGTAGTTGGCCGCGGCATCCCGCCCCGCATCGAAGAAGGGGAACTGCAGGATCGCCGCCGGGAACACGATCTCGTTGAATCCCGGGTTGTAGTACGCGTTCACGGTCTGCGGCGTCATGAACCACTCGTCGCGGTCGATCGGCCGGCCGATCTTGCCGAGCTCGCGGTGGAACTCGAACTCCCCTGCCGCCCGGACGTTCGCCACGAGGTCGTCGGCGACGACCTCGAGCGACGAGTAGTCGCGCCACTTCACCGGGTAGCCGATCTTCGGCGTGAACTTCGACAGCTTGTCGAGGGCGCGCTCGCGGGTCTCCGCGGTCATCCACTCGAGCTCGGTGATCGACTGCCGGTACGCCTCGATGAGGCTCGCGATGAGCTCGTCCATCGCGGCCTTCGCCTCCGGCGGGTAGTGCCGCTCGACGTAGACCGCGCCGACGGCCTCGCCCATCGAGCCCTCGACGAAGCTCACACCGCGCTTCCAGCGGGCGCGCTGCTCGGGGGTGCCGGTGAGGGTGCGGCCGTAGAAGTCGAACGTCGCGTCGACGAAGTCGCGCGAGAGGTACGACGCCATCGAGCGGATGACCGACCAGCGCAGCCAGTCCGTCCACTCCTCGAGGGGGCGGTCCGCGATCGCGGCCGCGAGCCCGGCATGGAACGAGGGCTGGCGCAGCACGACCTCGGCGAGCTGCTGCTCGGTGATGCCGAACGCGTCGCGCCAGCGGGCGAGGTCGAGGCCCGGCGCCTCCGACTCCCACTCGGCCCACGTGCGCAGGTTGTAGGTGGCCTGGCTGTCGCGATTGCGCACCTTGTCCCAGTGGTGGCTCGCGAGGTGCGTCTCGAGGGCCATGATGCGCGCCGCGCGCTCGGCGGGGGCGTCGATGCCGGCGAGGGCGAGCATCCGCTCGAGGTGGGCGAGGTAGGCGGCGCGCGTGGCGGCGTGGGCGTCCTCGCGGTAGTACGACTCGTCGGGGAGGCCGAGCCCGCCCTGCTCGACGAAGACGAGGTAGCGCTCGGGGTCACCGGGGTCGTTGTCGACGACGAGCTGCACGAACCCGCGCGCGCCCTCGCGCTCGAGGCGTCCGATCTCGCTCAGCAGGGCATCCCTGTCGGCGATCGCGTCGACAGCGGCGAGGTGCGGAGCGAGCGGGGCCGCGCCGAGCGCCTCGATGCGCTCCTCGTCCATGAAGCTCGCGTAGAGGTCGCCGACCTTGCGCTCGAGCGTGCCCGGCTCGGCCGCCTGCGCCTCGATGATGATGTCGCGAACGGCCTTCTCGGCCTCCTCGGCGAGCACCATGAAGCTGCCGTAGCGCGCCTTGTCGGCGGGGATCGGCGTGCGCGCGAGCCACGCGGCGTTGACGTGGCGGTACAGGTCGTCCTGCGGGCGGATGCTCGGGTCGAGGTCGTCGCGGAGGATCCCGCTGCCGAGAGAGGGGGTACGGGCGTCGTCGGTCACCCGACCGACTCTAATCAGGGCGCGGGCCTGTTCGCCTGCGCATCCCCCGAGGGTCGCGCGCCGCGCGAGAGCACGAGCGCCGCGGCGAGCGCGCCGAGGGCGACGATCGCGAGCACGGCGGTCGCGGCGGCGGGCCCCGCGGCCGACCCGACGAGGCCAGCGATCGGGTAGGTCACGGCGTACCAGGCGTGCGAGCTCGAGAACCGCGCGGCGAAGACGGCCGGCCGGTCGTCGGGCTCGACCTCGCGTCGGATGATGCGGGCGCTCGGCGTGCTGATCGCCGAGCTCGCGGCGCCGAGCACGAACCACAGCGCGATGACGAGCGGCAGCGTGAGCGCCCCCGTCACGGCGAGCGACGCGGTCGCCGCGAGCGCGACGGGCACGACGGACGCGCCGGTCGCCATGACCGTGCGGTCGCTGACGCGGTCGAGGATGCGCGGCAGCACCAGCGCCACCGCGATCGATCCGACGCCGAACGCCACGAGCGCCACGGCGAGCGGCCCCGACGGGTCGTCGACGTCGGCGGCGCCGATGACGACGAGCAGCACGACCGTCGTCACGAGCACCGTGGCGTAGACCGTGGCCGTGACCGCGTCGAGCACGGCGAGGAACCGCACCGCGGGCATCCGGGCCATGAGGCGCAGGCCGCGCGTAAGGCGCGACGAGAACGGCTCGCCCGCCGCGCCGGCGCGCTGGCTGATGCGCGAGAGCGCCACGGCGAGCGCCGAGACCGCGAAGCCCGCGGCCGTCACGGCGAAGAGTGCATTGGGCGGAAGGACGAGGACGAGCACCGCGGCGATCACGGGGCTCAGGAGCGACTCGAGGTCGTAGGCGAGACGCGAGAGCGACTGCGCGGTCGTGTAGTCGCGCTCGTCGGGCAGCACCTCCGGGATGACCGCCTGGTACGTCGGCGTGAAGACCGCCGACGCCGACTGCAGCAGCAGGATCGCGAGGTAGATGTGCCACGCCTCCGTCGCGAGGACGAGACCGATCGCGATGACGACGCGCGCCGCATCCGCCCCGATGAGGACGGCCCGGCTCGACCGGCCCGCGACGAGCGCGCTCGCGATCGGCGACACGACGACGTAGGCCGCGATGCGGATCGTGAGCGCAATGCCGATGATCTGCGCGGCGTCCTCCCCCGCGATGCGGACGGCGACGAGCGCGAGCGCGACGGTGAGCACGCCCGTGCCGACGAGCGAGGCGACCTGCGAGGCGAAGAGGGCGGCGAAGCGCCGGTGGCGGAGGACCCCGAGCATGATCAGCGCTCCCCGTGGTGGCGCGGGCTGTCCGAGACGGCGTGCTCGGCCTGGCGGAGCGCCTCGAGCACGAGTCGCCGGGCGTGCTCGTCGCGCAGACGGTAGAAGGCGCGGTTGCCCTCCTGCCTGACGGTCACGAGCCGGGCGAGCCGGAGCTTCGCGAGGTGCTGCGATACGGCGGCGGGCGAGCGATCGACGATGTCGGCGATGTGGTTCACCGAGAGCTCGTCGACATCGAGGGCGAGGATGATCCGGACGCGCGTGGGATCGGCCAGGAGGCCGAAGAGCTCGGCGACGACGTCGACGAGCGGGGAGGACGGGTCGAGCTCGTCCTCATGCGTATCTGCATGCATACGCAGATACTAAGGCACGGCGAGCGGGCGCTGCGCACGGCCCTAGCGTTGACCCGTGCGCCCCCGGCTGCGAGCGATCGACCGCGACATCCTGCGCCTCGCCGTGCCCTCGCTCGGAGCCCTCGTCGCCGAGCCGCTGTTCGTCCTCACCGACACGGCGATGGTCGGCTATCTGGGGGCGGATGCCCTCGCCGGGCTCGGCGTCGCCTCGACGGTGCTCCAGACGGCGATCGGCCTCCTCGTCTTCCTCGCCTACGCCACGACCCCGGCCGTCGCGCGCCGGCTGGGAGCCGGCGACCGGGCCGGCGCGCACGCCGCGGGCGTCGACGGGCTCTGGCTCGCGCTCGGCATCGGCCTCGTGCTGCTCGTCGTGCTGCTGCCGACCTCGCCCGCGATCGTCGGCGCCTTCGGGGCGGCCGCCCCGGTCGAGGCCGCGGCGCTCGAGTACCTCGGCATCGCCTGGTGGGGCGTGCCCGGCATGCTGCTCGTCCTCGCGGCGACGGGCGTGCTGCGCGGCCTGCACGACGCGCGCACGCCGCTCGTCGTCGCGGCGTGGGGCTTCGGCGCGAACATCGTCCTCAACGCCCTCCTCATCTACGGCGCGGGCCTCGGCGTCGCGGGCTCGGCGCTCGGCACGGTCATCGCGCAGTGGGCGATGGCGGCGGTGCTCGTCGGGGTCGTCGTGCGGGGCGCCCGCGCGGAGGGCGCCGAGCTGCGACCGGGGCCCGCGGGCCTGCGGGCCGCGATGGCCGCGGGCTCGTGGCTGCTGCTGCGCACCGTCTCTCTGCGTATCGCCCTCGTCGCGACCGTGCTCGTCGCGACGAGCCTCGGCACCGTCGAGCTCGCCGCGACGCACGTCTGGTTCGCCGTCTACAGCCTCCTCGCGCTCGCCCTCGACGCGCTCGCGATCGCCGGGCAGGCGCTCGTCGGCCACGGACTCGGCGCGTCCGACGTCGATCGCGTGCACCGCATCACCCGCCGCCTCGTCGGATGGGGCGTGCTCGTCGGCGCGGCCCTCGCCGTGCTCGTGGCCGCGTCGGCGCCGCTGGTCCCGATCCTCGTGACCTCCGACGAGCGGGTGCGGGATGCCCTCCCCCTCGTCCTGCTGATCCTCGCGGTCGGCTTGCCGCTCGCCGGGCTCGTGTTCGTGCTCGACGGCGTCCTCATCGGAGCCGGTGACGGGCGCTACCTCGCCGTCACGGGCATCCTCAATCTGCTCGTCTACCTCGTGCTGCTCGTGCTCGCCGCGGGCGCGGGGCTGCCGGCGCTGCTCGCGGCGTTCACCTTCGGGTACCTCGGGGCGCGCGCGGGGACGCTCGGGGCTCGGGCGCGCGGAGAGCGGTGGATCGTGACGGGGGCCCGCTAGCCGTTCTCGGCGGAGGGTCGTCGGGCATGACGTCGCCGGGCATGAAGAAGGCGGGCGCCCGACCCTGAGGTCGAACGCCCGCCGGGGCAGTCGCGGCCACCTGGAGGCCGCGGCTGTCGTGGGGGGCTTGGTTAGCGGAACGCGTCCTTGACGTCGTCGCCGGCCTGCTTGAGGTTCGCGGCGGTCTGGTCGGCGCGTCCCTCGGCCTCGAGGCGCTCGTTGTCGGTCGCCTTGCCGACGCCCTCCTTGATCTTGCCGCCGAGCTCTTCGCCCTTGTGCTTCGCTTCGCTGTTCATCGTCGGATCCCTTCGTCGCGATGGACCTCTGACGGTGCCAGGTCGACCGCGGGCGCGTCACGGGGTTGACTTCCTGCGCGTCCAGTGGGCGCTCAGGATTCGCGGCGGGGAGGCTCAGGCCGGGCCGGGAGGGGCCGTGGTGTCGCCGATGCGGAGCTCGGTCGTGAACGCGACGTTCTCGACCGGCTCGCCAGCGAGCGCCGCGAGCGCGAGCCGAGCCGCGGCGCGACCCTTCTCGACGCTCGGCTGCACGACGGTCGTCAGTCGGTGCCGGCTGAGGCCGTCGATGCGGGCGCCATCGAAGCCCGCGACGCTGATGTCCTCCGGGACGCGCAGGCCGCGCTCCTCGACGGCCTGGATCGCGCCGAGCGCCAGGAGGTCGCTCTGTCCGACGATGGCGGTGAGGCCGGGCTCGGCGTCGAGGAGCGCCCGGGCGGCGATGAGCCCCTCCTCGATAAGACTGCCCGCGGCGACCTCGGCGGGAGCATCCGGGAACACATCGCGCACACCGGACAGCCTCTCGAGGCCCGTGTAGGCGACGGAGGAGTCCTGCCAGACCTGCGTGAGCGGGCCGCGGGTGTGATCGCGATCCATCGGGAGGGTGATGACGGCGACGCGCTCGTGGCCGAGCTCGGCGAGGTGCTCGGCGAGGCGGCGCATGCCCGCGCGATTGTCGATGTCGACCATGGGCAGCCCCTGGCGCGGTTCGGCCTCGACGCCGATGAGCGGCACCTGGCGCTGGCTCAGCACCCGGACCGCGGGGTCGAGGTCGGTGCTGCAGCCGAGCAGGAGAGCGGCATCCATCGGGGCGTCGCGCAGGCCGCCCTCGGCGCGCTCGAGGCTGTCGGTCAGCAGCAGGAGGCTGTAGCCGGCGTTGCCGATCTCGTCGGCGATGCCGTCCAAGAGGGTCACGACCATGGGGTCGCGGAAGGCGACGCGGATGCGGTCCTCCATGACGACGGCGATGATGCCGCTGCGGCCGGTGCGGAGGCTGCGGGCGCGCGGATCGGGCCCGCCGTAGTCGAGCTCGCGGGCCGCGGCGAGCACGCGCTCGCGGGTCTCGTCGGCGACGGGGCCCGCGCCGCTGAAGGCGAGGCTCGCGGTCGAGGCGCTCACTCCGGCGCGCGCGGCGACCTGCGCGAGGGTCGCCCTCGTGCCGTCGCCTGGGGGGTTTGCCGGGGTCGCCATCGGCTGTTAGCGTAGTCGAACTCGGGTGTCGAATCGATTCGATCGATGGATGCTCGGGGCGCGGTCGCGCGAACTCCGCCCCCGCGCCTCCCCTCGCCTCGCCACCCCCCTCGTTCCGAAAGGTTCCGCGTGAGCTCGCCGACCACCGCTCCCCGCCTCGCGCCCTGGCGCTTCGCCGTCTTCGCGGTCTTCGCGCTCAGCGGCATCACCATGGCGACCTGGGTCGCGCGCACGCCCGCCATCCGCGACGCGCTCGACGTGCGGACGGACGAGTTCGGCATCCTCATCTTCGGCATGGCCGCCGGGTCGATCGTCGGCCTGCTCGGGTCGAGCCACATCATCGCCCGCCTCGGCACGCGCCGGGTCATCCTGCTCGGCATCATCGCGACCTCGGTCGCGCTCATCGGTCTCGGCATCGGCGCCCAGACGCTCGGCAGCTACGCGTTCGTGCTCGGCTCGCTCATCGTGTTCGGGGCGGGCGCGGGCATCACCGACGTCGCCATGAACGTCGAGGGCGCGGGGGTCGAGCAGGCCCAGGGCCGCGCGATCATGCCGTGGTTCCACGCGTCCTGGAGCATCGGCACCGTCATCGGCGCGGCCGCCGCAGCCGGGGTCGCCGACCTCGGCATCGGCGTCGACTGGCACGCCGGCGTCGTCGGGGTGCTGCTCATCGTCGCCGTCCTGTTCGTCGTGCGGCTGCTGCCGCGGGACGAGGTGCTTCCCGGCCTCGACGATGACGGGCCGGGGCCGCAGCGCACCACGTGGCAGGAGCGCCTGTCCATCTGGCGCGAGCCGCGCATCCTGCTCATCGGCCTCATCGTGCTCGGCATGGCCTTCGCGGAGGGGTCGGCGAACGACTGGCTCGCTCTCGCCGTCGTCGACGGCCGCGGCGTCGACGAGGCGACCGGAGCCCTCGCGTTCGGCATCTTCGCCGTCGCGATGACGACCGGCCGCATCGCCGGAGTGTGGGTGCTCGACCGCTTCGGCCGCGTGCCGGTGCTGCGCGGGTCGGCCGTGCTCGCCGCCGCCGGGCTCGCCGTCGTCATCACCGTCGAGCAGCCGGTCATCGCCGCGCTCGGCATCTTCGCCTGGGGGCTCGGTTCGTCGCTCGGCTTCCCCGTCGGGATGTCGGCCGCCGCCGACGACCCGCGCCGGGCCGCGGCCGCCGTCGCCGCCGTCGCGACGGTCGGGTACTTCGCCTTCCTCGTCGGGCCGCCCGTCATCGGGTTCCTCGGCGAGCAGATCGGGCTGCTCAATGCGCTGTGGGTCGTGCTCGTGCTCATCCTCGTCGCGGCGGTCGCGTCGGGCGCGGCGCGCGAGCGCGGGGCTTCGGCGGGTGGGGCCGGCGCGAGTGAACCTGCTGCCGAGTCGCGCGAGGCGAACGCGGGCTGAGCTCCTCCGCGGTACTTCCCCCACGGTGCACAACTCAGGAAGGCCACCGCCCCCGCTCCCCTGATCTCAGGGTTCTTGCGCCCGCGCGAGCCGTCGGTTCCTGAGTTGTGCGACCACCACAGCGCGAGCGGGCCCCGCCGTTGCCGAATGCAGTCACCAACGGCCCTGACGTCGCTGTTTACAGGGCGACCGCGCCCACCACGCACGCCTGTGCCTGCATTCGGCATCGGAGCGGCGGCAGGATGAGCGCATGAGCTCACCGACCTCGCCGCTCGCCGCCTCCCCGCCCGCCGCCTCACACCCCGGCGCACCCCTCCCCGCCTCGCTCGACCTCGCCGGCCGCACGGCGCTCGTCACCGGGTGCGGCTCGGCCGAGGGCATCGGCTTCGCCACGGCCCGCGAGCTCGCGCAGCGCGGCGCCCGCGTCGTCATGACCGCGACGACCGAGCGCATCGAGCAGCGGGCGCAGGAGCTGCGGGACGCGGGGCACGACGCCGCCGGCGTCGTCGCGCGGCTCGAGACCGAGAGTGCGGCGCACGCCGCGATCGAGGCGTTGCGCGCGCTGGGCGCCGAGCCGGACATCCTCGTCAACAACGCCGGCATGGTCGCGGTCGGCGAGGAGTTCCCGCGCGGCGACATCGGCATGAGCCTCGACGAGTGGCGCAGCGCGGTCGACGTGAACCTGACGAGCGTGTTCCTCGTGACGCGAGCCGTCATCGGGCGGATGCGCGAGTGCGGGTGGGGCCGCATCGTCACCGTCGCGAGCACGACCGGGGCGTTGCAGGCGGCGCGCGACGACCTCGGGTACGCGACCGCGAAGGCCGGGGTGCTGGGCTTGACGCGGGGGCTCGCGGTCGACGAGGCGCGGCACGGGATCACCGTGAACGCGGTCGCTCCCGGGTGGATCGCGACGGCGTCGCAGCTGGAGCAGGAGGCCGTCGAGGGCGGGCTCGTCCCGCTCGGGCGCAGCGGTCGGCCCGACGAGGTCGCGAGCGCGATCGCGTGGCTCGCCTCCCCCGGCGCGAGCTACATCACCGGGCAGCTCATCGTCGTCGACGGCGGCAATTCGGTGGCCGAGGAGCGCCGCCCCGGGCTGTGGGGATGAGCCGCACGCGCCGCGCTTAGACTCGACCCTCGTGCGCCTCGTGATCGCCCGCTGCTCCGTCGACTACGCCGGGCGCCTCAGCGCGCACCTGCCGCTCGCGACGCGCCTGCTCATCCACAAGAACGACGGCAGCCTGCTCGTGCACTCCGACGGGGGCTCGTACAAGCCGCTCAACTGGATGAGCCCGCCGTGCACCCTCGCCGTCGAGGAGCCCGACGACGACCAGCGCGAGGCCGGCGTCATCGAGCTGTGGCGCGTGACGCACGCGAAGACTGCCGACATGCTCGTCGTGAGCGTGCACGAGGTGCTGCACGAGACGGCGCACGACCTCGGTCTCGACCCCGGCCTGCAGAAGGACGGCGTCGAAGCGCACCTGCAGAAGCTCCTCGCCGAGCAGATCGACCTGCTGGGCCCCGGCCACGCGCTCGTGCGCCGCGAGTACATGACGGCGATCGGGCCGGTCGACATCCTCGCGCGCGACGCCGAGGGAGGGTCGGTCGCGGTCGAGATCAAGCGCCGCGGCGGCATCGACGGCGTCGAGCAGCTCACCCGCTACCTCGAGCTCATGAACCGCGACCCGCTCCTCGCCCCCGTCGCCGGCGTCTTCGCCGCGCAGGAGATCGCCCCGCAGGCGCGGACGCTCGCCGAGGATCGCGGGATCCGCTGCCTGCTGCTCGACTACGACGCGATGCGCGGGCTCGACGACGGGGTTCCGCGGCTGTTCTGAGCGCCGCCCCGTAGGCTCGGGCCGATGACTTCCGCAGCCGACGCCCCCCGCCCGCCGTTCTCGGCGATCCTCCTCGACCTTGACGGCACGATCACCGACTCGGCGCCCGGCATCACCGACACGCTCGCCTACACCTACGAGCAGCTCGGGATGCCCGTGCCGGCATACGAGGAGCTCCTGCGCTGGGTAGGCCCGCCGATCATGGACTCCTTCCGAGACCTCGCCGGAATGGACCAGCCGACCGCCGAGCGCGCGCTCGAGATCTACCGCGCCCGCTACCTCGACCGCGGCGCCTACGACTCGGCCCTCTACCCCGGCATGGGCCTGCTCGTGCAGGACATCGCCGAGGCGGGCATCCCGCTCAGTCTCGCGACCTCGAAGCCCGAGCTGCCGGCGACGCTCATGCTCGAGCACTTCACGATCGCCCACTGCTTCACCGTCATCACCGGGGCCTCGGCCGACGAGACCCGCAGCGAGAAGGCCGACGTCGTCGAGGAGGCCCTGCGCCGGCTCGAGGGCTTCGGCGTCGACCTGACGAACGTCGTGATGGTCGGCGACCGCATCCACGACATCGAGGGCGCGGCCGAGCACGGCGTGCCGACGATCGCGGTGGAATGGGGCTATGGCACGGATGCCGAGCGCGCGCATGCGGCGCTCGTCGCGTCGACGACGGACGAGCTGCGATCGCTGCTCGGGCTGCCCGCCGCGGTCGAGCCCGCCGCCTGAGCCGCGCCGCTGAGGCCGCGGCCGCAGGCGCACCGCAGGGCACCCCGCTACCGCGCGAGGCGCTCGACGATCGCGCCGAAGAGCCACGGCATCGCACGTGCGGCCGGCACGATCGCCGGGCGGGCGGGCGAGCTCGCGAGGCGCACGAGCCCCTCGGTCAGCAGTCGGAAGTCGCGCGTCGACCGCGCCCACGCCCGCTCGTAGGCCGGCAGGTCGTCGCGCGCCAGGCAGTCAGCGAGCGCCTCGGCCTGCGCGAAGCCGACGCGCATCCCCTCGCCTGTGATCGCGTCGACGTAGCCGGAGGCGTCGCCCACGAGGGCGATGCGCCCGGTCGAGCGCGAGAGGGTGCGCTGGCGGAGGGCGCCCGCGCCGCGCAGCTCGGAGGCGACGTCGACGCCCGCGAGCCGCTCGCGCAGCCCGGGGTGCGCGGCGATCGCGGCCTCGAGGTCGACGCCCTTCGGGCCGAGCACCGCCACGCCCACGGTCGTGTCGTCGACGGGCGTGACGTAGAGCTCCCAGTCGGGGCCGTAGGTCACCTCGACGACGTCGCTCCACGGAGCGATCGCGTAGTGGCGCCGCAGGCCGAACCTCTTCATGCCGCGATCGGCATCTCCGAGTCCGGCCTCGCTGCGCACGCGCGAGTGCAGACCGTCGGCGCCCACGAGCCACCGCGCCCGCAGCCCGTTGACCGAGACCCCGAGGTCGTCGTGCACGAAGTGCTCGACCTTCTCGGGTCGCAGCTCGAGCCCGCGCGCCGCGACCGCCGCCCGCAGGCTCGCGCTCAGCGCGGTGCGGCGCACGCCGCGTCCCTCTCGGGAGCGGTAGCGATGCGTGACCGCGCCCCGGGCATCCTCGTACCGTATGCCTCTGATCGCATGGCCCGGCGGGTCGACGTCGAGGCGGTGCAGCGCGGCGAGCCCACCTGGCATGATGCCCTCGCCGCACGCCTTGTCGATCTCGCCCGTCCGCGGTTCGAGCACGACGGCGTGCAGGCCGCGGCGCTCGAGCTCGAGCGCGAGGACGAGCCCGACCGGGCCGCCGCCCGCGATGACGACGTCGACGTCGGCCGCAGTCATGACGCCGTGCGCAGCGCCGCGAGCGCGCGGTTCTCGACGGGGATGCGGAAGCCGAGCAGCAGCACGGTATTGAGCACCGTGAAGACGAGCGCGGTCACCCACGCGGTGTGGACGAGCGGCAGCGCGATGCCCTCGATCGCGACGATCCAGTAGTTGGGGTGGCGCAGCCAGGCGAAGCGGTACGGGCCGCGCGTGACTCGGGTCGCGCCCGGCACGACGATGACGCGCGTGTTCCACTGCTCGCCGAGCGACGCGATGACCCAGTAGCGGCCAGCCTGGCAGAGCAGCGCGATGACGAGCATGGGCCAGCCGAGCGCACCGATGAACGGACGGTCGAGCAGCACGACCTCGGCGACGCACGCGACGAGCAGCCCGGTGTGGAGGAGCACCATCCAGGGGAAGTGCCGCTGGCCGTGCTCGACCCCGCCGCGCGCGAAGGCCGCGGCCGCATGGCGCTTCGAGATGACGAGCTCGACGAGGCGCTCGACGCCGGTCGCGAGCACGAGCAGCGAGTACAGGATGACGCTCATGACCACTCCAGGAGGACGAGCTCGGCGGTGACGCCGGGGCCAAGGGCGAAGAGCACGGCGCGCGTGCCCGCGGTCTGGTCGCCGACCGCGGCGAGCACGTGCAGCACGGCGGCCGACGAGAGGTTGCCGGTGCGCGCCATGACTTCCCACGAGGTGTCGAGCGCGGCGGGTGGCAGGTTCAGCGCCGCCGTGAACGATTCGAGGATGCGCGGGCCGCCCGGGTGGGCGATCCACCGATCGACGTCCGAGCGCCCGATCCCGGCCTCCGCGAGCAGTGCGTCGACCCCCGCGGCGAAGTGCCCGTCGATGAGGGCCGGAACGCCCGCGGCGAGCATGAGCGTGAACCCGGTCGACCCGATCTGCCAGCCGATCATCTCGGAGCTGTCGGGGTACAGAGCGCTGCGGCTGCCGATCACGCGCGGCCTGCTCGCTCCGGCGGCGACGGCCGCGGGGTGCGCGTCGCCCGTCATGACGACCGCGGCGGCCCCGTCGCCGAAGATGCCGGTGCCGACGACGTTGGCCATCGACTGATCCGACCACTGCAGCGTCAGCGAGCACAGCTCGACGCTCACGAGAAGTGCGACCCCGGTGGGATGCCCGGCCAGGTAGTCGGAGACGCGCGCGATCCCGGCGGCGCCGGCGACGCATCCGAGCCCGAAGCTCGGCACGCGCTTCAGGTCGGAGCGGAACCCGAGCGACGTCGCGAGCATCGCGTCGAGGGAGGGGGCCTGCACGCCCGTGACGGTCGTGAAGAAGAGGTGGTCGACATCCTCCACCCGCAAGCCCGACTCGCGCAGCGCGATGCTCACCGCCCGTTCGACGAGCGGCAGAGCGAGCTCGATGAAGAGCGCGTTGGTCTCGCTGAACGAGTCGAGTTCGGCGTACCGCGAGAGCGGCAGCGCGAGGTGCCGCGTTTTGATGCCGCTCGCGGCATGCACCCGCTCGAGCACCGAGCGCGCCGCGCGGTCGCCGGTGAGGCGCGCGCCGAGCTCTGCCGTGATCTCGTGCTGCTCGTGCACGTTCTCAGGCAGCACGGGCGCGACGGCGAGGATCCGAGACATGCGCGCATCATTCCACGGTCGGCTTTGCGGGCGTACAGCCGCGAAAGACTAGGGCTTCGTCGCCTGCGGGTCGCTGATTCCGATGTACTGCGTCTCGAGATACTCCTCGATCCCCTCGAATCCGCCCTCGCGCCCCAGCCCCGATTGCTTGACGCCTCCGAACGGTGCCGCGGGGTTGGAGATCACTCCCGCATTGAGACCGAGCATCCCGACCTCGAGCTCCTCGGCGATGCGAAGTCCTCGATCGAGGTCGCGCGTGAAAACGTACGCAACGAGCCCGTACTCGGTCGCGTTCGCCAGCGAGATCGCCTCATCCTCCGTCGAGAACGTGACGATCGGGGCGACAGGGCCAAAGATCTCCTCACGCAGGATCCCGGAATGGGCGGGCACATCGACGAGCACCGTCGGCGGGTAGAAGTAGCCGGGGCCGTCGAGGGGCGCGCCGCCGAGCGCGACCCGGGCGCCCTCCGACACAGCTCCGTCGACCAGCTGCTGGACCTTATGGCGAGTGGCGGCGTCGACGAGCGGGCCGATACGAGAGGCAGCGTCCGTTCCCCGACCAACGGTGTGGGCACTCATCCGTTCGACGAGTCGCGCCGTGAACTCCTCCGCGATGGCCTCGTGCACGATGAAGCGATTGGCGGCCGTGCATGCCTCACCGCCGTTGCGCAGCTTGGCGAGCATCGCGCCATCGACCGCCTGATCGAGGTCGGCGTCATCGAAAACGATGAGCGGGGCATTGCCGCCGAGCTCCATGGAGACGCGCAGCACCTGGGGTGCCGCGTCGGCGATGAGTCGTCGGCCCACCTCGGTGGAGCCGGTGAACGAGAGTTTGCGCAAACGACTGTCCGCGATGAGCGGCCCGGTGACGGCGCCCGCCCGCGTGGTCGGGATGACGTTGACGACTCCCGCGGGGATGCCCGCCTCATGCAGCACGTCGGCGAAGAGGAGTGCCGTGAGCGGCGTGAGCGCCGCGGGCTTGAGAACCGAGGTGCACCCGGCCGCGAGCGCGGGCGCGATCTTCCTCGTCGCCATCGCGAGGGGGAAGTTCCACGGCGTGATGAACAGGCTGGGCCCCACGGGTCGCTTCGTGACGAGCAGTCGGTTGCGCCCGTCCGGGGCGGTCGAGTACCGGCCCGAGATGCGCACGGCCTCCTCCGAGAACCAGCGCAGGAACTCCGCGCCGTACGCGACCTCTCCGCGCGACTCGGCGAGCGTCTTGCCCATCTCCAACGTCATCACGAGCGCGAAGTCGTCGGCGCGCTCGGTGACGAGCTCGAACGCGCGCCGCAGAAGCTCGGCTCGCTCGCGCGGGGGCGTGCGGCTCCACGCTCGCTGCGCCTCGTGGGCGGCGGCGAGCGCCGCCTCGCCGTCCTCCGGTGAGGCATCAGCGACGCTCGCGATCGGCTCGCCGGTCGAGGGGTCGATGACGTCGAAGCGGGCGCCGGTGGAGGCGGAGCGCCATCCGCCTCCCACATAGAGGTCGGTCGGGATGCGGGCCAGGAGTTCGTTCTCGGTCGTCATGGTCTCTCGAGTGGTGGTGGCGGCGGCGGCGGTCGAGCTCAGAGGGCGCGTCGAAGGATCTCGACTACGTCCTCTTCGCGCGGCTGCACG
This sequence comes from Microcella sp., assembly GCF_030645145.1. Lineage (GTDB taxonomy): Bacteria > Actinomycetota > Actinomycetes > Actinomycetales > Microbacteriaceae > Microcella. Next base: position 13,328 of record NZ_JAUSMI010000050.1, on the reverse strand, counting down.
GGAGCGTTGATCGTCACGGCGTCGGCGAGCGTGTCGCGCGCGAGCGACGAGAGAGCCTCCTCGGTGACACCGAAGCCCGACAGCGGCGCGGTCATGCCGACCCGTCGAGCGAGTTCTCCGACGGCGACGATCGCCGCCTCGGCGTTCTCGGCTTCGCTCGCGTCGGTGCGGCCGACGCCGAGCGCGAAGGCGACGCGAGCGATGCGAGCGCGGCGCGCCTGGAGGCTGAACCGCAGGACATCCTCGACGACGATGCAGAGCGCGAGCCCGTGCGGAATGTTGAACTGGCCGCCCAGCGGGTGGGCGATGCCGTGCACGAGGCCAAGACCCGTGTGCGAGAAACCGACGCCAGCGACATGGCTCGCGAGCAGCAGCTCGGCGCGCGCCTCGAGGTCGGAGCCGTCGGCGACGGCTCGCGGCAGGTGTTCAGCGACGGTCGAGATCACCTGCAGGGCGATGCCGTCGGAGTACGGATTCGCGCGCACGGAGAGGTACGACTCGAGCGCGTGCGTCAGCGCGTCCATGCCCGTGGCGGCCGTGGGCCCGGGCGGGAGCCCGATCGTCAGCTCGGGGTCGAGGATCGCCGCGTACGCGAGGGCGCTCGCATGCCCGACGTAGAACTTGCGGTGCCCGACGACGTCGGTGATGACGCCGAAGGCGTTGACCTCGGCGCCCGTGCCAGCCGTGGTCGGAATGGCGATGATCGGCAGGGCGGTGTTCTCGAACGAGGAGGTGTAGTCGAGCTCGATGCCTCGCTGCGGATTGACGGCGCCGAGCGCGATGCCCTTCGCGGCATCCATCGACGAGCCGCCGCCGACCGGCACGACGAGGTCGGCCTCAGCGGCCGCGGCGGCATCGCTGCCCGCGTCGACCGCGGTTGTCGTCGGGTTCGGGGCGACGCCGTCGAAGACCGTCACGGTGATGCCGGCCGCCTCGAGCGAGGCGCGCACGGCAGCGACGACAGGCGTCGTCGCGAGGAAGGAGTCGGTGACGATGAGCGCGTGCTGCGCGCCTAGTGAGGCGGCGACCGAACCCGTCATGCTCACGGCGCCGCACCCGAAGTGCGCCGTGGGCTTGGGGTCGAGCGTGAGCGACTGCGGTGCAAGCGGGGAGGGCAGCGGAGCGAGGCCCGTGGGCGCGAGGCCGGTCATCGGTCGGCTCCGGCGAGGCGCAGCTCCTGGCCGATGAGATCTTCGTACAGCTTCATGGGTGTCATCTCCCCCGCACGGTCGCCGTATTGGGCGCGAGCTCGGCGGTAGATCTGCTCGACGAGGCCACTGAGCTCGGCGGGCACGCCGACCGAGCGTGCGAGGTCGATCGAGAGCCCGAGGTCTTTGCACGCGAGGGCGATCGCGAAGCCCTCGTCATAGTCGCCGTGGTCGAGCACCGAGAGCACGTCGCGCTCGACGAACGTGCTGTTGGCGGGGCTCGCGATGAGCGAGCGGCGCAGCACGTCGAGGTCGACGCCGGCCTTGACGCCGATCGCGAGCACCTCGGCTGTGGCGACGAGGTGCGAGAACCAGAGCTGGTTGATCATGAGCTTGACGGCGTACCCCGCACCGTGACCGCCGACATGGATGATCCGCTCGGGGTCGCCCATCGCCTCGAACACGGGGCGCAGTCGCTCGACGTGCTCGGCGTCGCCGCCGACGAAGATCTGCAGCGTGCCGTTCGCGGCGCCGACCGACATACCCGACACAGGGGCGTCGAGAACGACGAGCTCGGGGTGGGCGGCGCGCACGCGCTCGGCGACCTCGGGGACCGAGGTCGACATGTCGACCCAGGTGAGGCCAGCGCGGGCGCCTGCGAGAAGGCCGGTCGGCCCCGAGAGCACGGCGTCCACGTGCCGCGGCGTGGGCAGCATCGTGATGACGACATCACTGGCGGAAGCGACATCCGCCGCCGTGTCGGCCCAGACCGCGCCGCCCGCGACGAGCGCGTCGCCCGACTCGCGGCGGATGTCGGTGATGACGAGAGGGAAGCCCGCGGCCTGCAGATTGCGGGTCATGCCCGAACCCATGTTGCCGAGTCCGATGAAGCCAACGGTGGGGAGGGAGATGCTGGTCATGAGGTGCGTCACTCGATTCGAAGGGGCGGGCCGTCAGAGACGGTCGTCGCCGAGGTGGATCCAGGTGGTCTTGAGAGCGCTGTAGCTGTCGAGCGCGTGCAGCGAGCGGTCGCGACCCGAGCCGGAGGCCTTGAAGCCACCGAAGGGCGTGATGACGTCGGCGATGTCGAAGGCGTTGACCCAGACGGTGCCGGCGCGCAGAGCTCGGGCGGCGCGATGCGCGGTCGTGACGCTGCTCGTCCACACGGCTGCGGCGAGCCCGTAGGGCGAGTCGTTCGCGATGCGCACAGCCTCCTCGGCACCGCGCACGGTCGTGACGGCGAGCGCGGGCCCGAAGATCTCCTCCTGGCCGATGCGCGAGCGGTTGTCGACGCCGTCGAAGACCGTGGGCTCGACGTAGTAGCCGCCCTCGACCGGCGAGACGCGGTCGCCGCCGATGACCGTGGCGCCCTCGCTGCGGGCGATGGCCACGTAGTCCAGCACGCGCTCGAGCTGGCGCTCGCTCGCGATCGTGCCGATCTGGGTCGCCTCGTCAAGCGGGTCGCCGAGCACGAGCGAGCGCCCGACCGCGACGACCTTCTCGACGAGCTCGTCGTGCACGGCTTCGTCGACGATGAGCCTGCTGCCGCCGTGGCACGTCTGGCCCGCATTGTAGAAGATGCCCCACGCGATGCCGCTCGCGGCCGCGTCGAGGTCCTCCGCGTCGGCGAGCACGATGTGCGGCGACTTGCCGCCGAGCTCGAGGGCCACCTGCTTGCCGTTCGACTCGCCCGCGTAGGTCATGAATCCGCGGCCGACCGCCGGTGAGCCCGTGAACGTGACCTTGTCGACGAGCGGGTGCCGGCCGAGCGCCTGCCCCGCGACAGGACCGAGCCCGGGCACGACGTTGAAGACCCCGGGCGGGATGCCCGCCTCGAGCGCGAGCCGCCCGAGCATGAGCGCCGAGAGGCTCGTGAGCTCGGCCGGCTTGAGCACGACCGAATTGCCCATCGCGAGCGCGGGCGCGATCTTCCACGAGCTGATGATGAGCGGATAGTTCCAGGGCACGACCGCGCCGACGACGCCGAGCGCCTCCCGCGTGACGAGCGCGAGCGCACTCTCCGGCGCGGGCGCCACTTCGTCGTAGACCTTGTCGATCGCTTCGGCGTACCAGCGCACGACACGCGCGGCGTTGGGCACGTCGACCCGGCGCGCGTCGCCGATCGGGTGACCCGAATCGATGGCTTCGAGCAGCGCGAGCTCGTCGAGGTTCTCGAGCATGAGCTCGGCGAGGCGCAGCAGCACGCGCTGACGGTGGCGGCGATCAGAGCGCGACCACACGCCCGACTCGAACGCGGCGGCCGCCGACCGCACCGCGGCATCCACATCGATGTCGGATGCTGCGCTCACGCTCGCGATCAGCCGACCGTCGCGCGGGGCGATCGTGTCGAAGGTCGCACCATCGGCGGCGGGGCGGAACTCGCCGTCGATGAGCAATCGCGTCTCGGGGCGCAGTGCGGCCGCGGCCTCATGCCAGTTCGTCATGACCGTGAGCCTCTCAGACCGTGTAGTGCGCGACGGCGTCGTGGTCGATCACGACGCCCAGCCCCGGACGGTCGGGGACGACGACATCGCCATGCGCGTCGATCGTGATGGGCGTCATGAAGAAGTCGCGGCGCTCCGGGGTCCACCCCGGCGGGTCGTACGGGAACTCGAGGTACGGGCCGGCGTCGACGCCCGCGGCGACGTGAAGGTTGGCGAGCAGGCCGAGACCGTTCGTCCACGTGTGCGGAGTGAAGAAGCGATGGCGAAGGTTCGCCGACTCGGCGACCTGTCGCGCGCGGTACATGCCGACCGCGAGGGCCACGTCGGGCTGGTAGATGTCGAAGGCGTCCTGCTCGATGAGGGCCATCATCTCGGGCAGGCTGCGGACCATCTCGCCGCCTGAGAGCTGCAGGCCCGTCTGCGCGCGCACGCGCTGGGCGCCCGGTACGTCGACCTGGGGCAGGGGCTCCTCGAGCCACAGCACCCCGAGCTCGGCGAGCTCTGCCGCGAGGCGGTGCACCTTCGCGAGTGGGAGGGCGTGGTCAATGTCGCCCGACATGCGCCACATCTGATTGAGGTCGACCATGAGGTCGAAGTCGTCGCCGACCGCCGCGCGCGCGGCGCGCACAGCGGCGACGCCCTCGGAGAGCCGGTCGCGCGCGATGCGGATCTTCATCGCGCGGAAGCCGACCGCCTTCGCGGCGAGCGCCGACTCGGCTCGAGCCTCGGGGCTCAGCAGCTCGCCGCTCGAGGCGTAGGCGGGGAGTCTGTCGCGTGCTCCTCCGAAGAGGACGGAGACGGGCATCCCGGCCACCTGACCGATGATGTCCCAGATCGCCGCCTCGAGCGGCCAGTAGCGGCCGCCATGGAAGTTGATCGTCTCGATGCGGCGCACCTGGTTGATGATCTGCAGCGGATCGGTGCCGACGAAGAGGTGCTCGTAGGCCTCGAAGCCGTCCATGGTGTCGCCCGAGCCGTAGCCCGTGACGCCCTCATCGGTCTCGACCGTGACGAGAGTGGCCGGGAAGGCGCGGCGCGGCTCGGGATCCCAGGCCGCGTTGAACGGCGGGTCGAGGGGAAGATTCAGCCTGGTCAGGCGAATCGCGGTGATCTTCATCGGCTCAGCTCTGCGGGGAGTAGAAGGGGTTGGCGGGGTGGTGACGCGCGGCGATCACATCGTCGGCGCTCGGGAGGCGCTCGGCCCCGTTGCGCAGCGCCGTGAAGGCGGAGAGCCGATTGTGGGCGAAGACGGCGTCGGCGTCGTCGGCGGCGGGGTTCACCCAGACCGCGGCGATGATGCAGTGGCTGTCGGCGTGCTCGAGCGGGATGACGCCCTCGGCGAGCGCGTCGGCGACACCGGCGGCGACACCGGCCTGCGCGGGCCCCCAGATGAGGAGGCCGTGCGCATCGCTGGCCGGGGCGGCCTTCGTGACGAAGAGGGTGAGCGGCTTCACAGGAAGAGAGGGCCGCAGCACTGTGACGAACGGGACGTGTCCCGCGCTCGGGGTGGCGAGGGCTGTCGCCCACGCCACCCCGGCGGGGCCCTCCCGATCACCGAGGACCGTGTTGACGTGCGCGGCGTTCACGCCGTCTCCGACGAAGCTCTCGCCGATCTGGAGGGTGAAGGCCATGACTAGATCAGGCCCTGCTCTTCGAGCCAGTCGCGAGCGATGTCCTCCGGGTCCTCACCGTCGACGTCGGCGAGCGCATTGAGGCGCTGCATCTCGGCGTCGGTGAGCTTCGAAGCGAACATCGCGATGACCTCGGAGATGCCCGGGTACTCGTCGAGCACCTCCTGCTTGAGCGTGAAGCCAGCCTGGTAGACGGGGAAGAACGCCTCGTCATCCTCGAGAACGACCAGGTCGAGCGCGGCGATGCGGCCGTCGGTCGCGAACACCTCGCCGAAGTTGCAGTCGGTGCCCTCGGCGGTCGCCGTGTAGATGACGCCCGTGTCGAGCAGCGCCACGTTCTCGGCCGGCACGTCGATGCCGTAGGCCTCGACGAGACCCGGGAAGCCGTCGTCACGCGTCGAGAACTCGCTCTCGATGCAGAACGTCTGCTCCTCGACGGGGAGGCCTGCGATGTCGCTGAGCGACGAGACGCCGAGCTCCTCGGCCTTGTCGGCGCGGATCGCGAACGCGTACGTGTTGTTCAGCGGCGCCGGATCGAGCCACGCGATGCCGTTGGCCGCGTCGGCCTCCTTGGTCGCCTCGAACTGGGCCTCGGCGCCGACGACGGGAGCCGTGTTGCCGTTATACGTGATCCACGACGTGCCGGTGTACTCCCAGTAGCCGAGGAACTCGTCGCTCTCGAGCGCCGTGCGCACGTTGGCCGAGCCGACGACCTGCGTGTTGACGTCGGTGTCGGCGCCGTACGCGTTGAGCAGCTGGCTCGTGAGGTGGGCGAGGATGTACTGCTCTGAGAAGTCCTTCGAGCCGATCGTGCCGGTGAGGCCCGAGACGAGCTGCTCCTCCTCGGCGACGGGGGCCTCGGCGCCGGCGGAGCAGCCGGCGAGGACGAGGCTCGAGGCGGCCGCGAGGGCCACCAGAGCTGTGGTGCGAGTGCGCATGTGTTCTCCTTGGTGATGCGGGTGGGCGGTGCTTTTCGAAGTGCGGGCGAGCAGCGTCGTCGCTACACGCCTTTCGGGCGCAGCACGTCTTCGACGACGCTTGCGACCCAGTCGATGAGCAGCGCGATGCTCGCCACGAGCACGGCGCCGGTCACGAGTACGGGAAAACGCTGGAGCTTGAGGCCGTTGACGATCATGTCGCCGAGCCCGCCGGCGTTGATGAAGGTCGCGATCGTCGCGACGCCGACGCAGAAGACGAGCGAGGTGCGCAGACCAGCGAGGATCACGGGCACCGCGAGCGGTAGTTCGATGCGCCGCAGCACCTGGCCGCTCGTCATGCCCATGCCGAGCGCCGACTCCTTGACGAAGGGGTCGATCTGCTCGAGGCCGATCATCGTGTTGCGCAGCACGGGCAGGAACGAGTAGATGACGAGCGCGACGAGCGCGGTCGTGTAACCGGTCTGCCAGATGATGGCGAGGAGGATCACGACGCCGACCGCGGGCGTCGCCTGGCCGACGTTGGCGAGCCCGAGCACGAAGCCCCGAGCTGCACGCGATCTCGTTCGGCTCAGCAGGATGCCTGTCGGGATCGCGAGCACGGCGACGAGGATCGACGCCACGATCGTGAGGTTGAGATGCTCGCCGGTGCGCAGAGCGATGTAGTCCCAGTTGAGCGTCCGCTGCTCGATCGAGTCGAGCTCCAGCGTCGACAGCCACAGCAGCAGGCCGCCGAGCGAGAGCACGACGATGACGGGAGTCGCCGCCCGCCGGGCGATGCGGATGCGGCGGTCGGTCCGGCGTGCGGCCGACGCGGTCGAGATCGCGGTCGTGGCGGTCGAGACGGTCACGCGGGCCGCCCCTCGTCGGAGCGCGTCGCGGCGAGCGCCGTGGCATCCGCCCCCAGCGCCGTCGAGATGCGCTCGACCGTCAGCGACCCGACGAGCGAGCCCGACCGGTCGACGACGCCGATCGCGGGGGCACCCGTCACGATGAGCAGGTCGAGCGCATCGCGCAGGCTGTCATCGGTCGCAATGCGGTGGTGGTCGACGGCGGCGGATGCTGCGCCGAGCACCGCGGTCTCGACCGGGATGAGGGCGAGCCGCTTCAATGCCGCCCCATGGCCGATGAACGAGCGCACGTAGGCGTTGGCCGGCTCAGCGAGGATCGCCGCGGGCGTGTCGAACTGCTCGATCTGCGAGCGCTCGCTCAGCACGGCGATGCGGTCGCCGAGCTTGATGGCCTCATCGAAGTCGTGAGTGACGAAGATGATCGTCTTGCCGATCGATTCCTGCAGGCGCAGAAACTCGGCCTGCAGCTTCTCGCGCGTGATGGGGTCGGTCGCGCCGAAGGGCTCGTCCATGAGCATGACGGGCGGGTTGGCGGCGAGCGCGCGCGCGACGCCGACCCGCTGCTGCTGGCCGCCCGAGAGCTGGCGCGGGTAGCGGTGAGCGAAGGTTCCGGGGTCGAGCTGCACCGTCTGCAGCAACTCGTCGATGCGCTCGGCGGTGCGCTGCTTGCTCCAGCCGAGCAGCTTCGGCACGACCGCGATGTTCTCGGCGATCGTCATGTGCGGGAACAGCCCGATCTGCTGGATCACGTAACCGATGTGCCGGCGCAGCTCGCTCGGATCGAGCGACAGGATGTCGCGGCCGTCGATCGTGATCGACCCGCTCGAGGGCTCGATGATGCGGTTGATCATCTTCATCGTCGTGGTCTTGCCGCAGCCCGAGGGGCCGACGAACATGATGAGCTCGCCGGGCTCGGCGACCATCGAGAACTCCTCGACGGCGGGGGCGTCCTGCCCGGGGTAGACCTTGCTGACTCGGTCGAGAACGATGCGGGCGCCGTCAGTGCGGCTCGCGATCTGCGTGAGGGCGGTGTCGGTCGATTCAGGCACGGAGACCCCTTGAGGTGGTGAGGCGAGTGATCTGGACGAAGGCGGCGTCGACCACGAGCGCGAGGATGATGACGCAGAGCGTGCCGGTGAGCGCGAAGTTGAGCGCGTTCTTCGATCCGAGCGACGAGAGGCCGTTGAAGATGAGAGTGCCGAGACCGGGCCCGGCGACGTAGGCCGCGATTGCGGCGATGCCGATGGTCAGCTGGGCGGCGACGCGTACGCCCGTGAGGATGATCGGCCACGCGATGGGCAGCTGGATGCTCATCATGCGCTTGATCGGACCCATGCCCATTCCCATCGCCGACTCGAGGACGCTCGGCGGCACCTCGCGGAGGCCGACGATCGTGTTGCGCACGATGGGCAGGAGCGAATAGAAGGTCAGTGCGATGACGGTGCTCGTCCAGCCGAGGCCGAAGGGCCGGATGAGCAGTGCGAGGAGGGCGAGGCTCGGGATGGTGAGCGCGACGCCCGCGGCCGCGATGACGATCGCGGCGGGGATCGGCTTGTTCCAGGTGAGCATGCCGACGATGACGCCGATGACCATCGCGATCGCGAGGGAGATGAGCACGACGACGAGGTGCTCGACCATCAGCTCGAGGATGTCGTCCCAGCGGCGCGACCAGAAGGTCAGCAGGCCGGCGAGATCGAACGGGGTCACACGTGCTCCTCACTCAGCGTCGAGCGATCGCGCCCCGGGGTGGGCGGTTGAGTCACGGTAGGTCGGACTGGATCATTTCGTCAACGCTAGTTGTCAGTATGGCAACACCGGGGCTAGGCTCGCGCCATGCCGAGCACGACTTCGGGCCCCGCCGCCGCACCCCGGCGCAACTCCGCCGGGCTGCAGCGCGACCTGGAGCTGCTCGAGCTGCTCGCGACGCCCGAGAGCGTGAGCGCGGGGGGTCTCGGCGTCAGTCGCGTCGCCGCCCTCGCCGATCGCGACAAGGCGGTCGTCTCGCGCACCCTCGCAACGCTCGCCGACGCGGGACTCATTGAGAGGGACCCAGACACCCTGCAGTACCGGCTCGGGCACCAGCTCTACGCGCTCGCCGCCCGCACGCGCGAGGCACAGCTCGTCACTCGTGCCCTGCCGTTCCTGCGCCGCGTCGTGCGCGCGACGCATGAGACGACCCACTTGTGCGTGCTGCGCTCGGGCACCGTGCTCACCCTCGTGAGCGAGATGAGCGAGTACGCCTTCCGCGGCGTCGGCTGGGAGGGCGTGAGCACGGCCGCCTGGAACACCTCTGCCGGGCGCGTGCTCGTCTCGAGCTGGACCGAGCAGAACCTGCGCGAGTGGTACGAGGTGCACGGCCACGACCGCGCCATCACGAGCCCGAGCGCCCCCGTGGCGACGGCCTTCGGATCCCCCTCGCCCTCCGAGCCCGTTCCGGGCGCGTCGCTCGTGACCGACGTCGAGGCGTTCCTCGCCGAGATCGCGCGCATCCGACGACAGGGCTACGCGAAGGTCGACGAGGAGTTCGAGGCGGGCGTCGTCGGCGTCTCGGCCCCCGTCTTCGACTTCCGCGGCACCGTCATCGCCGCCATCAACGTCAGCGCCCCGAAGCATCGCCTCGGCGAGCACCTGGATGCCGCGGGTCGCGTCGTCGCGAAGATTGCCCGAGAGCTCTCGGAGCAGCTGGGGGCACCCGAGCGCGGGCTACGCGCCACCGAGGGCTAGATCGGGTGCCGTCTCGGCTTCGCCGTCGTACGCTCGACTCATCCGCGCTCACCGACGACGCGGAAGGAAGGAGCCGACGTGAGCGACGCCGCGACGCGCACCCACGAGCTCCCCTCCGCACTCGACGCCGACCTCACCGCGCTCCGTCGAGGCGCGGCCTCCTGGGTCGCGAGCGACCTCGCCACCAAGCGCGCCCTGCTGCCCGAGCTGCGCCGCGCCACCGCCGCGGCCGCCGCCGACTGGGTCGCCGCCGCGTGCGCCGTGAAGCAGATCGACCCGAGCAGCCCTGCCGCCGGCGAGGAGTGGTCGAGCGGCCCCTACGCCGTCATCACCGCGACGAGCGCGCTGGAGAAGACCCTCCGCACGATCGAGCGGGGCGGCTCCCCCTTCACCGACCGTCGCGTCGACCGCGCCCCGCAGGGCCGCGTCGCGATCCGCGCCTTCCCGTACCTGCCGAAGGACGCCGTGCTCCCCGGGTACTCCGCCGACGTCTGGCTCCGCCGCGGCGTGAGCATCGAGGATGCCCGTGCGGGCATCGCGGGAGCCCTCCGCGATCGTGATCGCGCGCCCCTGGTCACGGCGGTGCTCGGCGCCGGGAACATCACGGGCATCCCGGCCCTGGACGTGCTGACCGCCCTGTATCAGGAGGCGAGCGCCGCGGTCGTGAAGCTCAACCCCGTGAACGCGCACGTGGGCGAAGCCCTGCGCGCGGCGTTCGCTCCCGCGATCGAGCGCGACCTCGTGCGCATCGTCGAGGGCGACCACGAGGTCGGGCAGGCGCTCATCCACCACCCGGACGTCGACCGCATCCACATCACCGGCAGCCGCGCGAGCCACGACACGATCGTGTTCGGCGCGGGCCCCGACCGCGAGGCGCGCCGCCTGGGGCGGCGGCCGATCCTCGACAAGCCGATCACGAGCGAGCTCGGCGGCGTCGGCCCGGTCATCGTCGTCCCGGGCGGGGCCGACGGCGCGCGCGGTCGCGACCGCTGGACCGACGACGACCTCGACACCGTCGCCCGCGGCATCGCGACCGAGCGCCTGCACAACTCGGGCTTCAACTGCATCGCGACGCAGCTCGTCGTGATCCCCGCCGAGTGGGAGCACGCCGACGCGCTCGTCGCGAAGCTCCGCGGGCACCTCGCGGCCGCACCCGTTCGCCCCGCCTACTACCCCGGAGCGGCCGAACGGCGCGACGCCGCGGTCGCCGGCCACCCCGACGCCGTGAGCCTCGGCGGAGACCCCGCCGCCGCGCGCGCCCTCGTCGACCATCTCGACCCCGCCGACGAGACCGAGCCGCTCTTCACGACCGAGGTCTTCGGGCCCGTGCTCGGCGTCGTGCGCGTGCCGTCGGCGCCCGCCCGTGACGGCGTCGTCGACCCGGCGGCCTTCCTCGACGCCGCGGTCGCGTTCTGCAACGGCCGCCTCGCGGGGACGCTCGGTGCGGGCATCGTGATCCACCCGCGCACGCGCCGCGCCCTCCGCGGAGCCCTCGACGCGGCGATCGCGACCCTCGAGTACGGCACGGTCGGCGTCAACTGCTGGGTCGGCCCGCTCTTCGGCATGCCCGGCGCGACATGGGGAGCGTTCCCGGGGCACGAGGTGCACGAGGTCGGCAGCGGCATCGGCGTGGTGCACAACGCCCTGCTGCTCGACCCCGCGCACGTCGAGCGCACGGTCGGCCACGGGCCGTGGCATCCCACCCCCACACCGCTCTGGTCGGTCGACAACCGCACGGCGCACGTGACCGCCGAGCGCCTGACGCGCTTCGCCGGCGATGATTCCGCGGGCGCGCTTCCCGCGGCGGTCGCCACGATCGCCAGCTACGTGAGGGGCTGAGGATGCTCGGCGCACGCCCGACCGCGCCCGAGTCGCACCGCGCGACCGACCCAGGGTCTTACGGCCCCGACCAACACCCCGACCACCACGACGTCATCGTCATCGGCTCCGGCTTCGGCGGCTCGGTCGCCGCGCTACGCCTCGTCGAGAAGGGCTACCGCGTGACGGTGCTCGAGGCGGGCCGCCGCTTCGCCGACGACGAGTTCGCCCAGAACTCCTGGAGCCTGCGCAAGTTCTTCTGGGCGCCCGCGCTCGGCCTGCTGGGCATCCAGCGCATCCACCTGCTCGACGACGTCATGATCTTGGCCGGCGCTGGCGTCGGCGGCGGCTCGCTCGTCTACGCCAACACGCTCTACCGTCCGGCTTCGGACGCGTTCTTCCACGACCGGCAGTGGGCGCACATCACCGACTGGAAGGCCGAGCTCGACGCCTACTACGACCAGGCGAGCCGCATGCTCGGCGTCGCGCTCAACCCGACGATCACGCCCGCCGACGAGATCATGCAGAAGGTCGCCGCCGACCTGGGCGTGCCCGAGAGCTTCCACCTGACCCCGGTCGGGGTGTACTTCGGCGAGGGCGCGGGCGTCGAGGCGCCCGACCCCTTCTTCGGCGGAGCCGGCCCCGCGCGCCGCGGCTGCCTCGAGTGCGGCGAGTGCATGACGGGCTGCCGGCACAACGCGAAGAACACGCTCGTCAAGAACTACCTGCACCTGGCTGAGTCGGCGGGCGCGGTCGTGCAGCCGCTGACGACCGTCACGCGCGTCGCGCCTCGACCGGGCGGCGGGTACACCGTCACCACCCGCCGCACCGGGAAGGGCCGCCGCTCCGAGCGCACGCTCACCGCCGACCAGGTCGTCGTCGCCGCGGGAGCGTGGGGCACCCAGCAGCTGCTGCACCGCATGAAGGCCGAGGGGCATCTGCCGGGGATCTCCGACCGGCTGGGCGAGCTGACGCGCACGAATTCCGAGGCCCTCGGCGGAGCATCCACCGCCCTGCGTCACGCGCGCGGCGTCGACATGACGCGGGGCGTCGCGATCACGTCGTCGATCCACCCCGACGAGCACACGCACATCGAGCCCTGCCGCTACGGCCACGGCTCGAACGCTCTCGCGCTGCTCGCGACGCTCGCCGTTCCCGGCGGTCGCCGCACGCCGCGCTGGCTGCTGTGGATCGGCCAGCTGCTGCGCCACCCCGCCCGCGTCGCGTCGATGGTCGTCGGCCTCGGCAGCTGGAGCGAGCGCACGATCGTCGGCCTCGTCATGCAGAACCGCGACAACTCGCTCACGGTGCGCGCTGGGCGCGGGCTGTTCGGGCGGTTCCGGCTGCGATCGAGTCAGGGGCACGGGGAGCCGAACCCGACCTACCTGCCCGAGGCGAACGAGGCGTACGGCCTCATGGCGAAGCACATGAGCGGATTCGCGCAGTCGGGCATCAGCGAGGTCTTCGACGTGCCGATGACGGCGCACTTCCTCGGCGGATGCCCCATCGGCGACTCCCCCGCGACCGGCGTCGTCGACCCGTACCACCGCGTGTTCGGCCATGAGGGCCTGCACGTCGTCGACGGAGCGGCGATCTCGGCGAACCTCGGCGTCAACCCGTCGCTCACGATCACCGCGCAGGCGGAGCGCGCCTTCGCCCTGTGGCCGAATCGCGGCGAGGCGGATGCTCGGCCCGCGCTCGGCGCCGCCTACCAGCCCGTGCCGCCGGTGACCCCGCGGTCTCCCGTGGTGCCGGTCGGCGCGGCGGGCGAGCTGCG
>NZ_JAUSMI010000047.1 GCF_030645145.1 Microcella sp. | reverse complement strand
ATCACCGGCCTCGCACTGCTCGTCGCCGGAGTCGTCTTCATCACGGTTCTCGACTCGACGCCGATGGGCATCGGTCTGCTGATCATCGGCCTCGTCCTGGCCGGACTGTCGTTCACGGCCAGCGGCTCGGGGCCGGGTGGCGGCCGGCGACCGAGCCACTCCGAAAGCGGCTACGCCGGCGGTTACGGCCAGGGCGCGCTCTGGGGCGGTTTCGGCGGAGCGGCCGGGCGCGACGACTAGAGCGTCGGAAGCTGCCCGCGGAGGGCGGGCCACGAGCTCGCGAATCCGGGGTGCAGGGGCAGGGCATCCACCTGCTCGATCGCGACCCAGCGCAGCTCGAGGCTCTCGAGATCGGCGACGACCGGCTCGAAGAGCTCATCGACCCGCACGACGACCGTCGTGTACGACCAGAATCCGAGGTCGACGACGCTCTCGAACAGGACGCTGACCGCGTCGAGCGGCACACCGGCCTCCTCGTTCGACTCGCGCAGAGCCGCGTCGGCCGCTGACTCGCCGAGCTTGCGCGCCCCGCCCGGGATCCCCCACGTGCCGCCGTGATGCGACCACTCGGCGCGGTGCTGCAGAAGGATGCCCGCCTCGGCATGCCACGCGAGCAGCCCCGCGGCGCCGAAGCGGCCCCAGAAGCGCTGCCCGTCGGGGCCCTCGACCCACGCGTCGCCCGGGTCGCGCAGGTGCGGCGGGGGAAGCGGGGGCGGGATGTGGCGCGCGGCTCCGTCGGGTGCGGCGGAGGGCGGGATCGACATGGTGCTCAGGCTACGGCGCGAAACCTGCGAAACGGTGCGGGCGCGGTGGGCGGTGCGGCTCTGGTGCGGGCGGGCGGGCGCGTGGCTGGCTCGTCAGGCGAGCATCGCGCGGAACACGTGCGTGCGGTACGGCATGAGGATGTCGCCGTCGGCGGTCGCGACGCGTGCGCCGAGCGCGCCCACCTCCGCGAGCACGGCCTCGCGCTCGTCGTCGGCCATGGCGATGACGTCGCTGCGCGAGGCGGCGAGATCCATGAGGCCCTCGATCGTGAGGGTCGCCGTCCACTCCCACGCGGCGTGCTCGAGCGCGGTGAACGGCGGACCGATCTCGGGCATGCCCTCGGTGAGCAGGCGCTCGGCGGCGCTCGAGTGCATGATGCCGCTGAGCTCCTTCACCCACGGGACGGTCTCGTCACGGATGTTCCAGAACAGGCCGATCCGCCCGCCGGGGCGCAGCACGCGCGCGGCCTCCTGCGTCGCGAGCGACGGGTC
>NZ_JAUSMI010000046.1 GCF_030645145.1 Microcella sp. | reverse complement strand
CGCGGCGAGGGCGGCGGCGGTGCACCACCAGCGGACGCAGTCCTCGACGACGCGGAGGGACTCGCGGGCGAGCATCCGCTCGCCGTCGAGGAGCAGCACCGCGCGATAGCCGCCCTCCGCGACGGGCTCGGCGCCGCGCGTCGCGACGACGACCGTGCGGCCCGCGGCGATGCTCTGCACGGGCGTGTCGCCGTCGGAGACCACGATGCGCGCGCCCGGGAATGCCCGGCCGAGCTCGTCGGCCGTCCGGGCGGAGCCGCGGCCCACCGTGCGCCAGCGCGTCGACTCGCACGTCGAGCACGCCCAGTCGATCGCGAGCGCGCCGCACCACTGGCACGACGGCGCCGTGCCGCTGCGGCGGAGCGCGAGCGGGCCGCGGCACGACCGGCAGCGGGCCGTCTCGCCGCACTCGGTGCACGCGAGCCGCGGCGCGTACCCGGGGCGCGAGACCTGCACGAGCACAGGCCCCGCATCGAGGGCCTCCCGCACGGCGCGCCACGCGGTCGACGGGATGCGGGCCTGCGCGGCAGGCCCGTCGGCGCCCACCTGCTGAGCGGTCGGCGTGATGCGCCGCCGGTGCCGGGTGGCCGGAGCGACCGCGCGCACGTACCCCACCTCGACGAGCCGCTGCACTTCCGTGCTGCGCGCATGCGCGGCGAGGACGAGTGCGCAACCCGCGTCGGACTGCCGCAGCAGCGCCAGGTCGCGCGCGTGCACACCTGGGGCGTGCTGCTCGGCCATGAGTCCGTCGCCGTCGTCCCAGAGGGCGATGAGGCCGAGCTCGTGGGCGGGCGCCGCGGGGGCGGCGCGCGTGCCGAGGATCGCGAGCGGTCGGGCCTCGAGCGTGCGCAGGAAGCCGCGGTAGCGGTCGGCCGTCGATTGGCCCGCATCGATGCGCGCGATGTCCTCGTCCGGCAGGAGGGCGGCGAGTGCGTGGGCGACGTGCTCGACGTCGCGGTAGTCGGGCACGGCGATGATCGCCGAGCGGCCGATCGCGACGGTCGCGGCGGCGAGCTCGGCGAGGGTGCGAGCGGCGGCGGGCATCCACCGCCCGGCGACCTCGACGGGGTGCGCGATCGCGGTGAGAGCGATCCGGCGACCGGGATCGGGGGCGGTGGGGTCGAGCAGTCGCGGGAGCGCATCGGCGGCGTACCCGGTGAGCGACGGACTCACTACCGCCGAGGAGGGCTCGACCCGCTCGGTCGGCGCTTCCGCCGCCTCCCGCGCCGCGAGCCATGCCTTCTCGACCCGCACCTGCCGGCTCGGGATGACGAGGCGCGCGAGGTCGCTCGCCGTGCCCGCCGCGCGGTCGGCGGCGCGGCGGATGAGGCGGTAGACCGCGGGGTCGAGGACGCGCGCGTCGGAGACGACGTCGCCGAGCTCGCTCAGCACGCCCTCGAACGACTGCGCATCCGAGATCTCGACGAGGTAGCCCGCCGCCTGCCGGCCGGCCGCGCGCAGCGGCACGGCCACGCGCACGCCCGGGACGGCGCGATCGCGCAGGCTCTCGGGCACGCGGTAGTCGAAGAGCCGGTCGAGCTGCGGGAGCGGGGAGTCGAGGAGGACGCGCGCGATGCGCTGCGGGCCCCCCGCGGGAGCGCGGGCCGCTAGGGGCGCGGCGGTCGGCGCGGCGCGGTCGAGCCTCAGGCCGTCGAGCTCAGCGCTCATGCCCTCGCTCCTTCCGCTCGCGTCGCCGCCCGTGCCGATCGGCGCGCTCAGAGCCCCGCGGCGGAGCGGAGGTCGTCCACGCGGTCGGTGCGCTCCCAGGTGAAGCCGGGCAGCTCACGGCCGAAGTGGCCGTACGTCGAGGTCTGCGCGTACACGGGGCGCAGGAGGTCGAGGTCGCGCACGATCGCTCCGGGCCGGAGATCGAAGAC
The DNA here is from genome assembly GCF_030645145.1 of Microcella sp. Taxonomy (GTDB): domain Bacteria; phylum Actinomycetota; class Actinomycetes; order Actinomycetales; family Microbacteriaceae; genus Microcella. The sequence continues at coordinate 16,497 of NZ_JAUSMI010000046.1, read as the reverse complement.
CTCGCGGATGGCGGAGATGATGCGGCTCTCGGGCACGTGATGGGTTCCGAACGTCTCGACGTAGAGGCCGACGGGCGATGCCGTGCCGATCGCGTACGCGACCTGCACCTCGAGCCGGTCGGCGAGACCCGCGGCGACGGCGTTCTTCGCGACCCAGCGCATCGCGTACGCGGCCGAGCGGTCGACCTTCGACGGATCCTTGCCCGAGAACGCACCGCCGCCGTGACGCGCGGCGCCGCCGTAGGTGTCGACGATGATCTTGCGGCCCGTGAGGCCCGCATCGCCCTGCGGACCACCGATGACGAACCGGCCCGTCGGGTTGATGAGCACGCGGGGCGCGTGATCGCCGAAGCCGTGCTCCTCGAGCACGGGGCGGATCACGTGCGCCTCCACCTCGTCGCGCAGCTGCGCCGTCGAGACGCGCTCGGCGTGCTGCGTCGAGAGCACGATCGTCTCGATCGTGCGCGGTGTCTGGCCCTCGTAGCCCACGGTCACCTGCGTCTTGCCGTCGGGGGCGAGGTAGTCGAGCTCGCCGGTCTTCCGCACGGTCGCGAGGCGCTCGGCGAGGCGGTGGGCGAGCCAGATCGGCAGCGGCATGAGCTGCGAGGTCTCGGTCACGGCGTAGCCGAACATGATGCCCTGGTCGCCTGCGCCCTGCGCGTCGCCCGCGTCGGCGCTCGACTGCTCGCGGCGCTCGAACGCGTCGTCGACGCCCTGCGCGATGTCGGGCGACTGTCCGCCGATCGAGATCGAGACGCCGCACGAGCGACCGTCGAACCACACGTCGGAGGAGGTGTAGCCGATGTCGGTGACGCGCTGGCGCACGATGCCCGGGATGTCGACGTACCCCGAGGTCGTGACCTCGCCGGCGACGTGCACGAGCCCCGTCGTGACGAGCGTCTCGACGGCGACGCGCGCGTGCGGGTCGACCGTGAGGAGGGCGTCGAGGATCGAGTCGGAGACCTGGTCGCAGATCTTGTCGGGGTGCCCCTCGGTGACGGACTCGGAGGTGAAGAGGCGGAGGTCGGACATGACGATCGGATCCCGTCGTGATGGAGGAGGCGGTGGGGCTGCAGCGCGGGGCGCGGCGGTTCAGGCGAGCGCGTCGAGGATACGGTCGGCCACCGACAGCTTGTCGCCCGAGGCTGTGGAGACCACGGTACCGGCCGCGTCGAGGACCATGACGTCGTTGGTCGTCGTGCCGAAGCCCTCGCTCCAGCCGACGCGGTTGACGACGAGGAGGTCGACGCCCTTGCGCGCGGCCTTCGCCGCCCCGAGGGCCCGCAGGGCCTCGGCATCCTGCTCGGTCTCGGCCGCGAAGCCGACGATGCGCTGGCCCTCCGCGCGCTCGGTGCAGAGCGTCTGCAGGACGTCGGGCGTGCGCTCGAGCTCGAGCGAGAGCGTGTCGCCGGTCGCGTCCTTCTTGATCTTGCCCTCGGCGACCTCGCGGGGCCGGAAGTCGGCGACCGCGGCGGCCATGATGATCGTGTCGTGCGCGGGGGCGAGGCGGCGCATGGTCGCGAGCAGCTCGCCGGTCGTGCCGACGTGCTCGACGGCGGCGCCGTGCGGCGCGTCGACCTCGAGGTGCGCGGCGACGAGGGTGACGTTGGCGCCGCGGGCGAGGGCGGCCTGCGCGAGGGCGACGCCCTGCCGACCGCTCGACCGGTTCCCGAGGAACCGCACGGGGTCGAGGGGCTCGCGCGTGCCCCCGGCCGAGATGAGGATGCGGCGGCCGACCAGGTCGCGCGGGCCCGCCGCGCGCAGGGCGGCGGCCGCGATCTCGTCGGGCTCGCTCATGCGGCCCGCGCCCGAGTCCTGCCCGGTGAGCTGGCCGGATGCCGGCCCGACGATCGTCACGCCGCGCTCGCGCAGCGTCGCGATGTTCGCGCGCGTCGCCGCGTTCTCCCACATCTCCGTGTGCATCGCGGGCGCGATCACGAGGGGGGCCCGCGAGGCGAGGACGGTCGTGCCGAGGAGGTCGCCCGCGAGGCCGGCGGCGAGCGAGGCGATCGTGTGAGCCGTCGCGGGCGCGATGACGATGAGATCGGCGCGCTGCCCGAGCGCGACGTGCCGCACCTCGGCGACGCCCTCGTAGAGGTCGGTGTGCACGGGGTTGCGGCTGATCGCCTCGAGCGTCGGCCGCCCGACGAAGCGCAGGGCGCCCTCGGTCGCGACGATGTGGACGTCGTGGCCCGCGAGCACGAGGGCGCGGGCGACGCCGACGGCCTTGTACGCCGCGATGCCGCCGGTGATGCCGACGACGATCGTGAGGCGCCGGTCGGCGCCCTCGACCGCGGTCACGCGATCAGCCTCAGTCGGCCAGGCGGGTGAGGACGAGCTTGTCCTCGTTGATCTCGTGCAGCGCGACGGAGAGCGGCTTGTCGTCGACGGTCGAGTCGACGAGCGGGCCGACGTTGTCGAACAGGCTGCCCTCGTGGAGGTCGGCGTAGTAGTCATTGATCTGGCGCGCGCGCTTCGAGGCGAAGATCACGAGCTGGTACTTCGAGTCGACCTTCGAGAGGAGCTCGTCGATGGGCGGGTCGATGATTCCCTTGGACTTGTCAGCCATGTCTGCTCCGTAGATCGTTCGTTCCGTGGCGTGCCGCGGGCCTCGTGGGCCGGTCGGCAGTGCTGCCGAGGGGCGGCGTGCGAGCGCTCAGGCGCGCGACGGCGCTCCGGGCACTGCCAGCAAGTCTACGACCTCCGCGGCCGCGCGGCGCACATCATCGTTGACGACGAGCACATCGAACTCGTCCTGGGCGGCGAGCTCGACGCGCGCGGTCTCCAGTCGGCGGGCCTGCTCCTCGGGGCTCTCGGTGCCGCGACCGACCAGGCGGCGCACCAGTTCCTCCCAGCTCGGCGGGAGGAGGAACACGAGCGTCGCCTCCGGCATCGCGGCTCGGACCTGGCGCGCGCCGTCGAGATCGATCTCGAGGAGGACGCTGCGACCGCTCGCGAGCGCCTCCTGGACGGGGCCGCGCGGCGTGCCGTACCGCGAGAGGTTGTGCACGACCGCCCACTCGAGGAACTCGTCGCCGTCGACCATCGCGTCGAACCGGCCGTCGTCGACGAAGAAGTAGTGCACGCCGTCGACCTCGCCCGGGCGGGGGCGGCGCGTCGTCGCCGACACGCTCAGCAGGACGTCGGGGAAGTTCTCGCGGATGAATGTCGACACCGTGCCCTTGCCGACCGCGGTCGGGCCCGCGAGGACGACGAGCCGGCCGTGGCCGGGAACGGCCGAGCGCTGCTTGAGCCACTCGCGCAGCGCCGCGCGCTGCCGATGGCCGAGTCCGCCCAGGCGCTTGACGGGCGCGATGCCCAGTCGGTCGAGGATCGTGAGCGAGCGGGTGGGGCCGAGGCCCTTGAGGGTCGTGAGGAGGTCGCGGACGCGCATCCCGCCCTCGACGCCGTTCGGATCGCGCCATGCGGACTCGGCGACGTCGAGCGCGGAGCGGCGCCCGGCCCGGACGTCCTCCTTGACCTCCGCGCGCGCGCGACGCGCGGCGACCGCGGCGCGCGAGGCGGCCGCGCGGTCGACCTCGGGCATGCCGTCGGCGGTCATGCCGAGAGCTCCGCCCGGTGGGCGTCGATCGCCGCGGCGATGCCCTCGGGGCCCGCCTCGAGCACGCTGCGGGAGACGCTCGGGATGACCGTCGCGGCCGCCGCGCCGAAGATCGCGCCGATGTCGGCCAGTCGGGCGCCCTGCGCGCCGAAGCCGGGGGCGAGGATGGGCGTCGCGGCGAGAGCGTCCGCGGCGATCCCGGATTCGGCGAGCGGGCGCGTCGCGCCGATCACGACGCCGATGTCGCCCCACTCCCTCGTCGCGGCTGCCCCTGCGTTGCGTGCGGCCGCCTCGCGCGCGATCGTCGCGGCGACCGTTCCGCCGTCGGCCGTGCGCGCCGACTGCACCACGACGCCCTCGGGGTTCGAGGTCGAGGCGAGGACGAAGACGCCGTTGCCGGCCTCCTGCGCGATGCGGATGAGCGGATCGAGCGCGCCGAGGCCGAGATACGGCGCGACCGTGAGGGCGTCGCTCTCGAGCGGCGCGCCCCCGGCGAGCCACGCGGCGGCGTACCCCTCGGCGGTCGAGCCGATGTCTCCGCGCTTCGCGTCGCCGATCACGAGGAGCCCGGCCGCGCGCGCGACGCGGATGACCTCCTCGAGAACGGCGATGCCCGCCGACCCGAAGCGCTCGAAGAACGCCGCCTGCGGCTTGACGATCCCGACGCGGGGCGCGGCGGCGTCCACGACCGTCAGGGCGAGCTCGCGCGCGCCCGCCGCCGAGTCGGGAAGACCCCAGGCGCGCAGGAGGGCGGCGTGCGGGTCGATGCCGACGCACAGCGGGCCTCGAGCATCCGTCGCCGCCCGCAGGCGCGCCCCGAGACCCGTCATGCGCGCTCGGCCCGGGCGATCGCGTAGTCCTGCAGGCTCGTGACGGTCACGGGCTCGTCGCCGCCCTCCATGGAGGCCACCGCGGCGCCGACCTGCGCGATCGTCGTGAACAGCGGCTTGTCGGCCGCGACCGTGGCGGTGCGGATCTCGAAGCCGTCGGCGCGAGCGCTGCGCCCGGAGGGGGTGTTGATGACGATGTCGATCTCACCCGCGTCGATCAGGTCGACGACCGACGGCTCGGCGCCCTCGGGCGCCTGCTGGCCCTCGAAGTGCTTGCGCACCACGCGCGTCGGGATGCCGTAGCGCGCGAGCACCTCGGCCGTGCCCTGCGTCGCCCAGATCGCGAAGCCGCGCTGCGAGAGCCGCAGCACCGGCAGCACGATCGCGCGCTTGTCGCGATCGGCGACCGACACGAAGACGGTGCCCGACTGCGGCAGCCCCCCGAACGCCGCGATCTGGCTCTTCGCGAACGCGCGCGGGAAGTCGCGGTCGATGCCCATGACCTCGCCGGTCGAGCGCATCTCGGGGCCGAGGACGCTGTCGACGATGCGGCCCTCGACCGTGCGGAAGCGCTTGAAGGGCAGCACGGCCTCCTTGACGGCGACGGGCGAGTCGATCGGCACCGTCGACCCGTCGGTCTCGGGCAGCAGACCGCCATCGATGAGCGAGCGGATGCTCGACCCCGCCATCACGAGGCTCGCAGCCTTGGCCAGGGGGATCCCCAGGGCCTTCGACACGAAGGGCACGGTGCGCGAGGCACGCGGGTTCGCCTCGAGGACGTAGAGCACGCCCGCGCCGATCGCGAACTGCACGTTGAGCAGGCCGCGCACGCCGATGCCCTCGGCGATGGCGAGCGTCGCGTCGCGGACGCGGTCGATGATGCCCCGGCCGAGCGTCACGGGGGGGAGGGTGCATGCGGAGTCTCCGGAGTGCACGCCGGCCTCCTCGATGTGCTCCATGATGCCGCCGACGTAGAGCCGCTCGCCGTCGTACAGGGCGTCGACGTCGATCTCGACCGCGTCGTCGAGGAAGCGGTCGACGAGCAGCGGCATGCCGGGTCCGATGATCGCCTGATCGCGCACGCGGTCGAAGTAGTCGACGAGCGAGCCCGAGTCGTAGACGATCTCCATCCCGCGGCCGCCGAGCACGAAGCTCGGCCGGACGAGCACGGGGTAGCCGATCTGCTCGGCGACGGCGACGGCGGAATCGACGTCGGTCGCCGTGCCGTTGCGCGGGGAGATGAGTCCGGCCTCGTCGAGGATGCGCGAGAACGCGCCGCGCTCCTCCGCGAGGTCGATCGCATCGGGGCTCGTGCCGAGGATCGGGATGCCGGCGTCGGCGAGGCCGTGCGCGAGGCCGAGCGCGGTCTGGCCGCCGAGCTGCACGATGACCCCGACGAGCTCGCCGCTCTGCGCCTCCGCGTGGACGACCTCCAGGACGTCCTCGAGAGTGAGGGGTTCGAAGTAGAGCCGGTCGGAGGTGTCGTAGTCGGTCGAGACCGTCTCGGGGTTGCAGTTGATCATGATCGTCTCGAACCCCGCGTCGCGCAGCGCGAAGCTCGCGTGCACGCACGAGTAGTCGAACTCGATGCCCTGGCCGATGCGGTTCGGGCCCGAGCCGAGGATGACGACCTTGCGCGCGTCGCTCGGTGCGACCTCGGTCTCGAGGTCGTAGCTCGAGTAGTGGTACGGCGTCAGGGCGGGGAACTCGCCCGCGCACGTGTCGACGGTCTTGAACACGGGTCGCAGACCGCTCGCGTGCCGGATGGCGCGGATGTCGCGCTCGGTCAGGCCGCGCAGCTCGGCGAGCTGGGCGTCGCTGAAGCCCTGCTCCTTCGCCTCGCGCATGAGCTCGGGGTCGAGCGCGTCGGCGGTGCGGATGACCTCGGCGAGCTCGTTGATCGCGACGATCTGGTCGACGAACCACGGGTCGATGCCCGTCGCCTGGAAGACCTCGTCGATGCTCGCTCCCGCCCGCAGTGCCTGCTGCACCGTGACGATGCGCCCGTCCGTGGGCGTCGACGCGATCGTGAGGAGCGCATCCTTGTCTCCGGGCTCGCCCGCCCAGTGGAAGCTGCTCCCCCGCTTCTCGAGCGAGCGGAGCGCCTTCTGCAGCGCGGTCGCGTAGTTGCGCCCGATGGCCATGGCCTCGCCGACGCTCTTCATGGTCGTCGTGAGGCCCGCGTCGGCGCCGGGGAACTTCTCGAACGCGAAGCGCGGGACCTTGACGACGACGTAGTCGAGCGTGGGCTCGAAGCTCGCCGGCGTGACCTTGGTGATGTCGTTGGGGATCTCGTCGAGGCGGTAGCCGATCGCGAGCTTCGCGGCGATCTTCGCGATCGGGAACCCAGTCGCCTTGGAGGCGAGCGCGCTCGAGCGCGAGACGCGCGGGTTCATCTCGATCACGATCACGCGGCCCGTCGCGGGGTCGACGGCGAACTGCACGTTGCAACCTCCCGTGTCGACGCCGACGTCGCGGATGATGCGGATGCCGATGTCGCGGAGCTTCTGGTACTCGCGGTCGGTCAGGGTGAGAGCGGGGGCGACGGTGATCGAGTCGCCGGTGTGGACGCCGACGGGGTCGACGTTCTCGATCGAGCAGACCACGACCGTGTTGTCGGCGCGGTCGCGCATGAGCTCGAGCTCGTACTCCTTCCAGCCGAGGATCGACTCCTCGAGGAGGACCTCGGTCGTGGGCGACTGGTGCAGGCCGTCGGCGACCATGCGCTCGAGCTGCTCGCGGTCGTAGGCGAAGCCCGAGCCGAGCCCGCCCATCGTGAACGAGGGGCGGATCACGAGCGGGTAGCCGAGGTCCTCGGCGAAGCCGACGGCCTCCTCGACCGTGTGCGCGATGTGGCTCCGCGCGACGTCGGCGCCGGCGTCGAGGACGAGCTGCTTGAACAGCTGGCGGTCCTCCGCCTTGTGGATCGCGTCGAAGGAGGCGCCGATGAGCTCGACGCCGTACTTCTCGAGGATCCCCCGGTCGTGCAGGGCGATCGCCGCGTTGAGGGCCGTCTGGCCGCCGAGCGTCGGGAGGACGGCGTCGGGCTTCTCCTTCGCGATGATCGCCTCGATCACCTCGGGGGTGATCGGCTCGATGTAGGTCGCGTCGGCGAAGTCGGGGTCGGTCATGATCGTCGCGGGGTTCGAGTTGACGAGGATGACGCGGATGCCCTCGGCCCGCAGCACGCGGCAGGCCTGGGTGCCGGAGTAGTCGAACTCGGCCGCCTGACCGATGACGATCGGGCCGGAGCCGATCACGAGCACGGAGTTGATGTCGTCGCGCTTCGGCATTAGTCGGTGCCTTCGTTCTGGTTGTTCTGCGTTGCGCGAGGAAGCGAGTCGCTGCCGTCGAAAGGCACGTCGGTGCCTTTCTCCTTGAGCAGCGCATCGCTGACCATCGCGCGGAAGCGGTCGAAGAGGTAGGTGGAGTCATGCGGCCCGGCGGCGGCCTCGGGGTGGTACTGCACCGAGAACGCGGGGATGTCGAGAGCGCGGAGGCCCTCGACGACCTGGTCGTTGAGGCCGACGTGGCTGACCTCGACGCGGCCGAACCCGGCGGGGCTGTCGACGACGCCCTCGACGGGCGCGTCCACGGCGAAGCCGTGGTTGTGCGCCGTGATCTCGATGCGGCCGGTCTGCTTGTCGAGCACCGGCTGGTTGATGCCGCGGTGACCGAACGGCAGCTTGTAGGTGCCGAATCCGAGGGCGCGGCCGAGCAGCTGGTTGCCGAAGCAGATGCCGAAGAAGGGCGTGCCGTCCTTCAGGACGTCCTGCAGCAGGCTCACGTGCGCGTCGCTCGCGGCGGGGTCGCCCGGGCCGTTCGAGTAGAACACCGCGACGGGGTCGAGAGCGCGCAGCTCGTCGATCGTCGTCGACTGCGGCAGCACGTGCACCTCGAAGCCGCGCTCGGCGAGGTGGCGCAGGGTCGAGGCCTTGACGCCGAGGTCGAGCACGGCGAGCCGGCCGATGCTCTCGCCGACGGCCGGCACGACCATGGCCTCGTCGACCGAGACCTCCGCCGAGAGGCTGCGGCCGTTCATCGCCGCGCTCGCGCGGACCTCCGCGAGCTGCGTGTCGGGGTCGAGGGCCGCGTCGTCGCCCGAGAAGATTCCCGCGCGCATGACGCCCGCATCCCGCAGCCGCCGCGTGAGCGCGCGCGTGTCGATGCCGCTGATGCCCACGATGCCCTGCGCCTCGAGCTCGTCGTCGAGGCTGCGCACGGCGCGGTGATTCGAGACGATGCGCGAGGGGTCGCGCACGACGTAGCCGTCGACCCAGATGCGGCGGCTCTCCGGGTCCTCATCGTTCATGCCCGTGTTGCCGATGTGCGGCGCGGTCTGCACGACGATCTGCCCGGCGTAGCTGGGGTCGGTCAGGGTCTCCTGGTAGCCGCTCATGCCGGTCGCGAAGACGGCCTCGCCGAGCGCTCGGCCGCGGGCGCCGTACGCGCGGCCCCGGTAGCGGGTGCCGTCCTCGAGCACGAGGTAGGCGGGGGCGTGGGTCACGAGGGGTGCCTTTCTGTCGGGGCGGGCGTCTCCGGTGCGTCATCGGGCGGGATGCTCGGCGCGAGCGTCGCCAGGGCGGCGAGCAGCTCGGCCGTGGCGTCGACGTCCGACGCGTCGGTGACGCGGAAGTAGCTGTCGACCGGGGCCTCGCCGAGGGTCCAGGCGAGCATGACGAGCCCGCCCTCCTCGACGACGCGGTCGATGGTCCAGGTGGCGCGGCCGACGCCGCGCGCGTCGCCGCGCTCGACGAACCAGGGCGCGCGCCCGTCGATCGCGATGACGGCGCCCTCGGGGTGCACGGCGATCTCGCCGCGCGCGCGGAAGCCGAGACCGTGGACGGCGACGCGGTCGAGCGGGGCGCCCGCGCGCGTCGTCGCGACGTAGAGCACGGGCACGCGGATGCTCGCCTCGCCGATCGCGACGGGCACGGGTCGGGGCGCGCCGATGTCGGCCTGCCGGCCCGCGCGCCGCCGCCAGCCGATGAGCATGAGCGCGAGAGCCAGGAGGACGACGGCGACGATGATCGTCGTCGAGACGGTCCTATCCACGAGCGGCCTCCCGCTGCCGCGCGGCGGCGCTCGCGACCTCGTCGGCGGGCCGGAGCGCGCCGTCGAGGACGGTGGCGACTCCCCCGTGGACGGTCGAGACGATCGCGCCGGCGAGGTCGACTCCCGCGTAGGGAGTGTTGGTCGAGCGGCCGCGCAGGTCTCCCGTCGACCAGGTGCCGCGTGCGGCGGGGTCGACGAGCGTCACGTTCGCGGGCGCGCCCTCGGTGAGCGGGTCGGCGTAGCCGTTGAGTCGCCCGATCGCGGCGGGCGCGCTCGACATGACGCGCGCGACCTGCTCCCAGGTGAGCATCCCCGTCTCGATCATCGTCGTCTGCAGGACGGGCAGGGCCGACTCGAGGCCGACCATGCCGAAGGCGGCCTCGGCCCACGTGCACTCCTTCGCCTCGGCGGGGTGCGGCGCGTGGTCGGTCGCGACGATGTCGATCGTGCCGTCGGCGAGGGCCTCGCGGAGGGCGCGCACGTCGTCGTCGCGCCGCAGCGGCGGGTTGACCTTGAAGCGCGCGTCGTAGCCGCGCGCGAGCTCCTCGGTGAGCAGCAGGTGGTGAGGAGTCACCTCGGCGGTCACGGCGATGCCGCGCGCCTTCGCCCACCGGATCACCTCGACGCTGCCCGCGGTCGAGACGTGGCAGACGTGCAGGCGGGCGCCCGTGTGCTGGGCGAGGAGCACGTCACGGGCGATGATCGACTCCTCCGCGACGGCGGGCCAGCCGGCGAGCCCGAGCTCGCCGGAGAGCGCGCCCTCGTTCATCTGGGCGCCCTCGGTGAGGCGGGGCTCCTGCGCGTGCTGCGCGATGACGCCGTCGAAGGTCGCGACGTACTCGAGCGCGCGGCGCATGAGGAGCGCGTCGTGCACGCACCTGCCGTCGTCGCTGAACACCCGCACCTCGGCGCGCGATCGGGCCATGGCGCCGATCTCGCTCAAGCGCTCGCCCTCGAGCCCGACGGTCACCGCGCCGATGGGGCGCACGGTCGCGAAGCCGTGCTGGAGGCCGAGCGCGTGCACCTGCTCGACGACGCCCGCGGTGTCCGCGACGGGCGAGGTGTTGGCCATCGCGAAGACGGCGGTGTAGCCGCCCGCGGCGGCGGCGCGCGTCCCGGTCAGGACGGTCTCGCTCGCCTCGCCGCCGGGCTCGCGCAAGTGGGTGTGGAGGTCGACGAGGCCCGGAAGGGCGACGAGGCCGTCGGCGTCGATGACGCGCTCGTCGAGCTCGGCGTTGAGGCGGCCCGTCGCGGCGATGCGGCCGCCGCGGATGCGGATGTCCTCGCGCGTCTCGCCGAGGAGGGTCGCGCCGCGGATCAGGAGACCGGTCATGCCCGCTCCTCCGACGATCCGGCGACGAGGAGGTAGAGCACTGCCATGCGGATGAACACCCCGTTCGTGACTTGAGCGAGCACCGTCGACGCCGAAGAGTCGGCGGCCGCGGACGAAATCTCCAGCCCCCGATTCATCGGGCCGGGGTGCATGACCATCGTATCGGGGCCGAGTGCGGCGAACCGCTCGGCGGTGAGCCCCCACTCGCGCGCGTACTCGCGGCCGGAGGGGAAGAAGGCGGCGTGCATGCGCTCCTGCTGCACGCGCAGCATCATCACGACGTCCGGGTCGAGCGCGAGCGCGGGCTCGAGGTGCTCGTGGACGGTCACCGGCCACGACTCGACGCCGCTCGGGAGGAGCGTGCGCGGCGCGACGAGGTGCACCTCGGCGCCGAGCGTCGACAGCAGCCACACGTTCGAGCGCGCGACGCGCGAGTGCACGACGTCGCCGACGATGACGACGCGCATCCCGCTCAGATCGCGACCGCGGGAGTCGGCGCCGTAGCGCCGCTGCCGCATCGTGAACGCGTCGAGGAGGGCCTGCGTGGGGTGCTCGTGCGTGCCGTCGCCCGCGTTGAGCACGTGCGCGTCGATCCAGCCGGCGTGGGCGAGCAGGTGCGCGGCGCCCGAGCCGTGGTGCCGCACGACGATCGCGTCGGCGCCCATCGCCTGGAGGGTCTGCGCGGTGTCCTTGAGGCTCTCGCCCTTCGAGACGCTCGAGCCCTTCGCACTGAAGGTGATGACGTCGGCGCTCAGGCGCTTGGCGGCCGACTCGAACGACAGGCGCGTGCGCGTGGAGTCCTCAAAGAAGAGGTTCACGACCGTCTTGCCGCGGAGGGTCGGCAGCTTGCGGACCTCCCGGTCGGCGGTGCGCGCCATGTCCTCCGCGATGTCGAGGATGCCCACAGCCGTCTCGCGGTCGAGGTCGCGTGTGCTCAGAAGGTGCTTCACGGCTCGATCGTCACCTCCTCGACGCCGTCGACGTCGGCGAGCCGCACGCTCACGCGCTCGCTCGTCGAGCTCGGCAGATTCTTGCCGACGAAGTCGGCGCGGATGGGCAGCTCGCGGTGACCGCGGTCGACGAGCACGGCGAGGCGCACCGCGCGGGGGCGGCCGTGGTCGGCGAGGGCGTCGAGCGCGGCGCGCACGGTGCGCCCGGAGTAGAGCACGTCGTCGACGAGGACGACGATCGCGTCGTCGATGCCCTCGTCGGGGATGCGCGTCGGCGCGGGGGCGCGCGTGGGCGTGCGGGCGAGGTCGTCGCGGTAGAGCGTGATGTCGAGCGAGCCGACGCTTGAGGTGCCGGGCTCGATCTCGTCGACGAGGCGCTGGATCCGCTCGGCGAGGACGGTGCCGCGCGTCGGGATGCCGAGGAAGACGAGACGGCCATCGCCGCGCCGGGATTCCAGCACTTCATGGGCGATGCGGCGCAGAGCGCGCGTGATGTCAGCGTCGTGGAGCACGGTGCGTGCTGTCACTCCTGACCTCCTTCCCCGCCTCGCAGGACGGTGCTTAAAGTAGGTCGAACGCGCCCAGTCTAGCGGGTCAGCTCCAGCGCTTGAGCAGGGCCCTCTCCCCCAGCCCGACGAGGGCGTCGGAGGTCTTGCCGAGGATCGCCAGGAGCAGGATCGCGAGGAAGATGCGGTCGGTGCGGCCGTTGTTCGCTGAATCGGTGAGCAGGAAGCCGAGCCCCATCGAGGACGCGAGCAGCTCGGCGGCGACGAGGAACAGCCACGCCTGCGCGAGAGCGAGCCGGAGTCCCGAGATGACTGACGGCACGACGGCCGGCAGCTGGACGGTCGTCAGCAGGGCCAGCCTCCCGAGCCCGAAGGCGCGCCCGGCCTCGACGAGGTGGGGGTCCACGTGGCGGAGCGCGGCCGAGACCGTCGTGTAGACGGGGAATGCCGCGCCGATCGCGATGAGGGTGATCTTCGGCGTCTCGAAGATGCCGAGGAACACCGTGAGGAGCGGCAGCCACGCGAGCGACGGGACAGCTCGGATGGCGCCGAGCGTCGGCGCGAGCATCCGGTCGGCGAGACCCGACAGCCCGACGAGCGCGCCGAGGGCCAGACCGATGCTCGCTCCGATCGCGAACCCCGTGAGGACGCGCTGGAGGGAGATGAGGATGTACGTGCCGAGGAGCCCTTGATTCGCGAGCTCGACGCCCGCGCCGACGACCTGCGCCGGCGACGGCAGGAGGTAGTCGGGGATCGCCGTCGCCTCCGAGGCGAAGAGCCAGATCGTGAGCAGCAGGGCGGGGACGACCGCGCCGAGCAGGAGCGTCGCGCCGTTGATGCGCCGCCGACCCCGTGCCGGTGCCCCCTGAGCCGGATCTTTGCGTCCGTTCCGCGACGCGGGACTGCGCCCCTCCGTGGTCGTGGAGGGGCGCAGGACCGGAGCGCCGCCGCGCTCGTCGAAGCTCATGCTCAGCCGACCTCGTCCGGGTCGGCGGCCGTGGCGAACTCGTCGTTGAAGAGCGACTCGAGCGCGTCGTCGATGAGCTGCTGGTTCGGCACGTCGCCGCTCTCGACGAAGATCGGACCGATGACCGCGAGGACGTCGCGCTGCGCGTCGCCCGGCACGGGGTCGATGTCGATGACGGTGCGCTCGATCGTCGCCTCGGCGACGGCGATGTCGATGCCCGCGACCTCGGCGAGGATCGCCGCGGTCTCCTCGGGGTTCTCGAGAGCCCAGGCGCGCGCCTTCTCGTACGCGTTCACGACGAGCTGCGCGAGGTCGGGGTGGTTCTCGATGAAGTCCTCGGTGGCGTTGAGGAAGCCGTACGAGTTGAAGTCGACGTTGTCGTAGATGATCTCGGCGGCGCCGTTCGCGACCGAGGTCGACAGCAGCGGGTCGAGGCCCGACCACGCCTCGACGGCGCCGGTCTCGAGGGCCGTCTTGCCGTCGGCGTGCTGCAGGTTCTGCAGGTTGATGTCGGTGAGCGAGAGCCCGGCCTCCTCGAGCGACTGCAGGAGGAAGAAGTAGGGGTCGGTGCCCTTGGTCGCGGCGACCGTGCGGCCCTTCAGGTCCTCCACGGAGTCGATGTCGGAGCCGGTGGGGACGAGGATCGCGGCCCAGTTGGGCTGCGTGTAGATGTCGATCACCTGGATGGGGCTCCCGTTGGAGCGCGCGAGGAGCGCGGCCGAGCCGGCCGTCGAGCCGACGTCGATCGCGCCGGCGCGCAGGGCCTCGTTCGCCTTGTTCGAGCCGGCTGACTGCACCCACGTGACGGTGACGTCGTCGCCGAGCTCGTCCTCCAGCCAGCCCTGCTCCTTGATGATGAGGCTGAGCGGGTTGTAGGTGGCGAAGTCGAGCGTGAGCTCGGAGCTCGACCACTCGGCGCCCTCGACGGGGGCCGGCGCGGCGGCGCCCTCTCCCGCGACGCAGCCGGTCATGGCCATGGCCGCCGCGGCGAGCGTCGCGGTGAGCAGGGTCAGACGGGAGCGGGAGGTCATCATGGTGCCTTTCGGTTGTCGGTCGGAGCGACCGGCGGTGGTGGTGTGGGGTGGTCCTGCGGGTGATGCCGTGGTGCGGTCGTGCGGTCTAGCGGTCGTGGTGGCTCGGCACCCCGAGGGCGTCGAGCAGCTGGGCCCGGAGTCGCGCGAGCACCGTCGAGGCGCGGTCGCGCGGGCGCTTCCCCGGCACCTCGAGGATGCGGCTGATGGTCGCGCCCGGGCGGTCGAAGCGCGTGCCGAGGAGGACGATGCGATCGGCGAGGGCGAGAGCCTCGTCGACGTCGTGCGTGACGAGCACGATCGTCGCGGGCTCGGCGCGGTGGATGTCGACGAGGAGATCCTGCATCGTCAGGCGCGTGAGCGCGTCGAGAGCGCCGAAGGGCTCGTCGAGCAGGAGGACCCCCGGGTTGCGGGCGAGGGCCCGAGCGAGGGACACGCGCTGCGCCATTCCGCCCGAGATCTGGCGGGGCTTGAGGTCGGCGGCGTGCGTGAGCTGGACGAGGTCGAGCAGCTCGGCGACGCGCGCGCGACCCGCGGCGCGGTCGGTGCCGCGCGGGAGGCCGAGCTCGATGTTCCGAGCGACGGTGCGCCAGGGCAGGAGCCGGGGCTCCTGGAAGGCGACGGCGCAGCGCTGATCGGCCGCCGCGATCCGCGTGCCGTCGATCGTGAGCGACCCGGCGGTCGGGCGGTCGAGACCCGAGATCTGTCGGAGGAGCGTCGACTTCCCGCAGCCGGAGGGGCCGAGGAGCGCGACGATCTCGCCCGGAGCGATCTTGAGCTCGACGTCGCGGAGGACGAGCCGCTCGGGCTCGCCGGGAGCACCCGGGAAGGCCCGGCCGACGCCGTTGAGCGACACCGGCAGGGCCGGGGTCGTCTGCGTCGGAGCGGGCGCGATCGAGGTCATGCTCCGACGGTACGGATCCGTCGGAGCGGTGACAAAAGCCCGCGCAACGCGACGAAACGCGACGACACACGACGTCACATTCCGCCTCGGAGCCGCCGCGGGCATCCGCCCGGATCGGGGACGCCGCGCGCGAGCCGAGCCGCTGGGGGGCCGAGCCGCTAGGAGGCGGAGCGGTGCAGGTCGTCGGCGATCGCGCCGAGCACGCCGTTGACGAAGCCGGAGGACTCGTCGGTCGAGAGGACCGTCGCGAACTCGACCGCCTCGTCGATCGCGACGGCCGCGGGGACGTCGGGGTTGTGCACGAGCTCCCACACGGCGACGCGCAGGATCGCGCGGTCGACGGCGGGCATGCGGGCGAGGCTCCAGCCGACGGCGTGCGACTCGATCAGCCGGTCGATCGCCTCGCCGTTGTCGGCCACGCCGCGCACGATGTCGTGCGCGTAGGGCCAGCTCGACGAGCGCTGCGGCTGGGCCGCCGCTCGCTCGCCCTCCTCGCGAAGGATCTCGTCGAGCGTCGACTGGCGGACGTCGGCGATGAAGAGCATGTCGAGGGCCCGCTTGCGGGCCTTCGTGCGGGCGCCCACCTACTCGGTGACGCGGCCGAGGTAGTCCCCGGAGCGCGTGTCGACCTTGACCTTGGTGCCGGTCTCGAGGAAGAGGGGCACCTGGATCTCGTAGCCCGTCTCGACCGTCGCGGGCTTCGTGCCGCCGGTCGAGCGGTCGCCCTGGAGGCCGGGCTCGGTGTACGTCACCTCGAGCACGACGGAGGCGGGCAGCTCGACGTAGAGCGCCTCGCCCTCGTGCATGGCGATCGTGACCATCTGGTTCTCAAGCATGAAGTTCTTGGCGTCGCCCACGATCGCGGCCGGAACGGTGACCTGGTCGTAGTCGGTGGTGTCCATGAAGACGAAGTCGGCGCCGTCCTGGTACAGGTACTGGTAGTCGCCGCGGTCGACCGTAGCGAAGTCGACCTTGAGGCCGGCGTTGAACGTCTTGTCGACGAGCTTGCCCGAGCGGACGTTGCGCATCTTGGTGCGCACGAAGGCCCCGCCCTTGCCGGGCTTGACGTGCTGGAACTCGACGACGTTCCAGAGCTGCCCGTCGATGCTGAGAACGCTGCCGTTCTTAATGTCGTTCGTCGTGGCCATGAGCGTTGGGGTATCCGTTTCCGTGCTGGTCTCGACGTGGGTGCACGCCGACGTGGAAGTCTAGTCGAGTGCTAGATGTACTCGGTCATGACGTTGGTGACACTCGGCTGATCGGTGGTTGGCCTCCGCAGGCGGTGTGTGCTCGAGCGTAGTTGTAATGCTCAAGCCAGGGCGCGAGGGCATCGTGACGGGCCTGGTTCGTCAGAAACGG
>NZ_JAUSMI010000044.1 GCF_030645145.1 Microcella sp. | reverse complement strand
AGCAGGCCCGCACCGCCGTCGGTCGTCGCCGACCCGCCGACCGTGAGCAGCACGCTCGTCGCGCCGCCCTCGAGCGCCGCGCGCAGCAGCAGTCCGACCCCGGCGCTGTCGGCCTCGAGCGGGCGCAGCGCCACGTCGCTCACGAGCGGGAGGCCGTTGGCCTCGGCCGCCTCCACGACCGCGGTGGCGTCGGGCAGCAGCCCCCAGCGCGCTGCGCGCGGTCGGCCGATCGCGTCGGTCGTCGGTGTGCGGCGCTCGGTCGCTCCGTCGAGGGCGAGCAGGGCATCCAGCGTGCCCTCGCCCCCGTCGGCGAGCGGGAGCCGCTCGATGCGCGCGCTCGCCCCGAGAGCGTCGGCGAGCCCGGCGGCCATCGCGTCGGCCGCGTCGCGCGCCGAGAGGCTGCCCTTGAACGCGTCCGGCGCGACGAGGACGCGCAGCGCGGGCGGGTCGCTCACGCGGACGAGCCGGCGGCGTCGTCCCACCACGCGAGCGCGCGCGTGCCGAAGAACGTGAGCCACGGCGACCGCTCGCCGACGGGGACGTCGATCTCGAACCAGACCCGCCCCGGGTAACGGCGCTCCTGCAGCCACGAGCCGTCGGGCTGCCGCGCCGCCCGCACCGAGTCGACGGCGTCGGCCAGGCGCGGGTCGGCTGCCGTGCCGTCGTGGAGCGAGGCGGCGCGGAAGTAGTCGATCGCCCGCAGGGCCGTGTGCCGCCAGCGGAACGGGTACGCGATGCGCGTCACCCAGTCGCCGAGCGGCTCGCCCGTGGTCTCGCGGAAGAGGATGCGGCGCCGCAGCAGGTACTCCTCGGCGCGATGGCGCACGTCGCGCAGGCGGGTGTCTCCCGTGCGCGCCTCCCAATCGAGGATGCTCGTGAGCGCGTTGATCGTCGAGTGCACCGAGGCGCGCGTCGAGCCCTCGACCCACTCGCAGTTCCAGCCGCCCTCGGCCATCTCGTGCTCGGCGAACCAGTCGGCGAGGTCGCTCATGTCGCGGCCGAGCCAGGCGCCGTTGGCGAGGGTCCAGCCGTTGATGCACGCGTCGACCTCGCCGCCCCAGTAGGGAAGGTCCTCGTACTCCCATCGCGCGTTCGCCGCGAGCCTCTCGGCCGTGCCCGCGAGCGCGGCGGGGTCGAGCCCCCAGTCGCGCAGGGTCGAGAGGCTCCACGTCGTCGCCGTCCACGGCTGGCCGGCGTCGCGCGCGGCCTCCGGGCCGTCGAAGTCGAAGTCGGCGGGGAAGTACGCGCCGCCCGCCCACTGCCCGTCGTCGTCCTGATGCGCGAGCATCTCGGCACCCATGCCCTCGGTCGCGACGCGCGCCCGGGTCGCCTGCCAGACGGCGGGAGGCTCGCCGGCCAGGTCGCGCTCGACCTGCCAGCGCAGCGCCGGGTCGGAGTCGAGCATCCAGGTCAGCAGAGCGGCATCGGTCGGCATTCCCGGAGCCTAGCGACGTCCTCCGACGCGCGGAACGGGCTCTACCCCGGCCCTCTACCCGGTGGGGCGCGCGACGTACGGCACGAGGTCGTACGTGTAGACGGGCCAGTCGCGCACGGTCTTGCCGGGGGATGGCGCCTCGATCATGCGATTGCCGCCGATGTAGAGGGCGACGTGGTACTTCGACCCGGACGTCGAGCCGCCCGTCGCGTAGAAGATCAGGTCGCCGGGCTGACGGAGGGCGTACGGGACGAGCTTGCCGCGCTGCTCGGCGTAGCGGTACTGCATGGTCGCGCCGTGGCCGCCGATCGAGACGCCGGCGGCGGCGTACGACTGCATCGTGAGTCCGGAGCAGTCCCAGGAGTCGGGGCCGCGGCCCGCGAAGGCGTAGGGCTCGCCGAGCTGCTGGCGCGCGAAGGCGATCGCCGTCGCGACAGCCGCGGCGTTCGGAGCGGCGTACACGGGCGCCGGTCCTGCCGGCGCGGCGGGCGGCGGAGCGGGGGCGACCGTCTCCGCCGGCACCGGCGCGGGCGCGGGGGCGGGCGGCTGCG
>NZ_JAUSMI010000041.1 GCF_030645145.1 Microcella sp. | reverse complement strand
CCCGGAGCGCTCGCGATCGAGCTGCCCGACGGCCGTCGCCTGCCGGTCACGGGTCGGATGCTGCTCGGGCGCGACCCCGCCGAGCTCGACGGCTGGCGCGGCGCCGAGCTCGTGCGCCTCACGGATCCGCAGCGCTCGGTGTCGAAGACGCACGCGGCGATCGAGCCGGATCAGGGCGCTCTGCTCGTCCACGACCTCGCGTCGACGAACGGCACGGAGCGCGCGACCCCCGAGGGGCAGCTCCTGCCGGTCTCGCCCGGCCACCCGCTGCGGGTCGAGGCGGGCGACGCGCTCCACCTCGGGTCGTTCCGGATCCGCCTCCTCGACGGGTCCTGACCGGCGTCAGCTCCGCAGAACCTTCTCCATCGCCTTGCCGCGCGCGAGCTCGTCGACGAGCTTGTCGAGGTATCGGATGCGCTTCATGAGCGGGTCCTCGATCTCCTCCACCCGCACGCCGCAGATGACGCCCGTGATGAGCTCGGCCTTGGGGTTGAGGTGCGCCGCGGCGAAGAACTCCGCGAACGTCGAGCCTTGCTCGAGGTGTCGCGCGAGCTCGTCGTCGTCGAGTCCCGTGAGCCACTCGATGACCTGGTCGAGCTCGGCGCGCGTGCGGCCCTTGCGCTCGAGCTTCGTCACGTAGAGCGGATACACGGCCGAGACCGCTACCCCGAAGACCCGATGCATGCGTGCAGTGTAGACCCGGGCCCGCGGGCGCCCGGGCGCGGGCGAGCGGGGCGCCGATGATAGTCTGGGCCGATGCTTCTCGGTCGACTCCTCCTTCGTCGCCGCGGCGAGTCCTGATCCTCCAGGCCACTCTCGTCGCGGAGTCCGCCGTCGGCCGGAACCCCTGAACGAAGAAGGACACGATCGCGTCATGACCGCTCACTCCGTCGACACCTCTCGTCCGCGCACGCTCGCCGAGAAGGTGTGGGAATCGCATCTCGTCGCCAAGGGCGAGAACGGCGAGCCCGACCTGCTCTACATCGACCTCCACCTCGTCCACGAGGTCACGAGCCCCCAGGCCTTCGACGGCCTCCGCATGGCGGGCCGACCCGTCCGCCGACCCGATCTGACGATCGCCACGGAGGACCACAACACCCCGACGCTCGCGATCGACAAGCCGATCGCCGAGCCGACGAGCCGCATCCAGATCGAGACGCTGCGGAAGAACTGCGCCGAGTTCGGCGTGCGCCTGCACTCGCTCGGCGACGTCGAGCAGGGCATCGTGCACGTCGTCGGTCCGCAGCTCGGACTCACGATGCCGGGCATCACCGTCGTCTGCGGCGACTCGCACACCTCGACGCACGGCGCGTTCGGCGCCCTCGCGATGGGCATCGGCACGAGCGAGGTCGAGCACGTGCTCGCGACGCAGACGCTGCCGCTCAAGCCCTTCAAGACGATGGCGATCACGGTCGAGGGCACACTGCGACCCGGCGTCACGGCGAAGGACATCATCCTCGCGGTCATCGCCAAGATCGGCACGGGCGGCGGTCAGGGCTACGTCCTCGAGTACCGAGGCTCCGCGATCCGCGCGCTGTCGATGGACGGCCGCATGACGATCTGCAACATGTCGATCGAGGCGGGTGCGCGCGCCGGCATGGTCGCCCCCGACGAGACGACCTTCGCCTACCTCCAGGGCCGCCCGCACGCGCCCGAGGGCGCGAACTGGGACGCCGCGATCGAGCACTGGTCGACGCTCCGCACCGACGACGACGCGGTCTTCGACGCCGAGGTGTTCATCGACGCCGACGAGCTCGAGCCCTTCGTCACGTGGGGCACGAACCCCGGCCAGGGTGTCAACCTCAACGACTCGGTGCCCGACCCGTCGACGATCATCGATCCCAATGAGCGCAGCGCCGCCGAGCGCGCGCTCGAGTACATGGATCTGACGGCCGGCACCCCGATGAAGGAGATCGCCGTCGACGCGGTCTTCATGGGCTCGTGCACGAACAGCCGCCTCGACGACCTGCGCGTCTTCGCCTCGATCATCAAGGGCCAGAAGAAGGCGGACGGCGTGCGCGTCATGGTCGTCCCCGGCTCGGCCCGGGTGCGCCTGGAGGCCGAGGCGGAGGGCATCGACAAGGTCGTGGAGGCCTTCGGCGGCGAGTGGCGCTTCGCCGGCTGCTCGATGTGCCTCGGCATGAACCCCGACCAGCTCGCGCCGGGCGAGCGCTGCGCCTCGACGAGCAACCGCAACTTCGAGGGCCGGCAGGGCAAGGGCGGGCGCACGCACCTCGTGAGCCCTCTCGTCGCCGCCGCCACGGCCATCCGCGGCACGCTCTCGAGCCCGGCCGACCTCGTCGCCGACGGCATCGCGGTGGATCCGAGCCTGCTCGACGCGGGCATGGCCGACTCGACGAAGGCGGGTGTGTGATGGAGAGGATCACGACGATCACCGGAGTCGCGGTGCCGCTGCGCCGCTCCAACGTCGATACGGACCAGATCATCCCCGCCGTGTACCTCAAGCGCGTGACGAAGACCGGCTACGACGACGGGCTGTTCTCGGCCTGGCGGCAGGACCCGGAGTTCGTACTCAACCAGCCGGCGTACGCGAACCCGCGCGTGCTCATCGCCGGCCCCGACTTCGGCACCGGCTCGAGCCGCGAGCACGCCGTGTGGGCGCTGCGCGACTTCGGCTTCCGCGCCGTCATCAGCCCGCGGTTCGGCGACATCTTCCGCGGCAACGCCGGCAAGCAGGGCCTCCTGGCCGGCACCGTCGACGAGCCGACGGTCGAGCGCATGTGGGCCGCCATCGAGGCGGAGCCCGGGCTCGAGGCGACGGTCGATCTCGAGGCGAGGAATGTCCGCGTCGGCGATATCGTTGCCCCCTTCGACATCGACGACTACACGCGGTGGCGCCTGCTGGAGGGGCTCGACGACATCGGGCTGACCCTCCGCGACGAGCAGGCGATCACCGATTTCGAGGCCCGCCGCGAAGCATGGCGGCCGCGCACGCTCCCCGCCCGGTGAACCCGGGCAGAACGGAAGAGGCACCAGTGACCACGACCCTCGACATGGACTCCCAGAAGGCCGCCCAGCGCGTCGGCCTCGCCTCCGACACGATCGTGATCCACGGCGGCAAGCCGCTCACGGGCCGCATCGAGGTCCGCGGGGCGAAGAACCTCGTCACGAAGGCGATGGTCGCGGCGCTCCTCGCCGACGACCCGAGCACGCTCAAGTCGGTGCCCGAGATCAGCGACGTCCACGTCGTCCGCGGGCTCCTCGAGGCGCACGGCGTCGTCGTGACCGAGCAGGCCCCCGGCGAGCTCCTCCTCGACACCACGAACGTGCAGAGCGCGCACATCGCCGAGATCAACGCGCACGCCGGGTCGAGCCGCATCCCGATCCTGTTCTGCGGCCCGCTGCTGCACCAGCTCGGCGAGGCGTTCATCCCCGACCTCGGCGGCTGCAAGATCGGCGACCGCCCGATCGACTTCCACCTCAACGCCCTCCGCGCCCTCGGCGCGACCGTCGAGAAGCTCGACGACGGCATCCGCCTCACCGCCCCGAACGGGCTCAGCGGCGCGCGCATCGAGCTGCCGTACCCGAGCGTCGGCGCGACCGAGCAGGTCCTGCTCTCCGCGGTCCGCGCCAAGGGCACAACGGAGCTCAAGAACGCCGCGATCGAGCCCGAGATCATGGATCTCATCGCGATCCTGCAGAAGATGGGCGCGATCATCTCGGTCGAGCCCAACCGCGTCATCGTGATCGAGGGCGTCGAGAAGCTGCACGGCTACCTGCACTCCGCGATCTTCGACCGCAACGAGGCCGCGAGCTGGGCATCCGCCGCTCTCGCGACCCGCGGCGACATCGTCGTCGGCGGGGCGAAGCAGCAGGAGCTCATGACGTTCCTCAACGTCTACCGGAAGGCCGGCGGCATGTTCGACGTGCTCGAGGACGGCATCCGCTTCTGGCACCCCGGCACTCCGCTGCGCCCCGTCATGGTCGAGACCGACGTGCACCCCGGCTTCATGACCGACTGGCAGCAGCCGCTCATCGTCGCCCTCACTCAGGCCGAGGGCCAGTCGGTCGTGCACGAGACCGTCTACGAGAACCGCTTCGGGTTCACCGAGGCGCTCAACGAGATGGGCGCCGACATCGTCGTCTACAAGAGCGGCATCGCGTCGATCACGCGCCGCGTGCCGCGCCGTCCGCTCGAGCAGGCTGCCGTCATCACGGGCCCGACGCCGCTGCACGGCGCCGACGTCCGGGTCCCCGACCTCCGCGGCGGCTTCAGCCACCTCATCGCCGCTCTCGCGGCCGAGGGCACCTCGACGATCAGCAACGTCGGCATCATTAGCCGCGGCTACGAGCTGTTCATCGACAAGCTCGAGCAGCTCGGCGCCGACTTCGAGCTCGCCTGAGGCGGGTTCCCGAGCGGGGTCGCGGCACCGGCTAGCCTGGTGCCGTGACCGACGACACCCCCTCGAGCACGACCGCGGCTCCGAGTCCTGACGGCCGCCCCGTGAAGCGGCGGCGCGAGAAGACGGCGATCTGGTACTTCCTCGCCGCCCTGCTCCTGCCGATCCTGACGGTCATGGCGAAGTACGTGACGGTCGACGGCCACAAGGTCCCGAAGCACGGCGCGTTCATCCTCTCGCCGAACCACTACAGCGAGATCGACCCCGTCATCATGGGCCGCTTCGTGTGGGGGCTCGGCCGCGTCCCGCGGTTCCTCGCCAAGTCGAGCGTGTTCAAGAACCCGATCGTCGGCGCGATCCTCCGCGCCTCCGGGCAGATCCCCGTCGAGCGCGAGGGCGGGGGGCGCTCCGCGGCGCCGCTCCGAGCGGCCAAGCAGCTCGTCGACAACGAGCTCGCCGTCATCATCTACCCCGAGGGCACGCTCACGCGCGACCCGGAGCTGTGGCCCATGCGCGGCAAGAGCGGCGCGGTGCGGATGGCGCTGACCGCGGGCGTCCCGATCATCCCCGCGGCCCACTGGGGCACGCAGCACGTCATGGCGCGGTACTCGAAGAAGATCAGCTTCTTCCCGCGCAAGCGCATCGTGTGCAAGTTCGGCGACCCCGTCGACCTGAGCGACCTCATGGGCCGCCCGATCGACCAGGCGGTGCTCGCCGAGGGCACCGACCGCGTCATGAACGCGATCGCCGCCCTGCTCGGCGACCTGCGCGGCGAGACGCCGCCGGCCGAGCGGTGGGATCCGGTGAAGAACAACCAGAAGGAGACCGGCCGTTTTGAGTGACGCGACGCCCGCGCGCGAGCATCCGCCGCTGACCGAGGCGCTGCGACTGCCGCTCGCCCACATCGAACCGGATGCCCTCCGCATCGCCGTCCTCGGCGCCGGTTCCTGGGGCACCACCTTCGCGAAGCTGCTCGCCGACGGCGGCAGCGACGTCGTCCTCTGGGCGCGGCGCCGCGAGGTGGCGCAGGAGATCACCGAGACCCACCGCAACAGCGACTACCTGCCGGGCATCAACCTGCCGCCGAACCTGCGCGCGCACGACTCGCTCGAGCGCGTGCTCGCGGGTGCGCAGCAGGTCTACCTCTCGGTGCCGAGCCAGTCGCTGCGCTCGAACCTCCACTCGATCAAGGACATCGTGCCGCCCGACGTGCCGATCGTCAGCCTGATGAAGGGCGTCGAGCGCGGAACGGGACTGCGGATGAGCGAGGTCATCGCGTCGGAGCTCGAGGTCGACCCCGGCCGCATCGCCGTCGTGAGCGGGCCCAACCTCGCCCTCGAGATCGCCAAGCAGCAGCCGACCGCCGCGGTCGTCGCGAGCTCGAGCCGGGCGACCGCCGTCGCGGTCGCGGCCGCCGCGACGAACGACTACTTCGCCTCGTTCGTCAACACCGACGTCATCGGCACCGAGTTCGGCGGCGTTCTGAAGAACCTCATCGCGGTCGCCGTGGGCATCGCCGACGGCGTCGGCTACGGCGAGAACACGAAGGCCTCGATCATCACGCGCGGCCTCGTCGAGCTCACGCACTTCGCGGTCGCGTACGGCGCACGCCCCGAGACGATGTCGGGCCTCGCGGGGCTCGGCGACCTCATCGCGACGTGCGAGTCGAAGCTCTCGCGCAACAACACCGCCGGCCGATTGCTCGGGCAGGGCTACGCCTTCACCGAGGTCATCGCGCAGATGAATCAGACCGCCGAGGGCCTCTCGTCGGTCGGCCCCATCCTCGAGCTCGCCGAGCAGCGCGGCGTGCACATGCCGATCGTCGCGCAGGTGGCGCAGGTGCTCGACGGCACGCTCGACCCGCGCGAGCTCGCCCCGCACCTCGCGACCGACAGCGACGAGCCGCAGGGCGAGTGAGGCGCGCAGAGCCGGACGGCGCGCGAGCGCGCCGCATCCTGACCCCTGTTCGGGGGATCCCTGACGGTAGGCTGAACGCGTGATCACCTCACTCGCGGGCGGCCGCGTTCTCGCCGAGAAGACCGGAGCCACCCCTCCGCGCGTCGTCGCCCTCCACGGGTGGGGTCGTGACGGCACCGACTTCCAGACGATCGTGTCGGGCCTCGACGCCGTGAGCCTGCACCTGCCAGGCTTCGGCCCGGCGCCCGCTCCCGACGAGGTCTGGGGCACCGAGGAGTACGCCGAGCTCGTCGCCGAGGCCATCGCCGCCTACGCGCCCGTCGTGATCGTCGGCCACTCGTTCGGCGGCCGCATCGCCGTGCGCCTCGCGGCCCGCCGCCCCGAGCTCGTCCGCGGCCTCGTCCTCACGGGCGCCCCCCTCGTGCGCCTCGCCGCGCCCGCCGCCCCGCCGCTGTCGTACCGCATCGCGCGCTGGGCGAACGGTGCCGGCCTCCTGAGCGACGAGCGCATGGATGCCCTGCGCAACCAGCGCGGGTCCGCCGACTACCGCGCCGCTCAGGGCGTCATGCGCGGCGTGCTCGTGAAGACCGTGGGCGAGAACTACGACGACGACCTCGCGGCGCTCACGTGCCCCGTGCGCATGGTGTGGGGCGAGGGCGACACCGCCGCCCCGACCGACGCCGGTCGCGTCGCCGCCGAGCGCTGCGGCGCGAGCTTCCGCGTCGTCGGCGGCACCGAGCACCTCCTCACGGGCGACCTCGAGCTCGCCGTGCGCGAGGAGCTCCTGACCTTCCTCGACGAACTGGACCGCACCGCATGACCCTGCTGACCTCGCCGTTCACCCTCGTGGCGCTCGGCCTGGCGGTCGTCGCCGCCGTGCCCGTCGCCGCCCGCTGGCTGCGCGTCGCCCAGCGCGAGCACTACGTTCCGACGTGGGTCTCGCGCATGGCGGGCCTGTGGCTCACGCGCGAGCCGCTGACCCTGCTCGGTGCGGCGGTGGCCGCTCTGCTCGTCGTCGTCGCCGCGATCGGCATCGTCTCGACGGGCGCCGACTCGCTCCTCGCCCTCGCGGCCCTCGCGGCGGTCGTGCTGCTCGCCCTCCTCCCGTTCGGGCTCAAGCCCCGCGGCACCTCGGCGAAGTTCGTGCTCACCGACCGCGTCAAGCGCCTGCTCGTCGCGTGGATCCTTGTGCACCTCGTCGCCGCCCTCGCGCTCGCCGCGGTCCTCGGCGCCGCGGGCCCCGCGCTCGTGCTCCTGCTGAGCGCGCCGCTCACCGACCTCGCCCTCGCGATCACGGCGCCGATCGAGAAGGCCGGATCGAAGAGGTTCGTCGACCAGGCTCGCAAGCGCCTCGACCAGGTCAAGCCGCGCGTCGTGGCCATCACCGGCTCGTACGGCAAGACGAGCACGAAGAACTACGTCGCCCACCTGCTGTCGGCCACGTACACGACCGTCGCGAGCCCCGCATCCTTCAACAACCGCCTCGGCCTCTCTCGCGCGGTCAACGACAAGCTCGTGCCGGGCACCGAGATCTTCGTCGCCGAGATGGGCATCTTCGGCGCAGGCGAGATCCGCGAGCTGTCGACGCACTTCCCGCCCGACATCGCCGCGATCACGGTCATCGGTGAGGCGCACCTGCAGCGCATGCGCTCGACCGACGTGATCTTCCGCGCGAAGGCCGAGATCACCGAGCGGGCCCGCACCGTCGTGCTGCCGATCGACGACGAGCGCCTCGCGCGCCTCGCCGAGGAGTGCACGGCGGCCGGCAAGCGCGTCGTGACGGTGTCGCTGCGGCCGGGCGCCGACGCGGACGTCGTGCTCGACGCGACGGGCGCCGACGATGCCGCCTCGACGGGAGCCGCGACCATCCGCATCGGGCGCGACGCGGCGCCGACGCCCGTGACGATCTCGAGCACCGGTCACGCCGTCAACATCGCGGTCGCGGCGGGCATCGCCCTCGCGGCGGATGTCCCCGTCGCGACGATCGCGGGCCGCCTCTCCGACCTCCCCGGCTCGCAGCACCGCGCCGAGGTGCAGCAGGCCCCGAGCGGCGCGCTCGTCATCGACGACACCTACAACTCCAACCCCGTCGGGGCGCACCGCGCGCTCGAGGGCGCCGCGCGCCTCGCCGCCGAGCGCGGGGGAGACCTCGTCGTCGTGACCCCCGGCATGGTCGAGCTCGGTCCCGTGCAGGCCGAGCGCAACCGCGCCTTCGGCGCCGCCATCAAGGCGGCCGGGGCGACCCTCTACGCCGTCGGCCGCACCAACCGCGCCGCGCTCCTCGAGGGGTACGGCGCCGGCGCCCACGCGGTCGACTCGCGCGAGGCCGCGGTCGCCGAGGCCGTCCGTGCCGCCGCCGACCGGGGCGTTATCCTCTACGAGAACGACCTCCCCGACCACTATCCGTGAGTCGCCGCCCGGGGAGGCACCAGGCCGCGGCGCACGACCTGACAGGGGAATCATGAGCGCTGCCGCGCAGTCCGCACCGTGGGCCGTCGTCTTCGGAGGGCCGAGCCCCGAGCACGAGATCTCCATCCTCACCGGGCTGCAGGCCGAGCGCGTGCTCACCGCCGCGGGCCACCGCGTCGTACCGATCTACTGGTCGCCGACGGGGGAGTGGTTCCGTGTGCCGGACGCGACCGAGGCGAAGGACTACCTCGAGGGCGCCCCGCGCGACTCGGTCGCGCTCGAGGTGCGGCTCTCCGGCGAGCCGGGGATCTACCGCCGCAAGAAGTTCGGCGCAGACAAGCTGGAGCTCGAAGCCGCGCTGCTGTGCCTGCACGGCGGCGTCGGCGAGGGCGGCGGCGCCGCCGCCGTCTTCTCGCTGCTGGGCATCCCCGCCACAGGGTCGACACTCTTCGCCGGGGCCGTGGGCATGGACAAGCTCGCGTTCGGCGGTCTCATGACGGCCGCGGGCATCCCCTCGCTGCCGCGCGAGGCCGTGTCGACCCTGCGCGAGCCGAGCTTCGGCGGGCCGTACATCGTCAAGCCGCGGTTCGGCGGCTCGTCGATCGGCATCGAGATCGCGGACGACATCGAGGCGGCGCGCGCGCTCGCGGGCGCGAGCGTCCACCTGCGCAACGGGGCCGTGCTCGAGCCGTACCGGCCCGAGCTCGTCGACCTCAACATCTCGTTCCGCACGCACCCCGAGCTCGAGATCACGCAGCTCGAGAAGCCGCTGCGCGGCGAGAGCCAGAGCGCGCTCTACTCGTACGCCGAGAAGTACCTCACGGGCGGCGCCGGAGCCGACGCGGGCCTCTCGAGCGCCCCGCGCGAGTTCCCCGCCGAGGTCGCCGAGAGCGTGCACGAGGCCGCGCGCGGCCTCGCGGCCCGCGTCGCCGACGTCACGCGCCTCACGGGCGTCGTGCGCGTCGACCTCCTGCTCGACGAGGCCACGGGCGAGCTGTTCGTCAACGAGGTCAACTCGATCCCCGGCGCGCTGTCGCTCTACCTGTGGGCGCCGCAGCGACCCGCGGCCGAGGTGCTCGTCGACGCGATCGTCGAGGCGCGCGACAAGCGCATCGTCTTCCCGCAGGCGGGCTTCGGCGGCGGGGCCGCGCTCCGCGCCGCGGGCGGCATCGCGGGCAAGCTCGTCGGGCTCGACGGACCGCGCGCGTAGGTCGCGGGCGCTCCGGCTCCTCGGCTGCCGCTGCTCGTCCGCGCCTCACCACTCCCGGCACCAGCCACCCCGCCCGGCGGGGCGACCCGCGCCGACGATGGAGACTCGCGCGGTGCGCCGCGTGCACGGTCACTCGGCGCGATGCGGTCGGGGCCGACGCTCAGACGGTCTAGCTGTAGTTCCCAGTGACGTTGTTCATGCTGCCGCAAGTGCGGTGATCGGGCTTCTGTGGCCCAGAGAGCCATGGGGTCGCTGCGTGTTGTAGTAGCGAACCCATTCTGGCAGGACCGCCCGACGATGCTCACTGTCG
>NZ_JAUSMI010000016.1 GCF_030645145.1 Microcella sp. | reverse complement strand
TGCGCCGCGCCCGCGGCGGCGCCCGCGCCCGCTGGGCGGGCCGCGCCGCGAGTGACGCGCCCCGTCCGGTCGTCGGCCCACCAGCCCTCCACTGGCTGCCCGCCGTCGCGCCAGCGGCTCCGTATCCGCGCCCCCTCGCCGCCGTGCGAGTTCCTTCCAGAACTACGGAGTGGATGAATCCGGTTCGCCCGTCCCGTAGTTCTGGAAGGCGCGGGAGGGCGACGGCCACGGGGCCCGGGGCCCCGCGCAGTCTCCCGGTGTGCTTCGATAAGTGCGGACTGAGTGAACGTGATTCACCCACTCCGCACTTATCGAAGCGTGTGAGGGCGGCGCGAGTTCAGGCGCGCAAGGCCGCCTGAACCACAGCGAGCGCGGCGTCGTCGGTGAGGCCGAGCCGGCGGGTGCGGGCGACGAACTCGCGTGCAGCATCCTGGGCCTGGCGCTCGGTCGGGTCGCCGTGCGCCGCGACGAACGAGCCCGCTCGGCCGCGGGTCTCGATGATCCCGTCGGCCTCGAGCTCGCGGTACGCGCGCGCGACGGTGTTGACGGCGAGCCCGAGCTCTCCCGCGAGCGCGCGCACGGTCGGCAGCTTCGACCCCGCGACGAGCGCTCCGCCCGCGACCGCGTCGCGCACCTGCGCGCGCAGCTGCTCGAACGGCGGCGTCGCGGAACGCGGGTCGATCGTGAATTTCATGCGCCGAGGCTACCCGCGAGCACTGCGCGACAGAGCCCGAAAATTGCGAGTGGGTTCGAACTTTCGAGCTCGAATGCGACTTTCGGGCTCACTCGCGGCGCGGCGCGCGCGGCCCCGCCTACGCGGACGCGTGCCGCTCGAGGAACGCGTACACCTCGGTGCGGTCGACTCCCGGCAGCGTCTCGCGCGGCATCGCCGCGAGCAGAGACGAGTTGATGCGCGCCTGCGGGCGCGCCGCGCCGGCCCAGCGGGCGGCGAGCTGCGGCGGAGCATCCTGGCAGCACGACGGGTCGGGGCACGTCGACTCGCCGCGCCGCTGCGTCTCGCGCCCGCGGAACCACTTCACGTGCGCGAACGGCGTTCCGACCGAGATCGAGAACTCGCCCGCCGACCCCGACTCGATGCGCGACGTGCACCAGTACGTGCCGGTCGGCTTGTCCGTGTACTGGTGGAACGGGCTGAACCGGTCGGGCTCGTCGAACACCTGCCGCGCCGACCACTTGCGGCACACGCTCTGCCCCTCGACCGCGCCCAGCGCATCCGAGGGGAAGCGCACCGAGTCGTTCTCGTACGCCTTCGACAGCACTCCCGCCGCCGACACCTTCAGGAAGTGCACCGGGATTCCCAGGTGCTCGGTCGCGAGATTCGTGAAGCGGTGCGCGGCCGTCTCGTACGACACCGCGAACCGGTCGCGCAGATCCTCCACGGCGAGCTCGCGCTTCGCCTTCGCCGCCTGCAGGAACTCGACCGCGTCCCCCTCCGGCACGAGCAGCGCCGCCGCGAGGTAGTTCGTCTCGACCCGCTGCCGCAGAAAGTCGGCGTACGAGGTCGGCTCGGGCCGCTGCAGCACGTGGCCGGCGAGCGCCTGCAGCAGGTTCGTGCGCGGGTCGCGGCCCGGCGCGTTCTGCACGGGCAGGTAGATGCGCCCGTTCTCGAGGTCGGTGATCGTGCGCGTCGACGACGGCAGATCGGTCACGTAGTGGAGCGAGAAGCCCAGGTGCGCCGCGAGCTCCGCCGCGAGACGCTGCGAGAGCGGGCCGCCCTCGTGCCGGATCGCCTTCAGCAGCCCCGCCGCCGTCTGCTCGAGCTCGCCGTAGTAGTTGCCGCGCGCGCGCATCTCGCCGCGCAGCTCGGCGTTCGCGCGCCGCGCCTCCTCGGGGGTCGCCGCGCGCTCGCGGTGCACGCGCTCGAGCTCGGCGTGCAGCGCCAGGATCGTGCGGATCGCGTCGTCCGACAGCGTCTTCCGCACCGGCAGAGACGGGATGCCCAGGCCCGCGAACAGCGGACCCTCCTGCGCCCGGGTCAGCGCGATCTCGAGCGCGGCACGCCCCGTGGGCGCTTCCGAGCTCAGCAGCCGCTCGAGTGGAACCCCGAGCGCCCGCGCGATCGACTGCAGCTCGCCGAGCTTCGCCTCGCGCTTGCCGTTCTCGAGCACCGACACGTGCGAGGTCGCGATGCCGATGCGCTCGCCGAGCTCGGCGAGGGTCAGCCCCGCGTCGGAGCGGAGCTGGCGGATGCGACGGCCGAGAGTGAGGGAGTCGAGCACCTCTTCAGCGTGGCCGGGGGGCTGAGCGCGGTCGAGCATGCGACGAGCATCCCACGCCCCGCTTTTCGGAACAATAGAAAAACTGAAGAATTTCAGTCTCGATCCAAGGATCAGCACTCCATTTCTTCGGGGAAGGTGGGAGGCACGACGGCACCAAGCCGACCGACGCGAGAGCCGCACGACACGCGGGACGACACGACTCACCACGGGACGAGACATCATGACCACGACCACGAACCCCAGCCTCACCATCACGGGGCCCCTGCGCCCCCGTTATGACGAGATCCTCACGCCCGAGGCGCTCGCGTTCGTCGCCGAGCTGCACCGCCGCTTCGCCGGCACGCGGCACGAGCGGCTCGCCGACCGCATGCGCGCCCGGTACGACCTGGGCAACGGGCGCGACCTGCGCTTCCTGCCCGAGACGGCGGATGTCCGGGAGGACGACTCCTGGCGCGTCGCGGGAGCGGGCCCCGGCCTCGAGGACCGGCGCATCGAGATCACGGGCCCCACCGACCCGAAGATGACGATCAACGCCCTCAACTCGGGCGCGAACGTCTGGCTCGCCGACCTCGAGGACGCCACCAGCCCCACGTGGGGCAACATCGTCGAGGGGCAGCTGTCGCTGTTCGACGCGATCCGCGAGCGGCTCGAGTTCACCGCGCCCGGCGTCGACGGCGCCCCCGGCAAGCAGTACCGCGTCACCGCCGAGCGCACGCCCACGATCGTGATGCGCCCGCGCGGCTGGCACCTCGTCGAGAAGCACATCGAGTACACCGACCGCTCGGGGCTTCGCCTCGCCGCGAGCGCGAGCCTCGTCGACTTCGGGCTCTACGCGTTCCACAACGCGGCCGAGCTCGTCGCCCGCGGCCGCGGCCCGTACTTCTACCTGCCGAAGCTCGAGAACCACCGCGAGGCCCGGCTCTGGAACGACATCTTCACCTTCACCGAGCAGCGCCTCGGGCTCGACCACGGCACCATCCGCGCGACGGTGCTCATCGAGACCTTCCCCGCGGCGTTCGAGATGGACGAGATCCTGTTCGAGCTCCGCGACCACTGCGCGGGCCTCAACGCCGGCCGATGGGACTACGTCTTCTCGATCATCAAGAACTACCGGGGTCGGGGCCAGTGGTTCGTTCTGCCCGACCGCGACCGCATCCTCATGACGCTGCCGTTCATGCGCGCGTACACCGAGTTGCTCGTCAAGACGTGCCACAAGCGCGGCGCGCACGCGATCGGCGGCATGAGCGCGTTCATCCCCAACCGCCGCGACCCCGAGGTCACGGAGCGCGCGCTCGAGCGCGTCGCCGCCGACAAGCGCCGCGAGGCCGGCGACGGCTTCGACGGCTCGTGGGTCGCCCACCCCGACCTCATCCCGGTCGCGCGGGCCGAGTTCGACGCTGTGCTCGGCGACAAGCCGAACCAGCTCGACCGGCAGCGCGACGACGTGCGCGTCACGGCGCGCGACCTGCTCGACGTGCGCTCGGCCGGGGGCGAGGTCACCCTCGCGGGCGTGCGTGCGAACATCGCGATCACCGTCCGGTACCTCGACTCGTGGCTGCGCGGCATCGGCGCCGCGGCGATCGACAACCTCATGGAGGACGCCGCGACGGCCGAGATCAGCCGCTCGCAGCTGTGGCAGTGGATCCACCAGGACCACGTCACCGTCGAGGGCGAGACGATCACGCGCGGCCTCGTCGAGGGGATGCTCGCCGAGGTGCTCGCCTCGCTGCCGCACGCGCCGGGCAACCGCCTCGCCGAGGCGGAGGAGCTCTTCCGCACGGTGACCCTCCACGAGGACTTCCCGACCTTCCTCACCGTGCCGGGCTACACGCGGCACCTGGTCGAGCCGGCCGAGGCCGCGGAGGCCGAGGAGGCGCGCGCCGCGTAGTCGCGCGCTGCGGCCTGCGCGCTGCGGCCCGCGCCGCGC
>NZ_JAUSMI010000031.1 GCF_030645145.1 Microcella sp. | reverse complement strand
CTAGCTGTAGTTCCCAGGCAGGTTGTTCAGGTCGAGCTCCTCCAGGCTTGAGGGTGTCTAGTCGCTCTCACCTGAAGGAGCCCGATGGAGCTTCACGCTAATGCCCGTTTGTCTGTTGAAGGTCGACGACTGCTGTGTCGACGCGTTCGGGAACTGAACTGGAAAGTCGCCGACGCGGCCTTCGCCGGTGGAATCAGCGAGCGTCGCGCCTACGAATGGTTGGCCCGATTCGATGCCGGCGAAAACCTCACCGACCGTCCCTCACGGCCGAAGTCGTCACCGACCAGAACCCCGGCACGGGTTGAGGCGGTGATCGTGCAGCTGCGGAGGCTGCGCAAGACCGCGTCCACGATCGCCGCGCTGCTTCGGATGGCGGTCTCCACCGTCTGCGCGGTGCTCGCCCGTCTCGGCCTGAACAGGCTCTCCAAGCTCGACCCGCCGGAACCGGCAAACCGTTACTGCCGCCGCCACGCCGGCGAGCTGATCCACCTCGACATCAAGACGCTGGGCCGCTTCCGCCGCCCCGGCAAACGCGTCATGGGTCAGGGAGCAGACCGACGCAGCGCCGGCGCGGGCTGGGAGGCGGTGCACGTTGCCATCGATGATGCGACCCGGTTGGCCTATGTCGAGGTGCTGGCCGATCAGACCGCTGCGACCACGGTGGGGTTCCTGCGCCGCGCGATCGCGTGGTTCGCCGCCCGCGGCGTCACAGTGCAGGAGGTGATGACCGACAACGGCTCCGCCTACGTCTCCCGACTCTGGGCTGCGACCTGCGCCGAAGTGGGGGTGGTCCACATTCGTACTCGCCCCTACCGGCCGCGCACGAACGGGAAAGCCGAGCGGTTCATCCAGACCCTGCTGCGGGAGTGGGCCTACGCGGCGACCTATCGCGACAGTGAGCATCGTCGGGCGGTCCTGCCAGAATGGGTTCGCTACTACAACACGCAGCGACCCCATGGCTCTCTGGGCCACAGAAGCCCGATCACCGCACTTGCGGCAGCATGAACAACGTCACTGGGAACTACATCTAGCGGGCATCCGCCCCTGAACCGACGAGCCCGTCGCGCCTCCCACAGGGCGCGGCGGGCATCGTCCTGGGCGGCATCCGAACAGGCGATCGCGATTCAGGTCACGAAACGGTAACGGCATGGGATAGGGTGGCGGAACCCTGCACCGAAGCAGGCTCCCCGACCCACGGAGCGACGTCGATGACGACAGCGCGACTGCCCGATCGCGGCACCCCGCGGCCCTACTCCGTGCGGCGGATGTCCGTCTCGGCGGCCGCCTCCCTGGCCCTCGTCCTCGTGATGGTCGTCGATCACGACGCGGCCACCGTGCACGCCGCCAACATGTGGGGCACCCTGCGCGAGCCCGGCCAGCCCGCCTTCGTCGCCGGCCACCGCGGGGACCGCGCGACCGCCCCGGAGAACACGATTCCGGCGATCCAGGCCGCTCTCGACTCGAGCATGGAGTTCGTCGAGGTCGACGTGCGGAAGACCCTCGACGGCGAGCCCGTGCTCATCCACGATGAGACCCTCGAGCGGACGACGACCGGCACGGGCCTCGTCGAGGAGCGCCCGTGGGCCGAGCTGGAGGGGCTCGATGCGGGCGCCTGGTACGCGGCGGAGTGGGCCGGAACGCGCATCCCGCACTTCGACGACTTCGTCGACGTCTTCCAGATCTCGCGCAAGAAGGCGCTCGTGGAGCTCAAGGGCATCTGGACCGAGGACGAGCTCGAGCCGATCGTGAGCGAGATCTACGCCGCCGGGGTGCAGGACAGGATCGTGTTCGCGAGCTTCGAGATCGGAACGCTGCACCACCTGAGTCGTGCCGCGCCGAACCTGCCGCGCGTGGTGCTCAGGCGCACCCTGCCCGCCGACCCGGTGCGGCTCGCGAACTACTACGGGGCCGCCGCGGTCATGACGCGGCTGGCGGAGGTGCGCGACCGCCCCGAGGTCGTCGACGCGATGCACGCCGCGGGGCTCGGCATCATGCTCTACACGCTCAACTCGGAGGAGAGCTGGGCCGAGGCGCTCGCGCACGGGGTCGACGGCGTCATCACCGACGAGCCCAGCGCGCTCGACGGCTGGCTCGCCGAGACCGCACCCGGCACGTAGGGGCCGATCGGCGCTAGCGTCGAGCCATGCGCGCGCTCGCCCTCCTCGTCGCCGTCGCCGTCACGGCCATCCTCGGGGCGCCGGTCCCGGCTGCTGCGGCCCCGACGGAGACCGCAGCAGCCGCACCCGGCGCGACGAGCGTCGATGACTTCACCTTCGACTCCTTCGACGTCGAGTACCGGCTGGGCCGCGACGATGCGGGCCACGCGACGCTCACGACGGTCGAGACGCTCGTCGCGCGCTTCCCCGAGTTCGACCAGAATCGCGGCATCCGCCGCTCGCTGCCCGCGCAGTACCAGGGGAGGACGACCGCGCTCGAGGTCGTGAGCGTGACCGACGAGAACGGAGAGCCGCGGCCGTTCGAGGTCGAGGAGGGCTCGGGCGTCGTCGACGTCATCGCCGCCGTGCCGGAGGGGGAGTTCGTCCGCGGCATCCAGACCTACGTCATCACGTACACGCAGCGTGACGTCGTCGACGCCTTCGACGACACCGGCGCCGAGGAGTTCTACTGGAACCTCACCGGCACCGACTGGGCGCAGCCGTTCGCGCAGGTGCGCGGCCGCGTGGTGCTCGAGGACGGCCTCGCCGAGTCGCTCATCCCCGGTGCGCTCGCCTGCTACCGCGGCTACGCCGGCTCGACCGAGACCTGCCCGATCGAGCGCGAGGGCGACGTCGTCACCGTCCAGGCGGATGGCCTGCTGCCGTTCCAGACGGCGACGGTCGCGCTCGGCTTCGAGCCCGGCACGTTCACGCTCTTCGACCGGTCGTACCTCGCGAGCCCGGCCGCGTGGCTGCAGCTCATCGCCCTGCTCGGCCTGCTCGGCGTCGTGGTGCGCGCGATCGTGCTGCGCGCGACGCGCTACCGCGACGCGCCGGGTCGCCCGGTGATCGTCGCCGAGTACCTGCCCCCGAAGAACGTCACCCTCCTCGAGGCCTCCGTCATCATCCGCCGCCCGCGTCGGGCGGTCGCGAGCCAGCTCATCGATCTCGCCGTGCGGCGCGCGATCACGGTGATCGAAGTGGATGCGCGTCTGTCCCTGCGCTCGCAGTGGCGCCTGCGTCTCGAGTCCGCCGCCGGGCTCGCCGATCGTGAGCGCCAGCTGCTCGCGGCGTTCTTCGGCAGCGATCTCGTTCCCGGGACGGAGCACACGCTGAAGAACTCCGACACGACCGTCGGCAGCAAGGTCTCCGCTCTCGTCGCGAAGCTCGGCACCGATGCGCGCTCGCGCGGGTGGCGGACCACCATCCCGCCCCGGCACTCCGTCGGGCTCCCCGCGCTCGGGCTCCTCGCCGTGATCACCGTTTTCGTCACGGGCATCCTCGTGAGCGACGAGGGGCGCGGGGGTGCGCTTCCGGGAATCCTCATCCCGGTCGCGATCGGGCTGTTCATCGTGATCGGCGTGTGCCTGTGGCGCTCCCCGCTCACGGCGGAGGGCTCCGAGCTGCGCGACCACATCCGCGGCCTCGAGGAGTACATCGAGCTCGCCGAGGCCGACCGGATGCGCGTGCTCCAGTCGCCGCAGGGGGCCCTCCGCGACCCGGTGGACGTGCAGAACCGCGACGAGGCGCTGCGGCTGACCGAGCGGATCCTGCCGTGGGCTGTGCTGCTCGGGCACGAGAAGGAGTGGTCGGAGCTGCTGGGGCGGTTCTACGACGAGGAGCACCAGCCCTCGTGGTACTCGGGCCGGTCGGCGTTCTCGGCCGCGGCGTTCTCCTCCGGCATCAGCACGGTCGCCTCCCGCGTCTCATCGAGCTACTCGGGCTCGAGCTCGTCGGGCGGATCGAGCGGCGGCGGCTCCTCCGGCGGCGGCGGCGGAGGCGGCGGAGGCGGCGGGGTCTGAGTTTTCTCCGCACGGTGCCCGCGCCGCGCCGTCGGGAGGCGTAGACTGCTCTCAGCTTCCCGAGCCCACCGCGTCGTTCTCGACCGGGTCAGGGCGCGGAGGCACCGGCCCCGAGCACACCGGCGGGGCCACTGCACACCGGTTCATCACGGGTGCCGATGGCGGTTCCGCGGACGGATGCTCCTTCGAGGTCCGGATGCCCCGCCCACGCACCACAGCATCCCCGCGGTCCTCGTACCGCGCGTTCCCGAGGAGGGGCATGGCCCAGTCCGGCCAGCGTGTCAAGTCGTCCCAGCGCAAGGGCGGTTCGCCGACCCGTCGTCGTCGCCCGCTCGACGAGCAGGGGATCATCCCGATCCTCGCGCGCGCGGTACGCGAGGTGGAGAACGCCGCCGAGCGCGGCGGCAAGGTGAGCCCGTCGAACCGCACGAAGTTCCAGGTCGCCGCCCTGCTCGTCCGCGAGGAGCGCGCGCGCGTCAAGGACGACCGCGAGGTTCCCGAGGGCGAGCGCGCCGAGGTGCTCAAGCGCCTCGACGGCCTCGCCGGCATCATGGCGAAGACGGCCGCGCGCGACACGACGCTCATCCAGCTGCTCGCGCCCGAGGCGAAGGTGTCGGATGCCGCGAAGCTCATGCGCCGCGACATGCTCCTCGCCTCCGGTGCGGAGCTCGAGCCGGACGACCTCATCATCGTCACCGAGCCCGCGCCGGTGAAGCCGGAGGTCGCGAAGCAGGTGCTCCCGATGTCGGTGAAGCGCGCGCAGCTCGCGAACCCGTTCCTCGCCCCCGACTTCTCGGCACTCGCCACGCTGCCGAAGCCCCAGACCGCGCGCCTGTCGAACTGGGAGCTCATCGAGCCCCTGTTCCGGTCGTTCGAGTACGGCGCGGGCGGTCAGGCCGCGTCGATGGATCTTCCGGAGGCGGGGTCGCTCGTGACTCCCGGCGGCATGGAGCTCATGCGCCACCAGGCGCGGCTCATCGAGGCGGTGCGCGAGGGCCACCGGTCCTTCCTGCTCGCCGATGAGCCGGGCCTCGGCAAGACGGCGCAGGCGCTCATGGCGGCGAACGTCGCTCAGGCGTTCCCGCTCCTGGTCGTCGTGCCGAACGTCGTGAAGACGAACTGGGCGCGCGAGGTGCAGCGGTGGATCCCGCAGCGGTCGTCGACGGTCGTGCACGGCGACGGCGACGACCTCGACGCGTTCGCCGACGTCATCATCGTCAACTACGAGATCCTCGATCGCCACGTCGGCTGGCTCGGCCGTTTCGGCTTCAAGGGCATGGTGGTGGACGAGGCGCACTTCATCAAGAATGCGACCTCGCAGCGCTCCCGCCACGTGCAGGCGCTCGCGACGAGCATCCGCGCGGTGACGCCGAAGGCGCTCATGATGGCACTCACGGGCACGCCGCTCATCAACCAGATCGAGGACTTCCGGATGATCTGGAAGTTCCTCGGCTGGATCGACGACAAGAAGCCGCTGGGCGAGCTCATGGTGAAGCTCGAAGAGACGGGTCTCACGCCCGTCGACCCAGGATTCTTCGCCGAGGCGCGTCGCTGCGTCATCGACATGGGCATCGTGCGCCGCAAGAAGGTGGATGTCGCCTCCGACATCCCTGCGCGTCGCATCGCCGACATCCCGGTCGAGCTCGACGACGAGTACGGTCGCTCGATCCGCGACTCGGAGCGCGCCCTCATCGCGCGTCTCGTGGAGCGCTACCGCCGCGTGGCGGCGGCGCGCGAGGTGCCGCCGGTCGGCGTGGACGCCGAGCTCGTGCGTCTGGTCGCGCAGTCGGAGCTCGAGGAGTCGAAGGGTTCGACGAACGGCGACAACGTGTTCACGCTCGTGCGCCGCATCGGCACGGCGAAGGCCGTCCTCGCGGCCGACTACACGGCGCAGCTCGCCCGAAACGTCGGCAAGGTCGTGTTCTTCGCCAAGCACATCGACGTCATGGATGCCGCGGAGGCGCACTTCGCGTCGGCCGGGCTGAAGTCGGTGAGCGTGCGCGGCGATCAGTCGACGAAGGCGCGGCAGGAGGCGATCGACGCGTTCACGAACGATGAGGATGTCGCGGTCATCGTCTGCTCGCTGTCCGCGGCCGGCGTGGGGCTCAATCTGCAGGCCGCGTCCAACGTCGTGCTCGCGGAGCTGTCGTGGACGTCGGCGGAGCAGACGCAGGCGATCGACCGCGTGCACCGCATCGGTCAGGAGCTGCCCGTCACGGCGTGGCGCATCCTCGCGGCGCAGACGATCGACGCGCGCATCGCCGATCTCATCGACTCGAAGGCGGGCCTCGCGGCGCGCGCGCTCGACGGATCGGACGAGGTGCTCTCGCAGGAGGGCACCGTCCAGCTGCAGGCGCTCGTGGCGATGCTGACGGAGGCGCTCAGCCGCTAGGTCGGGGTTGCTCGTCCTCCACTCTCGCCCGCGCTCGCGCGGCGAGGACAGGGCGGCAGTGCCGAGCCTGCTCGAGGCCGGTACGGATGCTGACGGCGACGCGATCGCCGCTGCGGAAGTCGCGCGTGCTCCAGTGAAGGACCGGCGGTCGCTCTCCGATTGCGACGCCCAGAGCGTCCGCGTGTGCGCGCACCGAGAGATCGCTGAGACGGCGGGAGGAGTGCTCCCTCCGCGCGACGTGGAGCCCGTCATCGGGGTGCAGGTCGCCGGGATCCAGCAGGTCGTGATGGACGAGCGCGCTCACGCAGGAGAGCGGTCCGCCGATGCACCAGGCGAGAACGTGCAGCTCGCCGAGCGCGGGCAAGCAGTACCAGCCCTTGCGGATGCGCCGAAGAGCCCCGTGGTCGCGCAGGATGCGGATGTGCTCCTCAGGGATGCCCGCCCCGACGAGCTCGCGAGCGCTCACGATCCCGCCGTGCGCCTCGATGAGTCTCTCGTGCAGGGGCCGCAGAGGCGCTCGCAGAGCACCGTTGGGTGGCGGCGGCTCCAGCAGGGCGTCCTCGTCGAGATCCCAGTGCGTCTCGTGCCACAGTGCGGGCACGTTTTCCGGTCCGTGCGTCCAAGGGGTACCTGCCGTCGTCACGCCGGCATACTGCCCGTCGACCGGTCAGCAAGCCCGCCCTCGCCCGAAACTCTGAATCCGGGACGACTCACTACCGTTGTTGAGGAGTGACGAAATGGACTTATGTCACTCCTCGACAACGGTAGGACTTCCGCGGGGATCGCGGTTTCCGGAAACGACGCCCGTCGCAGGAGGGGAAGCCGACCCGCGGGACAGCGAGCGGACGGAGCCGAGGGGCGGAGCGGCTCAGGCGGGGTGGGCGCTCGCTCGGTCCGAGCTCACGAGGTGCTCGACCGCCGCGAGCGGGATCGGCAGCCAGGTGGGGCGGTTGCGCGCCTCGTACATCGCCTCGTAGACGGCCTTGTCGAGCTCGAACGCGTCGAGGAGGGCGCGATGTGCGCGGAGATCCGTGCCGGACTGGGCGATGTACCCGTCGAGGAAGGCCCGGCGGCAGCGGTGCGCCCACTCGGGGTCGACGGCGTCGCGAGCCGCGGCATCCGCCGCCGTGTTGCGACGCGCGCCCACGACGTAATCGAACGAGCGCAGCATCCCGGCCACGTCGCGCAGCGGCGAATCGACCCGATTGCGCTCGTCGAGCGGGCGCAGCGGCTCGCCCTCGAAGTCGACGAGCACCCACTCGCCCGTCGAGCGGCGCAGCGCCTGCCCGAGGTGGAAATCGCCGTGGATGCGCTGCAGCTGCGGCCACGGGGCATCCTGCGCCGCGTCGTACACGGCCTCGATCGCGGGGCGCAGCGCACGCAGCGCGGGCACGTCGGAGGTCGCGACCGACAGCCGGTGGTGCCAGTTCGCGACGAAGCCCACGATGTCGCCGAGGGTCGCATCGCGCGTCGGCATCGCCTCCGCGAGACCCGTGTGCACCTCCGCCGTCGTGCGGCCCAGGCGCTCGGCCTCGGCGCTGAAATCCTCGCCCGCGGCCGCCGAGGCGAGCGCGAGCTCCCACCCGTCGGTCGCATCCGTCACGAACTCCTGCGCGAACGCCAGGTGCCCCATGGCCGTGCGGTCGCCGTGATACGGGTCGTTCCAGTAGCCCGTGATCGACCCGAGCATGCGCGGCACCTGCCGGTACCCGCGCGAGGTGAGCGCCGACGGCAGCGTCACGTCGGGGTTCTCGCCCGTGTGCACGAGCCGGAAGACCTTCGCCACGAGCGGCGCCTCACCGCCGGCGTCGAAGATGATCGACGTGTTCGACTGCTCGCCGCCGTGCACGCGCGCCGTGCGGTCGCTGCGGTGGATGTGCATGCGCTTGAGCAGCGCCGACGTGTACGCGGGGTCGTGCGCGCCGTCGAAGAGGTAGTCGTCGTCGGCGTCGCGGCCGATGAAGTGTCGACCCGCGCCCTTCGGCACGGTGCGGCGGGCGACGATCGGCACGTGGTAGAGCGAGGGCGGATTGTTCGCCAGGTCGCGGAGGATGAGCACGATCACGCGGGCATCGGGTTCGTCCGTCGGCCACACCTCGCGCGTCACCTCGACGAGGTTCGGAACGCGTCCCTTGCCGGCGTACCAGCGCTGCCGGTTCATCCAGTCGGTCAGGCACTCCAGACTGCTGCTCATATCTGCCACCCTACGCGCGTGCGCTCCGGGCCGCCGAGGAACGTTCCGAGGACTCCCAGCCCCGGAACGTGAGCGCATCCCTCAGCGCAGGCGGCGCCGCAGGAAGCCGTTCATCGCCGCGGAGAGCTCCGCGTCGATCGCGCTCTCCACGCCGTCGACCGACCGCACCGGCGCCGCGTGGCGCACGCTCGACACGAGCCACGCCGCATCCGCCGCCGCCAGATCGGCCGGCGTCAGGGTCGTGACGCGCCCCTGCAGCCCCCAGTCGGGCGCCGCCGCGAACAGGTCGACCTGCGTCGTTCCGGGGAGGATCCCGAGCGCGGCGGGCGGCGTCAGCAGCTCCGTCCCGCGCCGCACCACGAGCGTCGACGTCGGACCCTCGAGCAGCAGTCCGTCGCTCGAGACGAACAGCGCGTCGTCCGCCCGGCGCCGCGCCGCCTCGCGCGCCGCCGCGCGGTTCACGGCGTACGAGAGCGTCTTCGCCCCCGCGAGCAGCCACGGGGATGTCGTGGCCGCATCGCTGCGCAGCCCCCGATCGAGCAGGACGACGTCGATCCCGTCCGTCCGCTCGCGACGGAAGTCGCCGGAGACCGTCCCGTACGCCCACCCGGTCGGCAGCGGCTGGCCTTCGACGCCGCGCGTGAGCACGGTCTTCACCCAGGCCTCCTCGTGATCGGCCAGCAGCTCCGCGAGCGCGCGCACGGCATCCGCCCACACGGTCGGGTCGGGCTCGGGAAGGTCGAGCATGCGCGCCGACCGCGCGAAGCGCTCCAGGTGGGCGGCGAGGGCCTGCGGGTGACCGCTGCCGATGCTGATCGTCTCGAAGACGCCGTCGCCGCGAGTCGCCGCGACGTCCGTCACGCGCACCTGCGGCAGGTCCGGATCGGCGGCGACCCAGCCGGTCGCGTGCCCCTCGACGTCGTGCTCGACGAGGACCAGATGCTCGGGCGCCGACATGTCAGCGCCGCGCCACGCGGTGGTGCAGGCGCGTGATCGCGACCGCGAGAGCCGCGAGCACGATGATGAGCACCGCGATGCCGACGACGTACTGCACGACGCCCGGCACGCCCGCGGGGCCGAACGGCTCGAGGAACGGGTACGGGTACCAGCCGGTGAGCGCCCCGCGCACCATCGTCACGCCGACCCAGATGAGCGGGAAGCTCACCGCGAGGGCCATCGTGCTCCAGCGCAGGCGAGGCCGGGTCGGGTTGAGCAGCCAGTCGAGGGCGATGTAGATCGGGATCCACACGTGCAGGTTCTCGTTCGGCCACGGCGGCGCGATGTAGCCGTCGTCGTTCGGGATCCCGCGCAGCAGCAGGTTGTAGACGACGCCCGTGACGACCGCGTACGCGAATACGCTCGCGCGGAT
The DNA here is from genome assembly GCF_030645145.1 of Microcella sp. GTDB lineage: Bacteria > Actinomycetota > Actinomycetes > Actinomycetales > Microbacteriaceae > Microcella. Next base: position 12,868 of record NZ_JAUSMI010000031.1, on the reverse strand, counting down.
CGCGGCGTACAGCGGGGGATCGATCGGCGTGCGGAAAGCGAGCACCCCGCCGACGATGAGGACGACGATGTTGATGAGCGCCGTCTGGATCGTGAAGTACGCGAAGTACTCGTCGGGCATGAAGCGCCCCGCGGCGACCTGGTCGCTCACCTGCCAGACGATGCTCGCGAGCACGCTCACTCCGGCGACGAGGCTCAGGATGCCCGCCATGCGACGCAGACGCAGGATCACCACGCTCGGCGTGGGCTCGGCGGCGCCCGGGTGCGGGTCGGCGGCGGTGCGAGCCCGGGCGGACGCGTCGGAGGCGCCGGAGGCGCCGGGCGGCTGGGCGGAGGGCGCGGGGGAAGACGTCGTCGTCACGCCGACACGCTATCAAGCCGCGCCGCGCGCCTAGGCTGGCGCCGTGCCGATGTTCGAGGTCGCCTCCGTCTACCTGACGCGCGAGGTCACGACCCCCGACGGCCCGCGGACCGAGGTGCTCCTCGGCCGCAAGCGCACGGGGCTCGGCATCGACCGGCTCGTCGCCCCCGGCGGCAAGCTCGAGGCGGGTGAGACCGCGGCGGATGCCGCCATCCGCGAGGTGCGCGAGGAGGTCGGCCTCGAGGTCGCGGCCCGCGATCTCGTGCCGATCGCCGAGATCGCGTACCCGTTCCTCGACCGGCCGCACCTCTCGCAGCTCCACCGCGTGTTCACCGCGAGCGTCTTCACGGGCGAGGCGGCGACGAGCGCCGAGCTCGAGCCCGCGTGGTTCCCGCTCGCGAGCATCCCTTTCGATCGCATGTGGGCCGATGCGGGCCGGTGGGTCGCGCGAGCGCTCGCGGGGGAGTACGTCGCCGCCACGCTGACGTTCTCCGAGGGCGATGCGCTCGTCGCGGAGGACTGGACCGGCGCTCGCCGCAGCTGAGTGCCCTCGAGGTGCGGTATCCGGCGAGGCCTACCGGGGGTGCTCGCGGGGGCCGGCTTGACAGCGCGTCACCGATCCTGCAAAGTCATTACTCAATGTACGGACATAGCCGTGCATCTTCCCTCACCCGTGAATTCCACGAAGGAGTCGAATTCCCCATGGCAGTCGCAACCCGCGTACGCGTGCCGCTCTTCGACGGTATGAACCGCATCCCCGGCGGTCTGATGCTCATCCCGCTCATACTCGGATCGATCTTCGGAACCTTCTTCTCTCCGGCGCTTCAGATCGGTAGCTTCACCACCGCTCTCTTCCAGAACAGCGCACTGCCGCTCATCGCCCTCCTAATTTTCGCGACGGGGACGCAGGTCGGCGTGCGGTCCACCGGCCCGGTGCTCGCCCACGCAGGCGTGATCCTGCTCATGAAGTCACTGATCCCCGCCGCGCTCGTCATCGGCCTCGGGCTCCTGGTCGGACTCGACGGCATCCTCGGCGTCTCGATCCTGGCCCTGCTCGTCGCCGTCGACAACAGCAATGGCGGGCTCTGGCTGGCGTTCACCGGGAAGTACGGCGACTACCGCGACCGCGGCGCATACATGGCTTCGGCGGTCAATGACGGCCCGTTCCTCTCGCTCCTATTCCTCGGGGCCTCGGGGCTCGCGGAGATCCCGGCCCTCGCGCTGCTCGCCGCCGTCGTTCCGTTCGTCCTCGGCATGATCGTCGGCAACCTCGACCCCAAATGGAAGAGCGTCCTCGTCCCGGTGCCCAACATCGTGATCCCGTTCTTCGCCTTCGCGCTGGGTACCGGTATCAACCTCGGCAATGTCGTCACCGGAGGCGTGCAGGGCCTCATCGTCGGCCTCATCGTGGCTCCCTTCACCGGGTTCCTCGTCTACCTCGGATACCGCTTCATGCTGCGCCGCGGCGCGAAGAGCGGACTCGGCTTCGCCGCAGGCACCACTGCAGGCAACGCGATCGCGACGCCCGCGATCGTCGGTCAGATCGATGAGCGCTTCGCCCCCTACGTCGAGATCGCGACTGCTCAGGTCGCCGCGTCAGTTCTCATCACGGCGATCCTCGCCCCGCTCATCGCCGCCGTTGTGCTGAAGCGGAACGGCGCGCTCAGCTCTCCCGACGACGACGTCGCATCGGACCAGCCGACGGAGCTCGATATGCCGGTCGAATCGACGCATGAGGCAGAGGGGCCGAGGCTCTAGCTGCCCTGCCGCACCCATGCGCGGGACGTGCGTCGCCAGCAGGCGCACGTCCCGCATCCCGCACCACGACCTCGCGGAGGAATTCCGACATGACGCCCTCGATTCGCATCGCGATCGTGGCAGACGACCTCACCGGGGCCAGCGACACCGCCGTGCAATTCGGCCGCCACGGTTGGAGCGCCTGCGTGGCTCTGACCGACGACTCGGACATCACCGGTGAGGTCGTGGCGAGAAGTACGGCTTCCCGTGCGCTGGCCGATCACGCCGCGTTCGAGGCGACGGCCCGGGCAGTCGCAGGCATCGATGCCGAGCGCGTATACCTGAAGATCGACTCGACGGCCCGTGGCAGCATCGCGGGCCAGATCGGCGGAGCTCTGGAGGGGTGGCGAACGCGGCATCCCGATGCGATCGCGGTGGTCTGCCCGGCCTACCCGGAGATGGGTCGTACCGTCGAGCAAGGGGGGATCCTGGTCGACGGCGTACCCGTCGACCGAACAGCGATCGGCGTCGACCCGGTCACGCCGGTCCATGAACCGTCGCTCGTGGCACGGATCCCGCGCGCGCGCGTCGTCGACATCGCCGACGTCGCTTCGGCGGAGCCCGGGGCGGTGATCGTGCTCGACGCGCGCAGCCGCGCGGAGATCGACGCGCTCGTGCTCGAACTGATCAATGCGGGCCCCAAGGTGGTCGTGGCCGGCTCGGCGGGCCTCGCCGAATCGTTCGCTCGTCTGCTCCCGGGGGAGCGCGGCGAGCATCGGCCGGCTCGCCCGGGAGGGCCAGCGCTCATCGTCGTGTCGTCGCTCAATCCTGTCTCCCACGCTCAGGCTGACCTGCTGATTTCGTCGTTGAGCGCGCAGTCGATCGTGATCGAGCCGTCCGCGGCGGAGGCCCATGCGCAGAGCCTCGTGCGGGAGCCCTCCCCGGTAACGGTGCTGCGCACATCGCTGACACGAGTGGGGGAGCGCGACAGCGGCGTGGCAGACCGAGTGGCAGACCTGCTCGCCGCACGCGCGGTCGACGAGATCGTCGCCCGTCGGCCGGCGCTCGTCGGACTCGTCGGCGGCGACGGCGCGCGCGCGGTGCTACGGCGTCTCGGCGCGGAAGGGCTGGTCGTCCGTGACGCCGCGGTAGAAGGTGCGCCGCTCATGGCCATCGTCGGAGGGCCGCACGACGGGCTCGCCGTCTGGACCAAGGCGGGAGGCTTCGGTGTCGACGACACGCTCATCCGGATTCTCGAGCGCACCGGAGCGGCTTCCGCCCCCGATGCCCATTCGCCGTCTCTGAAGGAGGAAACCCCATGAACCGTCCCATCCCCCGACTCGCCGTCACCCTGGGCGATGCCGCTGGCATCGGACCGGAGATCATCGCTCGAGCTCTGCTGAACCACCCCGAACTGCGCGAACGCCTGCAGCCGGTCGTCATCGGCGATGCCGGTGCGCTCCGGCGCGGCGCTGTCGCGGTCGGGCTGGATCCGGATGCAGTGGTGGTCATCGCGCACCCGGATGCCGCGACGAACGACCCGGCGACGATCGAGGTCGTGCAGACCGGACCGGACCTGTCAGACGTGGCCGTCGGCGAGCTGTCGGCCGCGGCCGGTGACGGCGCCTACCGGTTCGTCGTGGAGGCCTGTCGCCTTGCGAAGGAAGGTGCGGTCGACGCGATCGTCACGCCTCCGCTGAACAAGGCGGCAATGCACCTCGGCGGTCACGCGTTCCCCGGGCACACCGAGCTGCTCGCGCACGAGTTCGGCGTCGAGAACTACTCCCTCGTGCTGTCTGCCAGCGACCTGTCGATCTTTCACCTGACGACCCATGTCTCGCTCAGCGACGCGATCGCGGGGATCGTGCCCGAGCGCATCGACGGCGTGCTCAGACTTGTGCACGCGTACGCGACAGCGAGCGGCAAGGGAGATCATCCGATCGGCGTCGCCGGGCTGAATCCGCACGCCGGCGAGAACGGGCTGTTCGGGCATCAGGACGATGACATCCTGCGCCCTGCAGTGGAACGTGCGGTGGCCGCGGGCATTCCCGCGGTGGGTCCGATCGCCGCGGATGCTCTCATCCCCCAAGCGGTGCGGGGCAAGTGGAACTTCGTCGTCGCCTGCTATCACGACCAGGGGCATGCGCCGTTCAAGGCCGTGTACGGGGATGACGGCGTCAACATCACGGTCGGTCTGCCTGTCGTCCGCGTCTCCGTCGACCACGGAACCGCGTTCGACATCGCGGGGCAGGGAATCGCTCGCGAGGGATCCCTCGTGCTGGCCCTGGAGCGTGCTGCGGAGCTCGCCCCGGGGTGGGGTCTGGTCTGGAAGGCAGCCTCCGCGAGTGCCGACGCGCTCCGAGCCTGACGGGCATCGCCCGCGGCATCCGTAGGCTTGCCTCATGAGCGACGCGCCGCCGCACGAGAGTCGAGGGGCGGTCGACCCTGATTCTCGGGAGCCGCTGCACGCCCAGGTCGCGCGCATCCTGCGCGATCAGATCCGAGATCGCGACCTCCTGCCCGGCGAGGTGCTGCCCACCGAGGCGGCGCTTCAGACGACCTACGGGGTGTCCCGCTCGGTCGCCCGGCAGGCGATGGCGACGCTCGTGACCGAGGGTCTCGTGGTCCGCGGCCGCGGGCGCGGTTCGATCGTGGCGCCGGAGCGACAGCGTCATCGCATCGTCAACGACGCGACGGGTCTCTACGCCCAGATGCGCGACGCGGGCGGAGACCTCCGCACGGAGGTTCTGTCGATGGCCTTCGAGCCTGCTCCCCGTCCGATTCCTGAGCTCGGCGGGAGGCTCGCCATGAAGCTCGAGCGACTGCGGACGCTCGATGGCACCCCGACGGCGTTCATCCGCACCTGGTTGCCCGCAGAGCTCGCTGAGGACATCACCCCGGACGAGCTCCGCGACTCCTCCCTGCACGCCCTGCTTTCCGAGCGGCACGGCTTCCGCATCGCGGGCGGAAGGAGGACGGTGCGCGCAGTCGCCGCGGACTTCGCTCTCGCCAACCTGCTCGGCGTGCACGTCGGCGCTCCACTTCTGCTGCTCGAAGGCGTGACGGAGACGGATGACGGGAGATTCGTCGAGCATTTCGCCACCTGGCACCGTGGTGACCTCATCGCCTTCGACCTCATTGCGGGCGCTGCCTCCAACGGGGTTCGATCGAGCACTCGCGTCAACGAGGCACGCGCCCTGCTCGCTCGAGCGGCAGATCTGCTCGACGAGACCTCCTGAGCGACTGCCCTGAACGCCCGCATCAGACGCGATGGGTAGCGTCGAGCGCATGACTGCACACGACTTCGGGCCGCTCGTCCTCGGCGGCAACACCTTCGGCTGGACGAGCTCGCGCGACGAGAGCTTCGCCGTGCTCGACGCGTTCGTCGCCGCGGGCGGTCGAGCGATCGACACCGCCGACGTCTACTCGGCGTGGTCGCCCGGCAACTCGGGCGGCGATTCCGAGACCGTGCTCGGCGAGTGGCTCGCCCGCCGCGGCCGGCGCGACGACGTGGAGATCCACACGAAGGTCTTCGCGCTCGAGGCCCGCCCGGGTCTCTCGGCCGCGAACATCCGCGCGGCGGTCGACGACTCGCTGCGCCGCCTGCAGACCGACCACCTCGACCTCTACTACGCGCACCGCGACGACGAGTCGGTGCCGCAGGAGGAGTACGTCGCGGCGTTCGGCGAGCTCGTCCAGGCCGGCAAGATCCGCGCCGTCGGCGCCTCGAACTTCACCGCTGAGCGCCTCCGCAGCGCCGTCGCGATCGCCGCCGACCTGGGCGTGACGGGCGTCTCGGTCGCGCAGGACGGCTACAGCCTCGTCCGCCGCGACTACGAGACGACCCTCCGTGACACGATCGCCGAGCTCGGCCTCGTCGAGCTGCCGTACGGCGCGCTGCAGGGCGGGTTCCTCACCGGCAAGTACCGCCCGGGCGTCGAGGTCGACTCGGCCCGCGCCGGCAACGCGACGAAGCTGCTCGACGACCCGCGCAACCTCGCGCTGCTCGATGCCCTCGATCGGGTGGCGGATGCCCGTGGCGTCTCGGTCGCGGCCGTCGCGCTGGCCTGGCTCCGCCAGCAGCCGACCATCGGCGCACCGATCGCGTCGGCGCGCACGGTCGAGCAGCTGCCGCACCTCGTCGAATCGTTCACCCTCGAGCTCACGGCCGAGGAGCTCGCCCTGGTCGGCTCGCCGACCGCGCCGCAGCACGCGGCCTGAGCCTCGGACGAGCGGAGCCGCGATCGCGGGCCGGCCGCGCCCTACGGGGCGGTGTCGGCCCGCCCGAGGACGTCGAGCATCCACGCCAGCTCGATCGCGCGCTGGTTCCAGGCCGAGTAGCGGCCCGAGACTCCGCCGTGGCCGGCCTCCATCTCGCAGCGCAGCAGCACGTCGGCGCCGACCTCGCGCAGCCGCGCGACCCACTTCGCGGGCTCGACGTAGAGCACGCGCGTGTCGTTGAGCGAGGTGACGGCGAGGATGCGCGGGTACCGCTTCTCGGTGACGTTCTCGTACGGCGCGTACTGCTTCATGTACGCGTACACGGCCGGGTCGTGCAGCGGGTCGCCCCACTCGTCCCACTCGATGACGGTGAGCGGCAGCTCGGGCATGAGGATCGAGGTGAGCGGGTCGACGAACGGCACGTCGGCGAGGATGCCCGCGAAGAGCTCCGGGGCGATGTTCGCGACCGCGCCCATGAGCAGCCCTCCCGCGCTGCCGCCCTCGGCGACGAGGCGGTCGGGCGCCGTGACGCCGGCGTCGACGAGGTGCCGGGCGGTCGCGACGAAGTCGGTGAAGGTGTTCGTCTTCGACAGCGTCTTGCCGTTCTCGTACCAGGCGCGGCCCAGCTCGCCGCCGCCGCGCACGTGCGCGATCGCGAACACGACGCCGCGGTCCAGGAGCGACAGGCGCGGGATCGAGAAGCCCGGATCCATGCTCGCCTCGTACGAGCCGTAGCCGTAGAGCAGGAGCGGGCTCGGCTCGGGGGCCGCGTCGTTCGCGCCGGCGGACTCCGAGGAATCCGCGCCGTCGAGCGACGGCACGAGCCCGCGCTTCCAGACGAGCGAGATCGGGATGCGCGTGCCGTCGTCCGCTACCGCCCAGTCGCGCCGCTCGGCGTAGTCGGCCGCGTCGTACCCGCCGAGGACGGGCTGGCGCTTGAGGATGATCCACTCGCCGGTCGCGACGACGTGGTTCGCGACGGTCGCGGGCTCGATGAAGCTCGTGTACCCGACGCGCAGCATCGGCTGGCCCCACTCGGGGTTGCCGCTCGCGCCGATCGAGATGAGTCCGTCGCCGACCTCGAGGTCGACGAAGTCGAGATCGTGCTCGCGGATGCCCGGCGCGAGCCGCGCGACACCCGTGCGCGGCAGGCCGTCACGACGCGAGTCGAGCACGAGGAAGCCCGCGAAGGCGTCGACGCCCTCGACCCTCCGGCCGGGGAGGTGCGGCACGATCGTCACGGGCGGGTCGAGCGCAGCATCCGCCGCCGCAGCGTCCCTCACCGCATGGCCCGTCGCGATCGGGACGGAGTCGACCTGGAAGTCGGGAGCGCCGTCGTTGTGGGTGATGAGCCAGCGGTCGCGGCCGTCGATGACCGCGTGCTCGACGTCGTACTCGACCCCGTCGACGCGCGGGCGGATGATCGCGAACGCGCCCTCGGGGGTGGTGGCGTCGAGGTAGCGCACCTCGCTCGTGATCGAGCTCGAGGCCTCGATGAGCAGGAAGCGCTGCGAGCGGGTGAGACCCGCGCCGACCCAGTAGGCGTCATCGGCCTCGTGGAAGACCGGCACGTCGCCGCCCGCCTCGCCGCCGACCGTGCCGACGGCGTGCCGCCAGACGGTGTCGGGGCGCCACGAGTCGTCGACCGTGCAGTAGAAGACGAAGCGGCCGTCGGGGGAGAAGAACGCGCCCGCGGCGGTCTCGGCGATCTCGTCGGGGAGGTTCTCGCCGGTCGACAGGTCGCGGATGCGGAGCGTGTACCGCTCGTCGCCCTCGGTGTCGGTCGCGTAGAGCATGAAGCGGCCGTCGAGCGTGATGTCGAGCGAGCCGAGGCTGAAGAACTCGTGCCCCTCGGCCTCGACGTTGGCGTCGAGGATGACCTGCTCGTTCTCGCGCGGCTGCGAGGGGTCGTCGAGCGGCGGCGGGGGCGTCCACGCGGCCGGGTCGAGCGGGTTCGCGGGGTCGAGCGGCGCGGCGGGCACGCGGCACTGGATCGCGTACTGCAGCCCCTCGACCGTGCGGCCGTAGTACCACCAGTCGCCCTCGCGCACGGGGATGCCCATGTCGGTCTCGCGCACGCGGCCCTTGATCTCGGCGACGATGCGCTCGCGCAGCGGCTCGAGGTGCGCCATGCGGGCGTCGCTGTAGGCGTTCTCGGCGCGCAGGTGGTCGAGCACCTCGGTGCTCTCCTTGTCGCGCAGCCACTCGTAGTGGTCGACGACGACGTCGCCGTGGTGCTCGCGGTGGTGGGGCACCTGCTTCGCCGTGGGCGGGGTCGGGATGCGCGGGCCGGCGGTGCGCTCGATCGTGTCAGTCACCCGACCAGCGTAGGCGGCGCACCCAGCCGTTTCCGCGCCCGTGCTCGCTAGGCTCGGACCACTATGTCGGAGTCCCCTCTCGCCGCGAACCCGTACGAGGTTCTCGGCGTCGCCCCGACGGCGAGCGACGACGACCTCAAGCGCGCCTACCGCCGCCGCCTCCGCCAGGCGCACCCCGACACGGGCGGATCGAGCGCCGAGTTCGACCGCGTGCAGCAGGCGTGGCAGCGCATCGGTACGCCCTCGGCCCGCTACGCGTACGACTCGGGCGCCGACGTCGGCGCGGGCGGCTCCGCGGCCTGGACCTCGGGCAGCGCCGGGGGAGCGGGAGGAGCGCGCCGCGGCGACTCGCGGCCGAACGCGAAGTCGCACGGGCATCCGGGCGGCATGTATCGCGAGCGCTACCTCGCGATGATGCGCGAGTGGGTGGGGCGCGGCGCCGCGCTCGACGACCCGTACGACCCGCAACTGGTGCGGAGCGCGCCGCGCGAGATCCGGCACACGCTCGCCGCGGCGGTCGCGGAGGAGAAGACCGCGACGGCGCTCGCGACGCTCGGCATCGGCTTCACGATCTGGCACGACGTCGTCGCCGGCGCCGGCCCCGACGACAAGGTCGACCACGTCGTTCTCGGCCCGACCGGCCTCTGGGCGGTGCTGAGCGAGGACTGGGGCGGCCCCGTGAAGGTCAAGCGCGGCGACCTCATCGGCGAGGGGCTCGCCTCGGGCGAGAAGCCGCTGCACCAGCTCGGCATGCGCGCGAAGACGATCGCGCGCTCGGCGAAGGTCAAGTTCTCGGGACTCGTCATCGTCGTCGAGGACACCCAGGCGCCCGCCTCGCTCACCGAGCTCGGCAGCGTGCGCGGCGCGCAGGGGATGCTTGTGGAGCGCTCGCGCCTGGTCAACCTGCTCCGCACGGGGCTGCCCGGTGTGGGCGTCGGCGGTACCGACCTATTCGAGGTGCGCACGCGCCTGCAGGCGAGCATCCGCTTCGTCTGACGCCCCGTCCGCTGTCGCGAGTCGCGATCTCGCCGCCCTCGGCGTTTTCGCCACTCACTGACAGAGAACACGCGGTCTCGCTCCAGCCTCCTCCCCGTCTCGCGGCGCACTGTTGCCCGCACGCGCAGTCCGCCGTCTGCATGATCGGGTGGCCGGCGGGCTGCGCGCTGACGAAGGGGACGACGATGACCTGGAAGTCGAAGTCGAGCGGGCCGGTGCGCCGGCTGTGGGCGACGGATGCTCAGCGCGAGCCGCAGTTCGCCACGAAGTCGCTCAAGCAGGGCCCGTGGGCTCTGCAGCCGAAGCTCAAGCGCGAGCCCACGACGCAGGAGATCCCCGTGCTCGACGGCGCCCTCGGCGCGCGCGAGCGCGACAAGCTCGACGGCCTCATGGACCAGATGCGGTTCGACCTCGGTCGCGGCCACCACCTCGAGGCGGAGGCGCTGCTGCGCGAGCGGCTCAAGGCGAGCCGGATGTCGCTCAGCGACGCGGAGATCGAGGATCTCGCCGAGTCGCTGCGGGATGTCGACAGGGCGCGACGGCTGCGCGAGGAGCGCGAGGCCGAGGAGGCCGCCGAGGAGGCGAACACGCCTCCCGCCGCCTGAGAGTTCGCCGAGCCCGCGTTCAGGTAACGTCCCGCTAACGGGGCCAGGGTCGAGGGATGACTTGGCAGCCGAACGAGAACTCTCCCTCCCGCCTCGACCCCCGCGACGTCGAGGGCACGCCCCCTCCCGGCAGCGGTTCGGGCGAGCTCGTCGAGACAGACGGCGCCGGTCAGGCGGGCGGTCCGGTCGTCCCCGACGACCAGCGCGGGCGTCTCACCGAGGCGGCGAGCGGCGACGAGCGCGACGCCGCCGTGCGCTACCCGAGCGACCCGGACACCCCGCAGCAGGGCGGACCGATCGAGGACGGCGCGCTCGACGCGACGGCCGAGCAGAAGATCGACGGCATCGTCGCGCAGACCCGGCAGGATCTCGAGCAGGGTCACGCGCGGTCGGCGCACGAGCTGCTCGCGCAGCGCTTCGCGCAGTCTGGCATCGCCGTCTCCGATTCCCGGATCGCCGAGCTCGCCGCGTCGCTTCAGCAGTACGAGAAGCACTAGGCGATCGTCGAGGGCGCGCTGACCGGCGGCATCGCCGCGGTCGGGGCGCGCTGCTCGGGGCGCGCGGGGGCGACGATCGTCGCCCGCCGGCCCCGGGCATCCACCTCACCCGTCTCGGCCCCGAGCACCTGCGTGCGCTCGGGGCCGTTCGCGTGCCAGAGCGCCGCCGTCCAGGCGCAGATGACCGCATCGAGGAGGTCCTCCCGGTGCTTGTAGGCGCGGTCGACGAGCGGCGAGGGCTCATCGACGAGGGTGCGCGTCGCGGGGTGGCTGCGCAGGTCGAGGGGCGGCGAGCCCGTGGCGAGGCGTGAGAGCCGCGCGATCAGGTCGTCGCACGCGGTCGCGCGGAGGCGGCGGGCATCCGCTCGGTCGATGCCGGGGATGAGTCGCTTGTAGCGCGGGCGCTCGATGTCGTAGCCGAGCTGGGCGGCGCCGACGAGCGTCGTGTACGGGTAGCACTCGAAGGCGACGGTCGTGCCGGCGGGCGGCGGCCAGGTGCCGTCGGTGTAGCGGATGCGTCGGGGCTCGAGGGCGGCGAGCAGCAGCTCTCCGGCGCGGGCCGCCGAGCCCGCGTTCGACGCGTTCGCGGCGACCTTCCACCGGCCGTAGCGGGAGGAGACGTCGCGCTCGGCGGCGCGCATGCCGGTGGGGTTCGGCACGATCAGGGGCGCGTCGATCGCGATGACGTCGCCCGGCTGCTCGCGGGCGGCGATGGAATCGTGGACGGCGTCGACTCCGCGGGCCCAACCGGCATCGAGGATGCGCCCGGTGTCGTCGAGCAGGCACAGCCCGGTCTCGTTCGGCGGGCGCACGCGCCCGGTGCGCGGGTCCGGTCGGCCGAGACCCCAGGCGAGGTCGATGCCGAAGTAGCGCGCCACGCGGCGAGCCTAGGCCGGTGGGCTGAGCGGTGCTCGCCCGTCGCCGGGCCTGATGCGCACGCGGTCAGGCGGCGGCGGAGCGGGAGCTCGTCTGGAGGAGCGCGTCGCGGGTCTCGGCCGAGGTGGGCGGCTCGGCTCCGGGTCGGGCGATCGTGAGGGCGGCGGTCTGCTGCGCCCAGTCGCCTATGGCGCGGAGCGTGCGCTCGTCGACGCGGCGCAGCTGATCGCGGCGGTCGGCGCCGAGCAGTCCGAGCGTGCCGAGCCCGGCGAGGAGCCCGGCGGTGATGGCGTCGCCGGAACCGATGGTGTCGTGCACCTCGACGTCGTACGCGGGCAGGTCGACGACGGCGTCGGCGGTCATGAGCAGGACGCCGTCGGCGGCGCGCGTGATGACGACCAGGGAGACGCCGTCGGCGATCCAGCGCTGTGCGGTCGCCGTGTGCGGCTCGTCGCCGTAGAGGTAGGCGAGGTCTTCGTCGCTGGCCTTGACGATGTCGGCGAGTCGGGCCTGACGCTCGACACGATTGCGCGCGGCGATCGGGTCGGTGTCGTGCGCGGTCCGGATGTTCGGGTCGTAGCTGACGGTCGCGGTCGCGCGGGCCGTGCGGACGGTGTTCTCGAGGTCGCCGCAGCATGGGTTCATGGCGGCGGCGAGCGAGCCGAAGTGGAGGACGTCGAACGGGCGGTGGTCGGGCATCTCGCCGCAGCCGAGACTCCAGTCGAGGTCGAAGGAGTACTCGGCGGAGCCGTCGGCACGAAGGTAGGCGCTCGCGGTCGCGGTGCTGCCGGCTCGGGGTGCGATGAGCAGGTCGACGCCTTCGCGCACGAGGCGCTCTTCGAGGCGGTCGCCGCGCTGGTCGGCGCCGAGCTCGGTGACGAACTGCACGTCGATGCCCTGGCGGGCGAGACCGATGCTGGCGTTCATGGGGCTTCCGCCCGGGTATTCGGTCGTCCGCGGAGCGCTGCCGTCGCCGGCGCGGTCGTCGTGGACGATGTCGATCAGCGATTCGCCGATCACGAGTGCTCGTGTGCGCGTCGGTGGCGTCGTGCGACGTCGGGTGTCCACCATGCACCTCCCCCTGGGTGTGCCGACCACCCCCAGTGGTCGTTCTAGTTGTAGTGCCCAGGCAGGTTGTTTGAGAGGCGGCTGGCGGGCGGAAGCTTTCCGATCGCAGTGTGGGGCCGGTGCTGATTGTAGAAGTGCAACCAGGCAGGCAGCGCGGCCCGTCGCGCGGCCTCGGATCGGTAGTGCCGGG
>NZ_JAUSMI010000030.1 GCF_030645145.1 Microcella sp. | reverse complement strand
CGGACCTGCTGCGCGAGCGCCACGTGCTCGACCGGGTTCCGTGGTCGCGCATGGCGGTCGTCGTGCGCAGCGGCGCGCAGGTCCCGCTCATCGCCCGGGCACTCGCCGTCGCCGACGTCCCCGTGCGGACGACCGCCGCCGGGCGTCCGCTGCGCGAGCACCCCGCGGCGCGCGCCCTCATCCGCTTCGTCGATGTCGGCGTCGGGCGGAGCCCGCTCGACGCCGCCGCGGCGACCGAGCTCCTGCTCGGTCCCCTCGGCGGGCTCGACCGCATCGGGCTGCGGCGGCTCCGCCGCGCGCTGCGGGCGGAGGAGCTCGCGGGCGAGGGCGATCGTCCGGCCGATGAGCTGCTGGTCGAGGCGCTCGCCGCTCCCGACCGGCTCGAGACGATCGACCATCGCGTGGCCCGCCGCGCCGCGCGCGTCGCGCGGACCCTCGCGGGCATCCGCGCGCGGCACGACGCGGGGGCGACCGTCGACGAGCTTCTCTGGGCGGCATGGAGCGATGCGCGGGTCGCCGACGACTGGGCGCGCCAGTCGGCCGGGTCGGGCGTCGTCGCGGCCGAGGCCGATCGCGCGCTCGATGCCGTCGTCGCCGTGTTCACGGCCGCGACGACGATCGTCGACACCGTGCCCGAGGCGACCGTCGAGGCCTTCCTCGCGCGCGTGCTCGACAGCGACGTCGCCGACGACCTGCTCGCGCCCGTGCGGCTCGCCGAGTCGGTGCTCGTGACGACGCCGGCGTCGGCGACCGGGCTCGAAGTCGACGTCGTCATCGTCGCCGGGCTCACGGAGGGGGTGTGGCCGAACCTGCGGATCCGCGGCTCGCTGCTTCACGCGCCCGCGATCAGCCGCCTCGCGAGCGGGCTGCCCGTCGACGACATCGACGAGCGACGCCTCGTCCTCGACGACGAGCTGCGGATGGCCGTGCTCGCGTTCTCGCGCGCGCGGCATCAGCTCATCGCGACCGCGACGGCGGGCGACGACGAGCAGCCGAGCGCCCTGTGGCAGGTCGTCGCCGACGCGGCGGGGGAGCACGCGCCCGAGGAGGGAGGCGGGGGCGGCACTGCTGCCGAGCGTCGTCGCGGCCGGCCCCGCTCGCTGCGGCGCCTCGTCGGCCACCTCCGGCGCATCCTCGCCGACCCGGGAGCCGGGGAGACCGCGCGGGCCGATGCCGCCGTCGCGCTCCGTCGGCTCGCCGACGCCGAGGTGCCCGGAGCCGATCCGGCGGAGTGGTGGGGGCTCATCGACCCGTCGAAGACCGCGCCCCTCTTCGCGGAGGCCGAGAGCGTCGCGCTCTCGCCCTCGAAGCTCGAGTCGATCGAGTCGTCGCCGCTCGACTGGTTCCTCGACCGCGTCGCCCCCGAGGAGTCGAGCCCCGCGATGGGGATCGGCACGATCGTGCACGGGGCGATGGAGACCGCGACCGATCCGACCGTCGACGCCGTGTGGGCGGCGATCGAGGCGCGGTGGGGCGAGCTCGTGTTCGAGTCCCCGTGGCTCGCGGACCAGCAGCGCCGCCTCGCGCGTCGCTACGCCCAGGGCGTCGCCGCCTACCTGCAGGACGCCGCGAGCGCCGGCCGCGCCCTCGTCGCCGCCGAGCGCCGCTTCGAGGTCGAGGTCGATCGGGCGCGACTGCGCGGGACGGTCGATCGCATCGAGAGGGGCGACGACGGCGCCGTGCGGATCATCGACCTCAAGACCGGCAAGCCCGTGACGGATGCCCGTGCGGCTGAGAACGCGCAGCTCGGTGCCTACCAGCTCGCCTACGCCGACGGCGCGTTCGACGAGATCCTCGACGGGCTGGGCCCGCACCACGCCGAGGGCGCCCGACTGCTGTTCGTCCGTGAGGGTGTGCGCGGCAAGCCCTACCGCGAGGCGAGCCAGGCGGTGCTCGACGAGGCCGGGCTCGAGGCGTTCCGCGAGCGTCTGCGGCAGGCGGTTGCGGCCATCGCCGTCGCCGAGCTGACGGGGGCGCGCACCGTCGGCCGCTACGACTACGGAGCGCTCCGGCACCGCATCCACCGCGTACCGCCCGTGACGGGGGCGTCATGACGAGCTGGATCGCCTCCGTCCCCGGCGCCCGCGTGAGCGCCGACGAGATCGCCGACGCCATCGGGCAGCACCGTCCGACCGACGAGCAGCGCGCCGTCATCGAGTCGCCGCTCGGCCCCGCGCTCGTCGTCGCCGGCGCCGGCTCGGGCAAGACCGAGACGATGTCGGCGCGCGTGCTGTGGCTCGTCGCCAACGGGTTCGTCGCGCCCGAGCAGGTGCTCGGCCTCACCTTCACCCGCAAGGCGGCCGGCGAGCTCTCGCACCGCATCCGCGAGCGGCTCACCGCGCTCGGCCGGACGCCGCTCATGAGCCGCGAGCCCGACGCGCCGCCGCTCGTCGACGCGTTCACGCAGCCGACCGTGTCGACGTACAACGCCTTCGCCTCCACCCTCTACCGCGACCACGCCGTGCTCATCGGGCGCGACCCCGAGGGCGCGGTGCTCGGCGAGGCGAGCGCGTGGCAGCTCGCGCGCCAGGTCGTCACGAGCTCCGACGACGCGCGGCTCGCCGAGCTCGACCAGCCCGTCGACCGCCTCACCGCCGCCGTGCTGCAGCTCGCCCACGCCGTGGCCGAGCACGACGCCGACATCGCCGACGTGCGCTCGTTCATCGAGGAGTTCCTGGGCGTCGCCGACCTGCCGCTCGGCGATCGGCACGTGCGCGCGCAGGGCATGGAGGCGCTCCTGAGGCTCGGCGCGACGCTCCCGATCGTCGACCTCGTCGAGCGGTTCCAGTCGCTCAAGGCGCGCGAGGGCCTCGTCGAGTTCAGCGACCAGGTGAGCCTCGCCCTCCGGATCGTCGCGCGGCACGCCGAGGTCGCCGCGAGCGTGCGCGACCGCTACCGCGTCGTCCTCCTCGACGAGTACCAGGACACCAACGTCGCGCAGTCGCGCCTGCTCGCCTCCCTCTTCGCCGGCCTCCCGGTCATGGCCGTGGGCGACCCGCACCAGTCGATCTACGGGTGGCGCGGAGCGAGCGCGTCGAACCTCGACGACTTCGCACGCCGCTTCACGCGCGGCGAGGATGCGGGCGTCGCCCGGTACTCGCTCAGCACCTCCTGGCGGAACGGCCACCGCATCCTCGACGTGGCCAATGCGCTCGTCGAGCCGCTCACCGCGCGCGGCGGCGTGCCGGTCGAACGACTGCACCCGGGCCCGTCCGCGAGCGCGGAGCCCGTCGAGCTCGCGCAGCTCGAGACCGTGACCGCGGAGGCGGAGGCCGTCGCGCGCTGGCTGGCCGCGCGACTCGCCGAGCCGTCGCACGGAGCGGCGCCCGACGCGGTCGACGACGCCGGGCGGGCGCTGCGGCCGAGCGCGGCGCTGCTCATGCGCAACCGCACGCTCCAGCCCGTCTTCCTCGCCGCCCTCCGCGAGGCCGGGGTGCCGTTCCACGTGCTAGGCATCGGCGGGCTCCTCGCCGAGCCGGAGATCGCCGACCTCGTGAGCGCGCTCGCGGTCGTCGACGACCCGGCGGCGGGCACGGAGCTCGTGCGCCTGCTCGCGGGGCCGCGCTGGCGCATCGGGCTCGCCGACCTCGAGGCGCTGCGCGGCATCGCCTCCTGGCTGCGCGAGCGCGACCTCGCCCAGCGAGCGTTCCCGCCCGAGGTCATCGAGCGCATGCGGGCCTCCGTCGCCGCGACCGACGGGGTGTCGCTCGTCGACGCGCTCGACTTCGTCGCGACCGCGCCCGAGACCCACGGCCAGCTCGCCCGGCTCAGCGAGGTCGGCCGCGAGCGGCTGCGCGAGGCGGGCCGCCTCTTCGCCCGGCTGCGGTCGCGCACGGCGCTCGACCTGCCCGACCTCGTCGCCGCGGTCGAGCACGACCTGCATCTCGACATCGAGGTCATCGCCAACCCGGCCCGCGTGCTGCGCGACGCCCCGCGCGAGGCCTTCCTCGACGCCCTCGACGGGTACCTCGCGCTCGCCGATCACGCGACGCTCGGCGGCTTCCTCTCCTGGCTGCGCGAGGCGGAGTGGCGCGACAACCTCTCTCCTCGCAGCGAGGACCCGGAGCCCGGCACCGTCCAGGTGCTCACCATCCACGGCGCCAAGGGCCTCGAGTGGGACCACGTCGTCGTTCCGCGCGTCGTCGCCGACGAGCTGCCGTCGAATCCGCGCGACGGCACGACCGGCTGGCTGAGCCTCGGCGTGCTGCCCTACGAGCTGCGCGGCGACGCCGCCGAGCTGCCCGTCTTCGCCTGGCGCGGGGCGGAGTCGCGCAAGGAGCTCCTCGAGCGCCGCGACGCCTACTCGGCCGAGGTCGCCGCGCACCTCGAGCGCGAGGAGCGCCGGCTCGCCTACGTCGCCGTCACCCGCGCCCGCCACCGGCTGCTGCTCACGGGCTCGTTCTGGGCGGGGCAGTCGAAGCCGCGGCCGGTCAGCCCGTTCCTCGTGCCGCTCATCGAGCGGGGCATCCTGCCGTCGGTGCCCGAGACGAGCGAGCACGACGAGAACCCGCTCGTGCTCGACGACGACGACGCGCCCTGGTGGCCGGGCGATCCTCTCGGTGCGCGGCGCCCCGTGCTCGAGCGCGCGGCGGCCCGCGTGCGAGCGGCGAGCCCCGAGGCGCCGAGCTCCTGGCACGACGACGTCGAGCTGCTGCTCGCCGAGCGGGCCGAGCGTCTCGCGGGCGCCGGCCGAGTGCCGGTGCCGCTCCGGGTCGCCGCCTCGACGCTCAAGGAGTTCGTCACCGACCCCGAAGGCATCGCCGAGCGGCTGCGGCGGCCGATGCCGCAGCGACCGTATCGCGCGACGCGCCTCGGCACGGTCTTCCACCGCTGGGTCGAGCAGCGCTACGGGCTCGCGACGATCGAGGACGCCGTCGACGGGCTCGTCCTCGAGCCGGGCGCGATCGACGAGCTCGGCGGCGAGGAGGTCGAGCGCGAGCGTCTCGCCGCCCTCCAGGAGACCTTCGCGCGCTCGCCGTGGGCCGCCCGCCGACCCCTCGAGGTCGAGCGCGAGCTGCACGTGCCGCTCGAGGGGCGCATCCTCGTCTGCAAGATCGACGCCGTCTACGCGCTGCCGCCCGCTGCGGACGGGAGCGAGCGCGTCGAGATCGTCGACTGGAAGACGGGGCGCGCGCCGCGGGACGCGGACGACCGCGCCGCGAAGGAGCTCCAGCTCGCCGTCTACCGCCTCGCGTACGCGCGGTGGCGCGGCCTCCCGCTGTCGAGCGTCGACGCCGTCTTCTACTTCGTCGCCGACGACGAGGTGCTGCGCCCCGAGCGGCTGCCCGACGAGGCCGAGCTGCGCGCGCTCTGGCGAGCCGCCGTCGACCCGGACTGACCCGACTAGACCGCGGCGGTCGGCACCGTGAAGCGCGAGCGGTAGCTCTGGACGAGCGAGCGCATCCCGATGCCGCACACGCCCACGAGCGCGTCGCCGCGGTAGTACTCGACCACGCACTCGTCGTCGAGCGCGCCGGCGACGAGCTCGCGGCGATCGGCGAGGTAGGTCATGCCGAAGGCGAGCAGGTGCATGTCGTACTGGTCGCTCCAGAACGACGGGAGCGGCGCGAAGCCCGCGGCCGCGAGCGGCTCGCAGTCCTCACCGGCGAGGTGCGCGGCGATGAGCTGGCCGGCGCGCTTGCCGGTCTCGGTCGGAAGATTCCAGTGCTCGACGCGTCGCGCCACGTCGTCGAAGAGCGGGTTCGGGTACCGGGCCACGTCGCCCACCGCGAAGACGTCGGGGCGCACGACTCCATCGACGCCGACCGCCCGCAGCCCGCCGTCGACGAGCACGCCGTCGCTCACGTCGATCCCCGAGTCGGCGAGCCACTCCGTGTTCGGGTCCGACCCGATCGCGACGACGAGCACGTCGCACTCGAGCATGACCCCGCTCGTCAGGATGACGCGCTCGACGCCCGGGTCGCCGACGAGCCCGAAGAGCCCGTCGCGCGTGAAGAACCGCACGCCGTGCGCCTCGTGGCGTCGTCGCACCTCGCCCCCGAGCTCGGGGCCGAGAGCCCGGTCGAGCGGCACCGCGCTCTGCGTCACGATCGACACCGCGCATCCGTTCTTCGCCGCGGTCGCCGCGATCTCGCAGCCGACGAACCCCGAGCCGAGGATCACGACGTTCGCCCCCGGCCGCAGCGCCGACCGCAGGCCGACCGCGTCATCGAGGGTGCGCAGAACGTGGATGCCCGTGAGCCCGTGATCGGGGATCGGCAGCGGCTTGGGGCGCAGCCCCGTCGCGATCACGAGCGCGCGGTACGGATGCTCGTCCCCGGCCTCGTCGGTCACCACGCGCCGCTCGGTGTCGAGCGATGCGGCCGCGCGACCGAGCGTCCACGTGACGCCCTGCTCGAGCGCCGAGCGGATGGGGAACGCCACCTCGTCGTGCCCGTGCCCCTCCGTCTGCAGGAGCTCCTTCGACAGCGGCGGCCGGTTGTACGGCGCGTGCGCCTCGGCCCCGAGGAACTCGATGGGGCCCGCGTAGCCCGCGCGTCGAGCGCCCTCCGCCGTGCGGAGGCCCGCCATCGCGGCTCCGACGATGAGGAGCGGGGCATCCGTCATCAGGATCTAGCCCCGAGTGATCGTGATCGCCTGCATCGGGCACACGTCCGCGGCGGCCTCGAGGTCGGCGAGCATCTCGTCCGGCGCCTCGGCCTTGTACTCGAGCTTGTCGTCGGCGTTCAGCTGGAACACCTCGGGCGCCTCGAACACGCACTGGCCGTAGTGCTGGCACTTGTTCATGTCGACGTCGATCTTGATCATGCGTCTTCTTCCTCCTGGACGGTGGACGGGTAGAGGTCTTTCGAGGGGGTGCGGATGCCGCGGAACTCCCAGTCGCCGCCGAGGGCGGTCGAGACGACCTCCTCGCTCTCGGTCGGCTGAGCGCCGACGTCGGTGCGGATCGGCGTCGGCCCCTCGACGATGCGGTTGCGCAGGCGGCCGAGGCCCTCGACCTCGACCTCGACGACGTCGCCCGGCTGCACGGGCCGCGAGTTCGCCGGGGTGCCGGTGAAGATCATGTCGCCGGGCTCGAGCGTGATCGTGCGCGCGAGGTCGGCGACGAGGTAGTGCATGTCCCACTCCATGTTGTCGGTCGAGTCCTCCTGCTTGAGCTCGCCGTTGACGTAGGTGCGGATCATCTTGCCGCGGAAGTCCCAGCCCTCGACGAGCCCGGGGCCGACGGGCCCGAGCGTGTCGGAGCCCTTGACGCGCAGCATCGACCCGGCGTCGGTGTCGCGGAAGTCGTGCAGCCCGTAGTCGTTGCCGACGCTGTACCCGGCGATGTAGTCGCCCGCCTCGCCCGGCGACACGTTGCGGCACGTGCGCCCGATGATGATGACGATCTCGCCCTCGTAGTTGAGCCACTTGCAGCCGACGGGGCGCACGATGTCGCCGTCGTGACTGTTGAGCGCCGTGATCGGCTTGTGGAAGTACGTCGGCGCGGCGGGGAGCTTCGTCATGAACTCCTCGGTGCGGCTCGCGTAGTTGAGGTGGACCGCGAGGATCTTGGTGGGGATGCTCGGCGCGAGGTGCACGGCCTCCGCGATCGCGACCCGCCGCCCGTCGGGGGCGACGAGCTCCTCGCCCTCGCGGCGCACCCGGACGGGCGCCCCGCCGAACAGGATGCGGCGGTACTCGGTCGTGCCGGTGCCGGTGCCGGTGCCGGGGCCGGTCGCGGTCGTTGTGTCGCCCACGCTCATCGCTCCCGCGAGAGCACGAGGTCGCGCGGCTGCGGGAACCCGCCCTCGGGCTCGGGGAAGTACACGTGCACCTGGCCCGTGCCGATCGAGTTCTCGTACTCCGAGTACAGGACGCCCGGCGCGGTGTTGGCGCCCTCGCCGGTCGCGCCGGCCATCGTGAGCCAGTGGCTGAAGTTCGCCTCGGGCTTGAACCTCTTGAACTCGTCCATCGTGTCGAGGATGCGCGCGTGGTCGCCCTGCTTCATCCACTCGATGCGCTCGAGGTCGGCCTCGCGGGCCTCGGGGCTGAAGATGTGCGAGGGGTCGCTCGCCTCGTGCTTGCGGAGGTCGCGCAGCTTGTAGAAGGTGTGCGAGAGCGCGCCCGAGGCGAGCAGGAGCACCTTGCGGTCGCTGTCGCGGATGGCCTCGCCGAGCGCGCGGCCGGCGCGGAGGAAGTCCTCCGTCTCGGCGGTCTGGCAGACCGACATGCTGACCCAGCGCTTGTCGAGGCCCCGGCCGAGGTAGTGCCAGAGATTGACGGTCGCGTAGAAGATCGGCAGGTGCGGGTCGCTGATGGGCGTGATCCACGTGCCGTTCTTCTCGTCGTACTCGGCGGCGAGGTTCGCGAGCTCGGGGTCGCCCTTGAACGCGTAGGGGATCTGCGACATGCCGCGCGGCAGCTCCTCGCTCGTGAAGAGCCCGCTGCGCTCGGCCTGCGCCGTGATGACGAACTCGACGGTCGTCGCCCAGTGCGAGTCGAGCACGACGACGGTGTCGTAGTCGAGGGTCTCCATGACCTCCTCGCGCAGGCGCTTGAGGCCCGGGACGAGACTGATCTCGTGCCCTCCGTTGAGGTCGTACCGGACATCCTGCGGGAGCATGATGGTGGGCACGTGAGCCAGAATGGCGGCTCCGACGACTCTTCCCATGACTATTCCTTCCAACCGGTCGGTGCGTAGACGGTGTTCTTGACGTCGGCGTAGAAGTCGAACGACCACGTGCCGCCCTCGCGGCCGATGCCCGACTTCTTGCTGCCGCCGAAGGGGGCGGCGAGATCGCGCACGAAGAAGCAGTTGACCCAGATCGTGCCGGCGACGAGGTTCTTGGTGAGGCGCTCGGCGCGGGCGCGGTCGCCGCACACGACGACCGCGGCGAGGCCGAACTCGGTGCCGTTGGCGAGCTCGACGGCCTCCTCGTCGGTCGAGAAGGTCTGCATCGCGAGCACGGGCCCGAAGACCTCGGCGGTGAGGATCTCGCTGCCCGGGGCGGCGTCGACGACGAGCGTCGGGCGGTAGTACAGCCCGCCGAGCTCCTCGTTCGGTCCGCCACCGAACGCGATGCGCGCGCCGCCCTCGCGAGCGCGCTGCACGAAGCCGTCGACGCGGTCGAGGTGCACGCGGTGGATCTGCGGCCCGATCTGGGTCTCCTCCTCGCGCGGGTCGCCCTGGCGCAGCGCGGCGACGCGCGCGGCGAAGGCCTCGGCGAAGGCCTCGGCGACGGCCTCGTGCACGAGCAGCCGCGTGCCCGAGAGGCACACCTGGCCGGCGTTGTCGTACTGCTCGACGGCGAGGTCGACGGCGAGATCGAGGTCGCCGTCGTCGGTGATGATGAGCGGGCTCTTGCCCCCGAGCTCGAAGCTCACGGGCGTGAGGTTGTCGGCTGCCGCGCGCGCGATCGCCTTCGCGGTCGGCACCGATCCCGTGAACGAGATGCGCGCGATGCCCGGGTGGGCGACGAGCGCGGCCCCCGCCTCGGCGCCGAAGCCCTGGACGACGTTGAAGACCCCGGGCGGGATGCCCGCCTCGTTCGCGAGGTCGGCGAACACGCTCGCACTGAGCGGTGTCCACTCCGCGGGCTTGAGCACCACGGTGTCGCCGGCCGCGAGCGCGGGGCCGATCTTCCAGGTCGCGAGCATGAGCGGAGCGTTCCACGGCGTGATGAGCGCGGCGACGCCCGAGGGATCCCACGAGACGTTGTTGTCGTGGCCGCGCGTCTGCCACACCTCGTGGTGCAGGCGGTTGATCGCCCAGTCGGCGAAGAAGCGGATGTTCATGGCGACGCGCGGCATGACGCCGCGGCGATGGCTGCGCAGCAGCGACCCGTTGTCGAGGGTCTCGAGGTTCGCGAGCGGCTCGAGGTTGGCCTCCACGAGGTCGGCGAGGCGGTGGAGCAGCTCGCCGCGCCCCTGGGGCCCGAGGTCGCGCCAGGCGGGAAAGGCCGCGCGAGCGGCCTGGACCGCCGCATGCACCTCGGCGGCGCCGCCGCGCGCGATGTGCGCGAGGACCGAGCCGTCGATGGGGGAGACGCTCTCGAAGGTCTCGGCCGACGCGACGCGGTCGCCGCCGATCGCGTGTCGGGTGTCGACCGTCAGGCCCGCGAGTTGCACCTGGTGCACGTGGCTGCTCCCTTGCAGTGGCGATTCATTCGGATACGAATGACTGCGACGATACTAACGGAATCGCCTTCCGCGCGACAGGCTCAGCGCTCCTTCTCGACGACGAGGGTCACCGCGCGCAGGAGTTCGGCGAGCGCGACCCGCCGGTCGCCCGCCGCGCCCGCGATGGTCTGCTCGTACCCGTTGAACTCCGGGAAGAGCGTCTGCATGAGCTCGCGGCCCGCGTCGGTCATCGACACGACGACGAGGCGGCCATCGGTCGCGCTGCGCTCGCGCGCGAGGAGGCCCTTCGCCTCGAGCGTCGTGAGCACGCCCGTGAGGGTCGCCTTCGAGAAGCCGCCCTCCTCGGCGATCTGACGGGTCTCGATCGGCTCCCAGATCCACGTCACCCAGAGCACGACGAAGGCCGTCCAGGACAGGCCGTGCGGGGCGAGCACCGTGCGCTCGAGGTAGTTCCGCGTCGCGTTCGCCGCGCGAAACAGGTTCGACACGACGGCCATGGCTTCAAAGTCGATGGGCAGGCCGCCGAGCTTCTGCGCGACCTGCTGCTCCGTCTCGGCGAGCGTGTGGGGGCTGGGCATCGATCGATCCTCTCCACGAGCATCCAACCTCATTCGGATGCGAAACGTACTGAGGGCCCGCGCCGACGTCGCGGGGGCGCGCCGGGGGAATCACCACTCGACGCGGCGTGCGAAAGATTGTTAGCATCCGAATAATCAGCCCCGACGAAAGCAGGCGCTCCATGTCGACGACGACAGCCCTCACCCTCGCCGACCTCGACCTGTTCGCCCACGGGGCGCCGTGGGACGTCTTCGAGGAACTCCGGCGCACCCCGGGCCTGCACCACTCGACCGAGGAGGCCCCCAACAGCGGATTCTGGTCGGTTACGCGCTACCACGAGATCGTGCGCGTACTGCGCGACACCGAGACCTTCACCTCGACGAGGTTCACCAACCTCGAGGAGGTCGACCCCGAGCTCCAGGACCAGCGCCGGTCGCTCCTCGAGATGGACGGCGTCCGCCATCGCGCGCTGCGACGGATGCTGCAGGGCGAGTTCACGCCCCAGGCCGTGGCCAAGTACGAGACCTTCCTCCGGGGGATCACCGCGAAGACCGTGGACGCGGCTCTCGCGAAGAAGGAGTTCGATTTCGTCGACGAGGTGAGCGCCGACTTCCCGATCCGCGTGCTCGCGCGGCTGCTCGGCGTGCCCGACAGCGACACGGGCCAGCTCATCGCGTGGGGCAACCGCATGGTGGGCAACACCGACCCCGAGCACGCCGACGTGCTCATCGGCTCGGCCGACAGCGACGAGTACCGGCACGTGCCGTTCCGCTCGCCCGCGGCGATCGAGGTCTACGAGTACGGCCGCCACCTCGCGGCCGAGCGGCGCGGCAAGGGCGGCACCGACCTCGTCACGCTGCTCGCGGACGGCGTGCCGGGCGACGGCGTGCCGCTCAGCGAGCACGAGTTCAACACGAACTTCCTGCTACTCATCGTCGCGGGCAACGAGACCACGCGGCACACGATCACGCACTCGATGAGCAACCTCCTGAACAACCCCGAGCAGATGGCGCTGCTCAAGAACGACCCGTCGCTCATCCCCTGGGCGGTCGAGGAGTTCCTGCGCTACGCCTCGCCCGTGTACCACTTCCGCCGGACGGCGACGAAGGATGTCGAGTTCTCGGACACGCAGATCAGCGAGGGAGAGAAGGTCGTCGTGTGGTTCGCCTCGGGCAACCGCGACGACACTGCCTTCGAGGACCCGTACCGCTTCGACGTCACCCGGAACCCGAACGAGCACATGTCGTTCGGGCGCGGTGGCCCGCACATGTGCCTCGGCAACGCGCTCGCGCGCATCGAGCTCCGCATCATGTTCGAGGAGCTCCTCTCGCGCGACGTCGTGCTCGAGCGCACGGGTGACATCGACTACCTGCGCAGCAACTTCGTGCACGGCATCAAGCGGATGCCCGTCCGCGTCGTCTGATCCCGGCCCGCCTAGGTGTAGTGCCCAGGCAGGTTGTTTGAGAGGCGGCTGGCGGGCGGAAGCTTTCCGATCGCAGTGTGGGGCCGGTGCTGATTGTAGAAGTGCAACCAGGCAGGCAGCGCGGCCCGTCGCGCGGCCTCGGATCGGTAGTGCCGGG
>NZ_JAUSMI010000028.1 GCF_030645145.1 Microcella sp. | reverse complement strand
AGCAGGGCCGCGGCCGCGACGGCCGCGGCATCCGTCACCGATGACTCAGGGTCGAACGACGGCGCAGCGGGCACGATGCGCTCGATGAGCGACGTCTCGAGGCGGCCCGCCTGCACATCGGGGTCGGCGAGCACCTGGCGAAGGTAGGCGCGGTTGGTGCGCAGGCCGAGAACCCGCGTGGCGGCGAGGGCGGCGTCGAGGCGGGCGAGCGCCGTCGCGCGGTCGGGGCCGTGAGCGATGACCTTGGCGAGCATGGGGTCGTAGTGGGCGCCGACGACGAGGCCCTCGACGAGCGCCGAGTCGACGCGCACGCCCGGCCCACTCGCCTCAAGAAGCCCCCGCACCGTCCCGGTCGAGGGCAGGAACCCCGCCGCGGGGTCCTCCGCGTAGAGGCGCGCCTCGATCGCGTGGCCGTCGAGCGCGAGCGGCGGCAGGTCGAGCCGTTGGCCCGCGGCGATGCGCAGCTGCTGCTCGACGAGATCGACGCCCGTTACGAGCTCGGTGACGGGGTGCTCGACCTGCAGGCGCGTGTTCATCTCCATGAAGAAGAACTCGTCGGGGCGGGCGTCGGAGACGAGGAACTCGACCGTGCCGGCTCCCGCGTAGTCGACGCTGCGGGCGACCTCGCACGCGGCCTCGCCGATCGCGGCGCGCGTCGCCTCGTCGAGCAGGGGCGAGGGCGCCTCCTCGATGATCTTCTGGTGGCGGCGCTGCAGCGAGCACTCGCGCTCGCCCAGGTGCACGGTCGTGCCGTGCGTGTCGGCGAGCACCTGCACCTCGATGTGGCGCGGCGCGGCGATGAAGCGCTCGAGCAGGAGCGTGTCGTCGCCGAAGGCCTTGAGCGCGACGCGGCGAGCACCCGCGAGGGCCTCGGGCAGAGCATCCGCGTCGTGGACGACCGTCATGCCCTTGCCGCCGCCGCCCGCCGAGGGCTTGATGATGAGCGGGAAGCCGATGCGGTCGGCCGCGGCGATGAGCTCGGCGTCGCCCGTCCCCGCCTCCCCGAATCCGGGGATGATGGGCACGCCGCGCTCGGCGACGTGCGCCTTCGCGCGGATCTTGTCGCCCATGACCTCGAGCGCGCGCGGGCTCGGCCCGACGAAGACGATGCCGGCCTCGGCGCACGCGGCCGCGAGCTCGGCGTTCTCGCTGAGGAACCCGTAGCCCGGGTGGATCGCCTCGGCACCGC
This sequence comes from Microcella sp., assembly GCF_030645145.1. Classification (GTDB taxonomy): domain Bacteria; phylum Actinomycetota; class Actinomycetes; order Actinomycetales; family Microbacteriaceae; genus Microcella. The sequence goes on along the minus strand of NZ_JAUSMI010000028.1, from coordinate 2,692 downwards.
TGCGGCGGGCGGCGTCGACGATGGCCGCGACGTTCAAGTAGCTCTCGGCGGCGGAGGCCGGGCCGATCCGGAGGGCGAGATCCGCGAGGGCGACGTGGCGGGCATCCGCGTCGGCGTCGCTGTAGACCGCGATCGAGCGGATGCCCAGCTCGCGCAGCGTGCGGATGATGCGGCACGCGATCTCGCCGCGATTCGCGACGAGGACGGAGGCGAAGGGGCGGGGCAGGGTCGGCATGGCGACGCTCACATCCGGAAGAGGCCGAAGGCCGGGTCTGGCAGCGGAGCGCGGCTGCAGACGTCGAGGGCGAGGCCGAGCACGGTGCGGGTGTCGGCGGGGTCGATGATGCCGTCGTCCCACAGTCGGCCGGTCGAGAAGTAGGGGCTGCCCTGCTCCTCGTAGAGCTCGCGGATGGGGCGCTCGAACTCCTCCTGCTCCTCGGCGCTCCACGCGTCGCCGAGCTGGTCGCGGCGCACCGTGCCGAGCACGGCCGCGGCCTGGTTGCCGCCCATGACCGAGATGCGGGCGTTGGGCCACATCCAGAGGAAGCGCGGCGAGTAGGCGCGGCCGCACATCGAGTAGTTGCCGGCGCCGAACGAGCCGCCGATGACGACCGTGAGCTTCGGCACGCGCGTCGTCGCGACCGCCGTGACCATCTTCGCGCCGTGCTTGGCGATGCCGCCCGCCTCGGCGTCGCGGCCGACCATGAAGCCCGAGATGTTCTGCAGGAACAGCAGGGGCACACCGCGCTGGTCGCACAGCTCGATGAAGTGCGCGCCCTTCGCCGCCGACTCGCTGAACAGCACGCCGTTGTTGGCGACGATGCCGACCGGGTGGCCGTGGATCCGCGCGAAGCCCGTCACCAGGGTCTCGCCGTACTCGCGCTTGAACTCGTGCCAGCTCCCGCCGCCGTCGACGAGCCGCGCGATGACCTCGCGCACGTCGTACGGCGACTGCACGTCGGGCGGGATGACGTCGTAGAGCGTGCTCTCGTCGACCGCGGGCGGGATGCTCTCGCCGACCTCCCACGCGGGAGCGGTGGGCGGCGGCACGGTCGCGATGATGCCGCGCACGATCTCGAGGGCGTGCCGGTCGTCGTCCGCGAGATGGTCGACGACACCCGAGACGCGCGCGTGGGTGTCGCCGCCGCCGAGCTCCTCCGCGCTCACGACCTCGCCGATCGCGGCCTTCACGAGCGGCGGCCCGCCGAGGAAGATCGTGCCCTGATTCCGCACGATGACGGTCTCGTCGCTCATCGCGGGCACGTACGCGCCGCCGGCCGTGCACGAACCCATGACGGAGGCGATCTGCGGGATGCCGGCCGCGGACATCCGCGCCTGGTTGAAGAAGATGCGCCCGAAGTGGTCGCGGTCGGGGAAGACCTCGGCCTGCAGCGGCAGGAACGCGCCGCCCGAGTCGACGAGGTACACGCACGGCAGGCGGTTCTCGAGCGCGACCTCCTGCGCCCGCAGGTGCTTCTTCACCGTCATCGGGAAGTACGTGCCGCCCTTGACGGTCGCGTCGTTGCTGATGACGAGCACGTGGCGGCCGTGCACGAGGCCGATGCCCGCGATGACGCCCGCGGCGGGCGCCTCGTCGTCGTAGAGCCCCGTCGCCGCGAGCGGGGCGAGCTCGAGGAAGGGGCTGCCGTCGTCGAGGAGGGCGTCGATGCGCTCGCGCGGGAGGAGCTTGCCACGCGCGACGTGCCGCTCGCGGCTGCGCTCGGGGCCACCGAGGGCCGCGGTGGCGAGGCGCTGCTGCAGGTCGTCGACGAGGGCGCGCATCGCGGCGGCGTTCGTGCTGCTGGTCGCGGTACCGGTCGTCATCGACCGCTCCCCTCTCGTCGGCGGCTCGTGGCCCCGGTGCGGTGCGGATGCGAGCGGCTTCGGTTAGTCACCGCTCACCGATTCAGGTTAGTCATCGCTAACCGGAATGTCTACACTGACGGAATGTCCTCTGCGACGGATGCTCCCGCCGATGCCGCGACCGCACGTGACCGCGCGAAGGCCGAGCGCCGTGCGGCCCTGCTGACGGCGGCGGCGCAGCTCTTCGCCGAGCGCGGGTTCCCCCGCGTCTCGCTCGACGACCTCGGCGCTGCGGCCGGGGTGAGCGGGCCCGCCGTCTACAAGCACTTCGCGAGCAAGCAGGCGGTGCTCGCGGCGATCCTCGTCGGGGCGAGCGAAGGGCTGCTCGCGGGCGGGCGGGCGGTCGTGGCGGGCGCCGCGTCTGACCGCGCGGCGCTCGAGGGCCTCGTCGCCTTCCACGTCGACTTCGCGCTCGGCAACGCCGACATCATCCGCGTGCAGGACCACGACCTCGACTCGCTCGCCGACGACGACCGGCACACGGTGCGCGCGCTGCAGCGCGAGTACGTCGAGCTGTGGGTCGACGTGCTCGCGCGGCTGCGTCCCGCGGATGCGCGGCCCGCGCTGCGCACCCGCGCGCACGCGTGCTTCGGGCTCATCAACTCGACTCCGCACAGCTCGCGCGTCGGGGCGCGGGCGGCGCGGAGCATCCTCGAGAGCATGGCCCTGGCGGCGCTGACCGCCTAGCTGTAGTGCCCAGGCAGGTTGTTTGAGAGGCGGCTGGCGGGCGGAAGCTTTCCGATCGCAGTGTGGGGCCGGTGCTGATTGTAGAAGTGCAACCAGGCAGGCAGCGCGGCCCGTCGCGCGGCCTCGGATCGGTAGTGCCGGG
>NZ_JAUSMI010000081.1 GCF_030645145.1 Microcella sp. | reverse complement strand
CGCGCACGCGCAAGGGGCGGGGCGCCTGCGCGCGCCCCGCCCCTCGTGCGGCCCTACCACGGCCGCGGCGGCTCAGCTGAGCCGCACACCCGACCCGCTCGCGCGGGACGGACTGCTAGTTGACGTCCTCGTCGACCCAGTCGAACGTCTTCGTGACGGCCTTCTTCCAGTTGCGCAGCTGGCGCTCGCGCTCGGAGTCGTCCATGTTGGGCGTCCAGCGCGAGTCCTCCTGCCAGTTGGCGCGCAGCTCGTCGAGCGAGCCCCACACGCCGACCGCGAGACCCGCGGCGTAGGCGGCGCCGAGCGCGGTGGTCTCCGCGACCACCGGACGGACGACCGGCACACCGAGGATGTCGGCCTGGAACTGCATGAGCGTGTTGTTCGCGATCATGCCGCCATCGACCTTGAGCTCCGTCAGGTCGACGCCCGAGTCGGCGTTGACCGCATCCAGCACCTCGCGGGTCTGGAAGGCGGTCGCCTCGAGCACGGCGCGCGCGATGTGGCCCTTGTTCACGTAGCGGGTGAGGCCCACGAGCGCACCACGGGCATCCGATCGCCAGTACGGAGCGAAGAGACCCGAGAAGGCCGGCACGAAGTAGGCGCCGCCGTTGTCGTCGACCGTCTTGGCGAGCTCCTCGATCTCGGGGGCGTCCTTGATGAGGCCGAGGTTGTCGCGCACCCACTGCACGAGCGAGCCCGTGACGGCGATGGCGCCCTCGAGCGCGTAGTGCGGCTTCTCGTCACCGAGCTTGTAGCCGAGCGTCGTCAGGAGGCCGTTCTTGGAGTGGACGATCTCCTCACCGGTGTTGAAGATGAGGAAGTTGCCCGTGCCGTACGTGTTCTTGGACTCGCCCGGATCGAACGCCGCCTGACCGAACGTGGCGGCCTGCTGGTCGCCCAGGATGCCCGCGACGGGCACCTCGCGCAGCAGCGAGCTGCTGTGGACGGTGCCGTAGACCTCGGAGGACGACCGGATCTCCGGGAGCATCGACGCCGGAACGCCGAACGCCTCAAGGATCGAGTGGTCCCACTGGAGGGTCTCGAGGTCCATGAACATCGTGCGCGAGGCGTTCGTGACGTCGGTCGCGTGCACGCCGCCGTCGGTACCGCCGGTGAGGTTCCAGAGGACCCACGTGTCGGTGGTGCCGAACATGAGGTCGCCGCGGTCGGCGGCCTCGCGGGCGCCCTCGACGTTCTCGAGGATCCAGACGATCTTCGTGCCCGAGAAGTAGGTCGCGAGCGGGAGGCCGACCTTCTGCTTGAACCGCTCGACGCCGCCGTCGGCCGCGAGGCGGTCGACGATGGACTGCGTGCGGGTGTCCTGCCAGACGATGGCGTTGTAGACGGGCTTGCCGGTGCTGCGATCCCAGACCACCGCGGTCTCGCGCTGGTTGGTGATGCCGACGGCGGCGATGTCGTGGCGCGTCAGGTTCGCCTTCGACAGCGCGGAGCCGATGACCTCGCGGGTGTTGCCCCAGATCTCCATCGGGTCGTGCTCGACCCAGCCGGCCTTCGGGAAGATCTGCTCGTGCTCGAGCTGCCCGGTCGAGACGATCGAACCCTTCTGGTCGAAGATGATCGCGCGGGTGCTGGTCGTGCCCTGGTCGATCGCCAGTACGTAGTTGGCCATGAGAGGTATAACTCCTTCGTTATCGGGTCCGGCGCGAGCCGGTTTTCATGAGTGGTGCGGCGCCGACCTAGAGGACGGGCAGGAACGGGATGGCCGCGAGACCGGCGAGCGCGCCACCGATCAGCGGGCCGACGACCGGCACCCACGAGTACGACCAGTCGCTCGAGCCCTTGCCCTTGATGGGCAGCACGGCGTGCGCGAGGCGCGGGCCGAGGTCACGAGCAGGGTTGATGGCGTAGCCCGTGGGGCCACCGAGCGAGGCGCCGATGCCGACGACGAGCAGGGCGACGGGAAGCGCGCCGAGAGCGGCGAGACCGGCGCCCGGTTCGGCGCGGCCGAAGCCGATGACGACGAAGACGAGGACGAAGGTGCCGGCGATCTCGGTGACGAGGTTCCAGCCGTAGCTGCGGATGGCCGGGCCCGTCGAGAAGACGGCGAGCTTGGTGCCCGCGTCGGGCTCCTCGTCGAAGTGCTTCTTGTAGGCGAGGAAGGCGAGAACCGCTCCGATGAACGCACCGATGAGCTGCGCGCCCATGTAGGCGAGGATCGACAGCAGGTTGACGGGCACGCCCTGGCCGAACTCGGTCGCGCCGTTGGTGACGAGTCCGATCGTGACGGCCGGGTTGAGGTGGGCGCCGGAGGCGTAGGCGACGGTCACACCGGCGAAGACCGCGAGGCCCCAGCCGAAGTTGATCATCAGGAAGCCGCCGCCGAAGCCCTTGTTCTTGATGAGCACGGCGTTGGCGACGACACCGGCACCGAGCAGGAGCAGCATGGCGGTGCCGACGACTTCCGAAAGGAAGACCACTGCGAGATTGTCCACGTTGACTTGTTCCTCTGTTCAGGGTGGCTCTTCGGCCTCGGTTCCGGCCGGAGAGGGTGCTCGATGATCGGGACCATCGGGCGGTTCCGCCTCGAGCAGCGATGCTCGATTCGGGGGCTGAGAGGGGATGCGCAGTCCCGGGGTGATGCCTATGGGGTCAGGATGCTCTACCGAGCCTCCTGCGGATGATCGACTTCCACACCGTGATGGTCGGCGAGGTACTCGGCCGCGGCCGCGCGCTCGGCGCGACGCTGCGTCTCGTCCCAGCCGAGCACCTCGCCGACGACCTCGGCGAGCTCGTCGAGGACGGCGGCGGTGACGGCGCCGGTGAACGCCATCGACGTGCGGCGGAGCACGACGTCGACGAGTCGGACGACCTGCTCGGTCTCGACGAGGTGCTGCAGCTCGAGCCGCGAGTAGGCGGGAGTCGAGGCGAGCGGCGCGTCCTGACTGGAGGCGATCCGCGCGATGAGCGCCTCGGCGCTCGTTCCGTAGCGGTCGAGCAGCGTCGCGGCGCGGTCGCGTCCGATGACCGCGCCGTGCTTCTGCAGCCAGGTGGCGCGGTCGGCGTCGGTCGTCGGGTAGCCGACCGCCCCGCCGATGAGTCGCCCGTCGGTGCTGAGGCTCCGCGAGCGGCCGAGCTTCGCCATGACCTCGTCGGCGAGGTTCTCTCCGAGGGCGCGGAAGGTGGTCCACTTGCCGCCGACCAGGCTGAGCACGGGCACGCCGCCGCGCTCGCCGTGCTCGATGCGGTAGTCGCGCGAGATCTGGCCGGTCGAGTCGGCGTCCTGCCGCGGCAGCGGCCGCACGCCCGAGAAGCGGAAGACGATCTGCGAGCGGTTGACGTCGATCGTGGGGAAGACGTGCTTGACGAGGTCGAAGAAGTAGTCGACCTCCTCCTCGGTGCAGCGGATCGGCTGCGAGATGTCGTGCTCGAGGTCGGTCGTGCCGACGAGCACCCGTCCCTTGAGCGGGTAGATGAGCACGATGCGGCCGTCGGTGAACTCGAAGAAGATCTCGCGGCCATTGCAGGCCTCGAGCAGCTCGGGGTGGTCCAGCACGATGTGCGAGCCCTTCGTGCCTCCCATGAACCGGGAGGGCTGGCCGAGGGCCTCGTTCGTGAGGTCCGTCCAGGGGCCCGAGGCGTTGACGACGAGCTTGGCGGCGATCTCGAACTCCTCACCCGTGGTGACGTCGCGCATGCGCACGGCACCGCTCTCGCTCATCCCGACGGCCTCGACGTAGTTGGAGGCACGGGCGTGCTCGCCGGCGGCGAGGCCGTCGTTGAGCACGTCGAGCGCGAGGCGCTCGGGGTCGTGCATCGAGGCGTCGTAGTAGGTGGCCGTCCACTTCACGTCGTCGCGCAGCTTCGGCAGCTCGCGGCGCGAGGCGGCGGCGCCGCGGAACTGGTGGCGGGGGACGCGGCCCCCGTCGCGCGAGAACGTGTCGTAGATCGTGAGGCCGACCTTGATGATGAGCGCCCCGCGCTCCTTCTTCGCTCCGCCCTTGACGCCGACGAACTTCAGCGGGGCGGAGAGGAGGCTCGAGAAGGTCGAGAAGATCGGGATGGTGGTCCGCAGCGGGCGGACGTAGTGCGGGGCGAGGCGGAGGAGCGCGTTGCGCTCGTGGACCGACTCCTGGACGAGTCGGAACTCGCCGTTCTCGAGGTAGCGGATGCCGCCGTGCACCATGTGCGAGCTCGCCGCGGACGCGCCGGCGACGTAGTCGTCGCGCTCGACCAGGACGACGTCGACGCCGTTGAGCGCGAGGTCGCGGAACGTCGCGATGCCGTTGATGCCCGCACCGATGATGACGACGTCGGCGGAGGGGCGCTCGGTCAGCGCGGTCACGGTCGATCGTGCGGGGGACGACTTCTGTGTCGGCATCGGTGGGGCTCTTCCTCGATCCAGCCGCCGGCGGGTCGGCGGTGGGATAATCCTGTGTCGATCGCGAACGATCGACCAACTCCATTGCACAAACGTGCAGAGATGCTGAGGTTCCGATGGCGACGACCGCGCAGCCCTCCGGACGCATGCGGGACGCACTCCGCGCGGCGCACCTGTACTACATGCAGGACCTCACCATGGAGGCGATCGCCCGCGAGCTGAAGACCTCGAGATCCTCGGTTTCCCGCTTGATCTCCTATGCGAAGGAGACCGGCCTGGTCGACATCCGCATCCGCTCGCCGTTCGAGCTCTCGACGCGCTGGGAGCAGGACATCGCCCGTCGATTCGGAGTCTCAGCGCACGTCATCCCCGTTCCCAGCGGCTCCTCGGACGTCGATCGGCAGGACCGCGTGGCCCGCGGCGCTGCACGGATTCTCAACTCCTACTTCGACTCCAACATGGCGATGGGAGTCGCGTGGGGCTCGACGATGAGCGCCATCAGCCGTCACCTGGTGCCGAAGGAGACCCACAACTCCGACATCGTGCAGCTCAACGGCGCCGGCAACACTCACACGACCGGGATCGACTACGCGAGCGAGATCCTCCGCCGATTTGCCGAGTCGTACACCGCACGGCTCCAGCAGTTCCCCGTGCCCGCCTTCTTCGACTCGCCCGCGACCCGCGAGCACCTCTGGAAGGAGCGGAGCATGCGGCGGGTGCTCGACATGCAGACCCACCTCGACATCGCGCTGTTCGGCGTCGGATCGCCGTTCGCGGACATCCCGAGCCACGTCTACATCGGCGGCTACCTCGACCCGGAGGACTACCAGACCTTGAGCGACCAGGGCGTCGTCGGCGACGTGGCCACGGTCTTCTTCCGCGCGGACGGCTCCACCGACGGGATCGAGCTGAACGCGCGCGCGACCGGACCGGACTTCGATGTCCTCCGGCGCATCCCCCGCCGCGTCTGCGTCGTGTCGGGCGTCTCGAAGCTTCCCGGGCTCTCGGGCGCCCTCGCGGCGAATCTCATCACCGACCTCATCATCGATGAGGCCGGCGCTCGCGCGCTCATCGACTCAGCGGGGGGCTCGGTGCCCACGACGACGGGCGCGGTGACGATCGTCGATGTGACGGACGATGACGCGGATCAGTTCCCAGGAGCCGTTCGGGAATAACCCAGGGCCGCCTGCGTTCAATACACTCGAACACGAAACGCACTTCGGGGTCGGTGAAAGTCCGAGCCGGCGGTCATAGTCCGCGACCCGTGATCGACGAGAGCCGAGAGCGGTTGAGCTGGTGGAACTCCAGCACCGACGGTGAGAGTCCGGATGGGAGAAGTGCGGTGCGCGGCTCTGCCGTGCGCCCGCGACCCCGGATTGCGCCCCGACTCACCGAAGGGCCCCGGGAATGACCGCCATCGCCGCACCGCTCGACGCCACGCGCGTCGAGTCCGCGATGCGCCGCGCGCTCTCCCTCGCCGAGCACGGCCCCGCCGTCGGCGACAACCCGCAGGTGGGCTGCGTCCTCCTGGATGCCGACGGAGCGATCGTCGCCGAGGGCTGGCACCGCGGCGCCGGCACGGCCCACGCCGAGGTCGACGCCCTCTCGAAGGTCGCCGACGCGCACGGTCTCACCGCGGTCGTGACGCTCGAGCCCTGCAACCACACCGGCCGCACCGGCCCGTGCGCCCTCGCCCTGATCGAGGCCGGCGTGTCGCGCGTCGTCTACGCGCTCGACGACCCGAGCGCGCTCGCGGGCGGCGGGGCCGCGCGCCTGCGGGCAGCCGGCATCCCCGCCGAGCGCGGCCCGCTCGCCGAGGAGGCGGAGGAGCTCCTGCGCCCCTGGCTCACGAGCGCGCGCCTCGGCCGCCCGTTCATCACGGTCAAGTGGGCGTCGACGCTCGACGGCCGAGCGGCCGCCGCCGACGGCACCAGTCAGTGGATCACCGGCGCCGCCGCCCGCCAGCGCGTCCACGAGCAGCGGGCCCGTCACGACGCGATCGCGGTCGGCACGGGAACGGTGCTCGCCGACGACCCGAGCCTGACCGCGCGCGGCGACGCCGGCGAGCTCCTGCCGCACCAGCCGATCCCCGTCGTCTTCGGCGCGACGCCCGTGCCGGCGGATGCCGCCCTCCGTCGTCACCCGGCCGGCCTCATCGAGGTGGGACACCGCGATCTCGCCGCCGCGCTCCCCGATCTGCTGAGCCGCGGCATCCGCCGCCTCTACGTGGAGGGCGGGCCGACTCTCGCGAGCGCGTTCCTGCGCGCCGGGCTCGCCGATGAGGTGCTGATCTACCTCGCGCCCCTGCTGCTCGGCGGGCCGCGCACGGCCCTCGACGACCTGGGGGTCACCACGATGGCGGAGGCTCATCGGCTGAGCATCCGCTCGATCGAGTCGCTCGGCGACGACCTGCTCGTCACGTGCCGGCCGCTCCGTCCCCGCACCGAATCCGACCCCGCCACCCCGCACAGCTAGGACCCCGCAATGTTCACCGGAATCATCGAAGAGCTCGGCGAGATCGTCGACTGGCAGACGCACGGCGACGCCGGGCGCGTCACCGTGCGCGGTCCGCTCGCCGTGAGCGACGCGAAGCACGGCGACTCGATCAGCGTGAGCGGCGTGTGCCTCACCGTCGTCGAGCAGGGGCCCGACTGGTTCACCGCCGACGTCATGGGCCAGACGCTGCGCATGTCGAACCCCGCCCAGTGGGCCGCGGGCCGCACCGTCAATCTCGAGCGCGCGGCCGCCGTCGGCGACCGCCTCGGCGGGCACATCGTGCAGGGCCACATCGACGGCACCGCAGCCGTCATCGACCTGCGCGACGAGGGCACGTGGCGCGTGCTGCGCTTCTCCCTCGCGCCCGAGCACGCGCCGCTCGTCGTCGACAAGGGCTCGATCGCCGTCGACGGCATCTCCCTCACGGTCAGCGCCGCCGGCGACGACTGGTTCGAGGTCTCGCTCATCCCCGAGACGCTCGAGCGCACGACCCTGGGGCGCCGCACCGTCGGCGACCTCGTCAACATCGAGACCGACATCCTCGCTCGACACGTGGCGCGACTGGCGCGCCTCGACGGAAGGATCCCCGCATGAGCATCGGAACCATCCCTCAGGCGCTCGCCGCGCTGCGGCAGGGCCGGCCCATCCTCGTCGCCGACGACGAGAGCCGCGAGAACGAGGGCGACATCATCCTCTCGGCCGAGCTCGCGACGCAGGAGTGGGTCGCGTGGACCGTCAAGCACTCGAGCGGCTACCTGTGCGCGCCCATGACGAACGAGCTCGCCGATGCGCTCGAGCTGCCGCTCATGGTCTCGAACAGCGAAGACCCTCGTCGCACCGCCTACACGGTGAGCGTCGACGCCGCCGATCGCATCTCGACCGGAATCAGCGCCCGCGACCGCGCCCACACCCTGCGCGTGCTCGCCGATCCGGCCTCGACGCCCGCGAGCCTCATCCGCCCCGGGCACATCCTCCCGCTGCGCGCGGTCGAGGGCGGCGTGCGCGAGCGCGCCGGCCACACCGAGGCCGCCGTCGAGCTCATGCGCCTCGCGGGCCTCCGCCCCGTCGCGGTCATCGGCGAGGTCGTCGCCGACGACGGCGAGATGATGCGCCTGCCCGAGCTCATCGAGTTCGGTCGCACGGAGGACGTCGTCGTCATCACGATCGTCGACCTCATCGCGTACCTGAACTCGGGCGAGGAGTTCGCCGCGGGTGCCCCCGGCGCCCCCGCCGAGCAGCTCTCGAGCGTCTCGTTCGAGGTCGCGACGACCGTTCCGACGACGCACGGCCCGTTCTCGATGCGCGCCTACCGCGACCGCAAGACGGGCGCCGACCACGTCGCGATCGTGAGCGGGATGCCCCACGACGACATGATCGTGCGCGTCCACTCCGAGTGCCTGACCGGCGAGGCCTTCGGCTCGCTCAAGTGCGAGTGCGGCCCGCAGCTCGACGCCGCGCTCGACGTCATCCAGCGCCAGGGCGGCGCCGTGCTCTACATGCGCGGGCACGAGGGCCGCGGCATCGGCCTCATCAACAAGCTGCGCGCGTACCGCCTGCAGGAGGACGGCTACGACACCCTCGATGCCAACCTCGCGCTCGGCCTCCCCGCCGACAGCCGCGACTACCAGGCCGCGAGCGACATGCTCCGCGACCTCGGCGTGAGCCGCGTGCGCCTGCTGTCGAACAACCCGGAGAAGCAGCGTCAGCTCACGCAGTACGGCATCGAGGTGAGCTCGCTCGTCCCGCTCCTCGTCGGCGTCGGCGACGACAACCAGGGCTACCTGAGCGCGAAGCGCGATCGCATGGGCCACCGCCTTCCGGATAGCATCACCTCCGCCCCCGTGTACGCCCAGATGGAAGGACGAAGCGCATGAGCGGAGCAGGAAGCCCGACCCTGAACGTCGACGGAACCGGCCTCACGGTCGCGATCGTGGCCGGCCAGTGGCACGCCGAGATCAGCGCGGGTCTGCTGGCCGGTGCCCGCCGCGTGCTGGAGGCCTCCGGCGCGACGATCGTCGAGTACGCCGCTCCCGGCTCGTTCGAGCTGCCGGTCGTCAGCAAGGCCGCTCTCGAGAACGGCGCGGATGCCGTGGTCGCCCTCGGGGTCATCATCCGAGGCGGGACCCCCCACTTCGAATTCGTCTCCTCGGCAGCGACCGACGGACTCACCCGCGTCGCCCTCGACACCGGGAAGCCCGTCGGATTCGGTGTGCTCACTCTCGAGAACGAGCAGCAGGGCCTCGACCGTGCCGGGCTGCCCGGCTCGAAGGAGGACAAGGGCGCCGAGGCGGCCGAGGCGGCTCTCGCGACGGCGCAGGCGCTGCGGATCATCCGCGCCTGACGCTCGGGAGCGGCGTCGGCGCCTCAATTCTGGAAACCTTTTCACTAGGGGCGCGCACGCCGCGTTCCATATGAAACGGGGCAGAAGCAGGTGGAACGAGCGGGTCTTCGCCGGGAACGGCTCGGGCTCCATCTGGAACTTCTGGAACCGTTTGCACCTTTCCGCTACGACGGGTGATACTCCCCCTGCGAGGGGCTCAGCGCGACGACGACGTCGCCCTCCTTGCGGATGGAGAATCTATGCGAACTCGATCTGCACGATCCGCGACGGGGGCCATCGGGCTCGGCCTCGCGATCATCGCGTCACTGCTCATCGCGCCGTCGGGCGCGACGACCGCGACGGCCGCGACGGCCACGAACAGTCCGGACTTCACCGCCAACGTGATGGCACCGCTCGAGGTCTCGGACTGGAACCAGTTCACCAGCCAGCTCGACACCGTCGAGTCGTACGGCGTTGACGCCGTGACCGTCGATGTCTGGTGGGGCAAGGTCGAAGCGGCAGGCGACAACCAGTTCGACTGGAGCTACTACGACCGGATCTTCCAGACGATCACGAACGAGGGGCTCGACATCGTCCCGATCCTCTCGTTCCATCAGTGCGGCGGCAACGTCGGCGACACGTGCAACATCCCGCTGCCCTCGTGGCTCTGGAGCAAGTACACCGGCGCCTCGCTCAACGGCATCACACTCGACGGCAACGGTCTCAAGCACCGCAGCGAGCAGGGCAACTTCTCGAGCGAGACCGTCCAGGGCTGGGCGACTCCCCTCGTGCAGAACGAGTACCAGGCGTTCACGCAGGCGTTCGTCGCGCGCTACGGCTCGACCTACGCGAACCGCATGCAGGAGATCAATGTCTCGCTCGGCCCGGCCGGCGAGCTGCGCTACCCCTCGTACAACAGTCACGACACCGGGTCGGGGTACCCGACGCGAGGCGCGCTTCAGGCGTACTCCGCCCTCGCGGTGAAGAGCCTGCAGCAGTGGGCCGTGGCGAAGTACGGCTCGCTCGCGGGCGTCAACGCGGCGTGGGGCACGAGCCTCACCTCTCAGACGCAGATCCAGCCGCCGAGCAACGCGGGGTTCTTCTTCTCCTCGGGCGACTACCGCAGCACGCAGTACGGCAAGGACTTCGTCGACTGGTACAACAAGAGCCTCGTCGACCATGGCGAGCGGATGCGCGACACCGTGCTCGGCGCGCTCGGCTCCTCCTTCCCGGGCGCCGATATCGGCTACAAGATCCCCGGCGTGCACTGGTCCATGACGGGCCCGACGCCGCGCGCGGCGGAGGTCGCCGCCGGGCTGGTCCAGACGAGCGTCGACATGACCGCCGCGAGCACCGGTCGCGGCTACGCGAACATCGTCGGGCTCGCCAACCGCGTCGCCGACTCGGGTCGCGGCGTGATCCTGCACTTCACCTGTCTCGAGTTCAACGACGAGAACTACTCGCCGCAGTACTCGCAGGCCAAGACGCTCGTGGGCTGGGTCGGTGCGGAGGCAGGTCGCCAGGGAGTGACGATCAAGGGCGAGAACGCCCTCGCCGGCGGCATCACGACCGACAACGGCTGGGACAACGTCAACCAGGCCTTCGACAGCTTCCCCTACCTGGGGATGACCGTGCTCCGGGTCGGCGAGGTCGCGTCGGGAACCGGGCAGTCGCGCTACGCGCAGTTCATCCAGAAGTACCGGCCCGCCACCTGGAGCTCGCTCTACGTGCGCGGCACCCACAACGGATGGGGGCTGTCGACGCCGATGACGAAATCCGGCGACGTCTGGACGGCGACGAACGTGTCCTTCGGCTCCGCCAGCGATCAGCGGTTCAAGTTCGACGTCACGGGCGACTGGAGCCTGAACTACGGAGGCTCCGGGCTCACCGGGACGGCCGTGCAGAACGGCGGAGACATCGCCGTGAGCTCGAGCACGACGTACACCATCACCTTCGACGAGAGGACGAAGGCCTACGCCGTCACCCCCTCGAGCACCGGAGGATCGGCCGTGACGGTGCACTTCGCCGAGTTCGAGTCGGCGTCGAGCTACTCGATCCACACGTGGAACGGCATCAGCGGCACCTTCCCGATGGCGTACGAGGGCTTCATCAACGGTCGCCACTGGTGGAAGGTGACGCTGTCGAATGCGCCGAGCACGTTCAGCTTCACCTTCACCAACAGCAACGGCAGATGGGACACCGCCGACCGCTCGTACGCGAGCCAGGCCAGCACAGTGTACGCGCTGCCGGGAAGCACGACCGTGTACACGACGCGGCCGTAGCCGCGACGTCGGAACGGACGGCGCCCGCACCCCGCGAGGGGGGCGGGCGCCGTCCGCATCCGTCGCCTACTTCAGGAAGAGGGCGCGCAGCCGGTTCGTCGTGAACACGATGCCGATCGCGATCATCACGAGGTAGTAGCCGACGTGCACGAGCATCATGCCGCTGAGCGCGCCGGTCGTGAGGCCGCGCACGAGCTCGACGCCGTGCCACAGCGGCAGCGCCTGGATGAGCCACTGGATCGGCTCGGGGTAGACGGAGATCGGGTAGAACGTCGCCGAGAACAGGAACATCGGCAGCATGATGAAGGTCACCCACTCGATCTGCTGGAAGGTCTTCATGTAGCTCGTGATGGCCATCCCGAGGCTCGCGAAGCCGAACGTGATGAGCAGCACCGCGGGCAGGGCGAGCAGGGCCGTCCAGGCGAGGTTGAGGCCGAAGAGCTGCATGACGACCATGAAGCCGACCGCGTACATCGCGCCGCGCAGGAGGGCGAGGAAGATCTCGCCGAGCGCGACGTCGAGCGGGCCGAGGCTCGTCGTGAGCATGCCCTGGTACAGCTTCGAGTAGTTGAGCTTGAAGAACACGTTCCACGTCGAGTCGTAGACGGCCCCGTTCATCGCCGACACCGCGAGCAGCGCCGGTGCGATGAACGCCGCGTACGGCACCTCCTGCCCCGTCGAGGTCTGCACGCTGCCGACGAGAGCGCCGAAGCCGATGCCGAGCGAGAGCAGGTAGAAGACGGGCTCGAAGAAGCCGCTGAGCACGACGAGGTAGTTCGTGCTGCGGGTCGCGAGAAGACCGCGGCGGATGACCGCACCGGTGTTGCCCGCATACAGGGCGCTGCGCTGCCGGGTCAGGGGCGCGCTCGTCGTCGAGGAGGGCGCGGTCACTTGTCGAGCCTCCTCGTGAAGTGGCGGCGCGTCGCCCAGAGGCCCACCGCGAAGAGCGTGACGAGGTAGCCGACGTGCGTCGCGGTGAGCCACGCGGGCTCGTCCATGCCGTAGGTGAGCACGCGGCCGAGCTCGGTGCCGTGCCAGAGCGGCGAGATCCACCCGATCGGCTGCAGGAAGACGGGGAGCTGCTCGAGCGGGAAGAAGGTGCCAGAGAACAGGAAGAGCGGCGTGATGCCGAAGCGCTGCAGCATCGCCATCTGCCCGCGGTCCTCCGTGATCGTCGAGGTGTAGCTCGAGATCGCGGCGCCGATCGCGAGGCCCGTCATCGACGCCGCGAGAATCGCGAGCCAGCCGAGCGGGGACGTGATCGCGCCGAACAGGGCGATGATGCCGCAGTAGATCGCGACCGTGACCACGGTGCGCAGCGCGATGTGGATGAACATGCCGTTGACGATCTGCGCGCCCGTGATCGGCGAGGCGTTCATCCCGAAGAAGATCGGGTTCCACTTGAAGCCGAGCAGGATCGGGTAGCTCGTCTCGTTCGCGGTGACCGTCATCGCCGCCGCCGCCATGAGCGCGGGCGCGACGAACTGGAGGTAGCTGACGCCCTCCACACCCTGCGGCACGAGGCTCGCGAGCCCGACGCCGAGCGCGAAGAGGTAGATGAGCGGGTTGCCGAAGCTCTGGAAGAGCGCGTCGCCGGCGTAGCCCTTCATCGCGCGGATGCGGTGCTCGGCGATGTACCAGGAGCCCCAGCGGCGGGGAGCCTCGCCCGCGGCGAGCGCGCGCCGGGCATCCTCTCGCTGCGCACCGGCCGTCGGAGCGGCTCGGTCGGTGGCGGTCATTCGATGAGGCTCCGGCCGGTGAGCCGCAGGAAGACGTCCTCGAGGCTCGAGCGGCGCACGAGCGAGGTGATCGGGTGCAGGCCCAGCTGCGTGATGCGCTCGAGCTCGGCCTCGCCGTTGCCGCTGTACACGAGGATGCGGTCGGGCAGCACCTCGAGGCGCTCGCCGATGCCCTGCAGCCTCTCGGCGGCCTCGGCGTTCCTGTCGCTGCCGAAGCGCACCTCGAGCACCTCCTTGCTGGAGTACTCGCGGATGAGCGCGGCGGGCGAGCCCTCGGCCATGATGCGGCCCTTGTCGACGACGACGAGGCGGTCGCAGAGCTGCTCGGCCTCATCCATGTAGTGCGTCGTGAGCACGAGGGTCGTGCCCTGCTCCTTGAGGCGGAACAGGCGGTCCCAGAGGATGTGCCTGGCCTGCGGGTCGAGGCCCGTCGTCGGCTCGTCGAGCAGCAGGATGCGCGGCTCGTTGATGAGCGCGCGGGCGATCGTGAGGCGGCGCTTCATGCCGCCGGAGAGGTCGTCGACCTTGGCCTTGGTGCGGTCGGCCAGCTGCGCGAACTCGAGCAGGGCATCCGCCCGCTCGGCGATCACGGAGCGCGGCAGACCGAAGTAGCGGCCGTAGACGAGGAGGTTGTCGCGGACGCGGAGCTCCTGGTCGAGGTTGTCCTGCTGCGGGACGACGCCGAGCTGCGACCGGATGTCGGGGCCGTGGTCGTTCGGGTCGAGGCCGAGGATCTCGAGGTCGCCGGCGGTGCGCGTCGAGACGGCGCCGACCATGCGCATCGTCGTCGACTTGCCGGCCCCGTTCGGGCCGAGCAGGCCGAAGGATTCGCCGGGCGCGACGTCGAAGTCGATCCCGTCCACAGCGGTGAAGTCGCCGTACTTCTTGGTCAGGTTCCGGGCGGTGATGACGGGCTGCGGCACGAGAGTCGAGCATAGACCCGGCGCACGACGGCCGCGCGGCGTCGGCTACGGCGCGCGCGAAGGCGCACTCGGCCAGGATGGAGCCATGAGCTCGACCAGCGCCCCCTCCCGATCCCGCCGCGGCGGCGGCCGCGACCGCGACGCGGATTCCGGCCCCCGCGCGACCTTCGGCCAGCTGCTGCCCTACCTGCTCGAGCACCGCACGGTGCTGTCGTGGGTCATCGTCATCAGCGTCCTCGGCGCGATCGCGTCGCTCGCCCAGCCGCTGCTCGTGAGCCAGGTCATCGCGCGCGTCGAGGCCGGCGAGTCTCTCGGGCCGCTCGTCGGCGCGCTCGTGGCGCTGGTCGTGGTCGCCGCCCTGCTGAGCGGCTTCGGCCATTACCTGCTGCAGCGCACCGGGGAGGGGGTCGTGCTCTCGAGTCGACGCACCCTCGTGCGCCGGATGCTGCACCTGCCGATCGCGCAGTTCGACGAGCGCCGCACGGGCGATCTCGTCAGCCGCGTCGGGAGCGACACGACGCTCCTCCGCGCCGTCCTCACGCAGGGCCTCGTCGAGGCGATCGGCGGCAGCCTCATCTTCGTCGGCGCGATCATCGCGATGGCCGTCATCGACCCGACGCTGCTCGGGCTCACGCTGCTCGTCGTGGCGGTGTCGGTCGTCACGGTCGTCGTGCTCTCGCGGCGCATCCGCGTCGCCTCGCGGAAGGCGCAGGAGAGGGTCGGCGACCTCGCCGCCGCCGTCGAGCGCGCGATCTCGTCCGTGCGGACGGTGCGCGCGGCGAACGCGACCGATCGCGAGATCGCGGCCGTCGACACGGATGCCCGGGGCGCGTGGGAGCAGGGGATCCGCGTCGCGCGCATCTCGGCCCTCGTCGTCCCCATCTCATCGATCGCGCTGCAGGTGTCGTTCCTCGTCGTCCTCGGCGTCGGCGGCTTCCGCGTCGCGACGGGCGCGATCGAGATCGGCGACCTCGTCGCGTTCATCCTCTTCCTCTTCCTGCTCATCGGCCCGCTCGGTCAGGCCTTCGGCGCGATCACCTCGGTGAACTCGGCGCTCGGCGCGCTCGGGCGGATCCAGGAGATCATCGCGCTGCCGAGCGAGGCCGAGGGCGACGCCGACATCGTGCCGGAGCCCGACGAGCCGACCGATGCGGCGGTGTCGTTCCACGACGTGCAGTTCTCCTACCCCGAGCGCGCCCACCGCACCGAGGCCGAGAAGGCCGCCGCCGAGCCCGAGGCGGCGCTCGCGGCGACCGCGCGGGGCGCGGCCGCGTCCGATCCGGCGGGCGGGGCGGATGCCGAAGAACCGCGCGACGCCGCTGTCCTCCGCGGGGTGTCGTTCGCGGTGCCGCGGGGAGCGCGCGTCGCCCTCGTCGGGCCGAGCGGCGCCGGCAAGTCGACCGTGCTCGCGCTCGTCGAGCGCTTCTACGACCCGACAGCCGGGGTCATCCGGATGGACGGGATCGACATCCGGGCTCTCGATCGCGTCGAGCTGCGCAGCCGCATCGGCTACGTCGAGCAGGACGCCCCCGTGCTCGCCGGCACGCTCCGCGAGAACCTCCTCCTCGGCACGCCCGGCGCGAGCGACGACCAGTGCGTCGCCGTGCTGCGCTCCGTCAACCTCGGCGAAGTGCTCGATCGCTCGCCTCTCGGTCTCGAGGCGCCCGTGGGCGAGGACGGCGTCATGCTCTCGGGCGGCGAGCGGCAGCGGCTCGCGATCGCGCGCGCGCTGCTCGCGGCGCCGCCGATCCTGCTCCTGGACGAGTCGACATCCTCGCTCGACGGTCGCAACGAGCAGCTCATGCGCGAGGCGATCGACGCCGTCGCGGAGGACCGGACGCTCATCGTGATCGCCCACCGCCTGTCGACCGTCGTCGACAGCGACCTCATCGTCGTGCTCGACCACGGCCGCGTCGTCGGCACGGGCACCCACAGCGAGCTCGTGCGGGACGTGCCCCTCTACCGCGACCTCGCCAAGCACCAGCTGCTCGTGTAGCGCGAGAGGTGCGGTCTCGGCGGTCGGGACACGGTCAGGATGCCGCGGCCGCGACCTCTCCGCCGGCGGCGACGATCTCGGCGAGCGCCGCCGCGCTCGGGCCCGGCGCCACCCCGGCGACGAGGTCGCTCAGGACGCGCACCCGACGGCCCGCGGCGAGCGCGTCGAGCGCCGAGGCCCGCACGCAGTGGTCGGTCGCGATGCCGACGACGTCGACGGAGTCGATGCCGTGCTCGTCGAGCGCCGTGATGAGGGACCGGCCGTCCTCGGTCGTCCCCTCGAAGATCGAGTACGCCGGCACACCCTGTCCCTTGCGCACGTGCAGGTCGATGAGCGCGCGGTCGATCGCGGGGTGGTAGTCGGCGCCCGGCGAACCGGCCACGCAGTGCACCGGCCACGTCGTCACGAAGTCGGGAGCGGCATCCGTCGCGAAGTGGCCCCGGTTGTCGTTCGCGGCGTCGTGCCAGTCGCGCGAGGCGACCACGAGGGCGTAGTCGTCGGCGTGCGAGCGCGCGTGCTCGGTGATCGCCGCCGCCACAGCGGCTCCGCCGTCGACGCCGAGCGCGCCGCCCTCGGTGAAGTCGTTCTGCACGTCGATGATGAGCAGCGCGCGGGGCATGGCGTCTCCGTCTCTCTGTCGGGGCCTCCGGGTCGGGCGACGAGCGCCCGGCCGCGTCACGTGTTGGTCAGGTTGTCGCCGCAGCGGTAGGCGCCCGCCGTCAGCAGGTCGAGCGCCTGGCGCGCCGAGCCCTGCACGTTGCCGATCGCCGAGAAGGCGAAGGTCAGCGTCGTGCCGTCGGCGGCGGTGATGATGCCGCTGAGCGAGTAGGCGGTGTTGATCCAGCCGGTCTTCGCCGCGACGCTCCCGCGGGCCATCGCGGCGTCGCCGCCGAAGCGGCTCGCGAGCGACCCCGAGCGGCCGGCCACGGGCAGGCCCGCGGTGAGCACGGGCAGGTCGCCGCCGCCGGCGGCCACGACGTCGAAGAGGCGCGCGTAGTACAGGGGCGAGACGGCGTTCAGATGGCTGAGCCCCGACCCGTCGCGGATGACCATCGCGGGGTCGAGCGTCACGCCGTAGGGCTGCAGCGCGGCGGCGAACGCCTGCGTGAGCGAGGCGGCCGAGCCGTCGAACCCCGATTCCTTCGACACGACGCGCGCGAGCATCTCGGCGAGCGTATTGTCGCTGTTCATGAGCATCTTCTCGATGAGCCGGCTCACCGGCTGCGAGCGGACGACCGCGAGCTCGGCACCGCCGCTCGCGACGCCCGTGCTCACGGCCGGACGTCCGGCCGGATTGCCCGCCGCACCGAGAGCGAGCGCGAAGGCTTCGCCCGCGCGCGTGATCGGGTCGGTCGAGCGGGGGCTCGTGTCAAGCCCGGGGTTCTGGCGATCGCCGTCGATCTGGAGCGCCGTGACCTCGGAGTGGTAGCCGATCGTCTGCTCGCTGCGCTCCCACGACGAGTCCCACTTGTCCGCGGGGCTCCAGTACGTGGCGTCGAGCAGCACCTGGGTGATCTCAGGGGCCTCGGGGTTCGCGGCGGCGTAGGCGGCCACGGTCTGCGCCGCGAGGTCGGCGAGCTTGGGGGCGCCGCGGTAGACGCTCTCCTGGCCGGGCGCGAGGGCGCTGAGCGTCGCGTCCCCTCCGCCGACGAGGACCACCTGGCCGGGCTCGGAGCCCTGCTCGACCCGCGTGGACAGCTGGTAGCCGGGGCCCAGCACGCGCAGGGCGGCGGCCGCGGTGAGCACCTTGAGCACGCTGCCGTGTCGGGCCGGAGTCGACGCGGCGCGGTCGAAGAGCACCTCACCGGTCTCGGCGTTGACGACCGCGCCGACGAAGTCGCCGAGGCGACCGTCGGAGGCGAGGCCCGCGATCGAGCACGTGCGCACGCGCGTCGGGGCGGTCGCGACCGTCGGGCCGGCGCGCGTCGGCTCGGGCTCGGGGGTCGGCTCGGCGCTCGTCTCGACCGGCGCGGGCTCGGCGTCGGGCTCGGCGGCTGTCGCCGCGGGCTGTCCGACCGCGACGCCGGCGGCGACCGCGCCGGCTCCGAGGAGCGAGAACGCGGTGACGAGCGCGGCGATCGTGAGGGCGCGCGGGTGGCGCCTCACGAAGGCGGTCACACCTGCGCCGCGGGGCGGCGCACCGGCGTCGGGCGTCTCTCGGGCATCCGGGGCTGTCACCCGGCCATGATAGTCGCGGCCGGTCAGGCCTCGTCTGCCGCGTATCGCACGCCGATCTGGCGGCGCACCTCGTCGAGCACGCCCATGATCGCGACGGTCTCGTCGATCGGGAGGCTCGTGGGCTCGGCGCCGGCGATGCGGGCCTCGAGCTCGGCGGCCTGGAACTGCATCCCGCGCTGCGCGACGACCGGAGCGATGCGCTCGACGACCTCGCCGCGCTCGTCGAAGAGCGTCGCGACGGTCGGCGCGTAGAAGGTGCGCTCGATCTCGAGGTACCCGCGCGTGCCGATAACGGCCGCGCGGTTGGGGCCGGCGGTGTCGAGCGCCGTGTGCAGCACGGCCTGCCGACCGTCGGCGTAGTCGAGGATCATCGCCGTCTGCCGGTCGACTCCCGTCGCGGTGAGAGCGGCATGGGCGCGGATGCCCTGCGGCAGCCCGAGGACGTCCACGGCGAACGACACCGGGTAGATGCCGAGGTCGAGCAGGGCGCCGCCGCCCAGCTCCGGGTTCTGCAGCCGGTGCGCGGGGTCGAGCGGGAGCGACTGCGTGTGGTCGGCGAGCACGGTGCGCACCTCGCCGAGGGCGCCCGAGCGCACGAGCTCGCGCACGCGGATCATGTGCGGCAGGAACCGCGTCCACATCGCCTCCATGACGAGGACGCCCGCCTCGGCGGCGGCGTCGGCGACGCGGCGCGCATCCCGCTCGGTCAGGGTGAAGGCCTTCTCGACGAGGACGTGCTTGCCCGCCGCGATCGCGAGCAGCGCGTGCTCGGCGTGATGCGAGTGCGGGCTCGCGACGTAGACGATCTCGACGGCCGGGTCGGCGACGAGCTCCTCGTACGATCCGTGCGCGGTCGGGATGCCGTGCTCGGCGGCGAAGGAGCGCGCGCTCTCGAGGCGGCGCGAACCCACCGCGGCGACGGTGAACCCCTCGGAGATCAGGTCGCGCGCGAACGCGTGCGCGATGCCGCCCGCCGCGAGGATGCCCCAGCCCGGTCGCGCCATCGTCGTCCCGCCTTCCGCTCGCGGTCGAGCGCCGGCGAGCGGGCTCAGCCTATCGAGCCCGCTCGCCGGCGACGACGAGCGATCGGTCGCGGTCGGTCAGCAGGTGACCCAGCGCGCGGCCGCCCGCGTGAAGCTGTACGGCTCGTTCGGCACGCCGCCGTGGGTCATCGCGAAGAGGATGCAGACGCCGCCCGTGCTGCCCGTGTACGTGGGCTTGTAGAGCGAGGTGCGGTGCCCCGAGGAGTCCCACCACTTCTGCGCCACTGTCGCGCCCGAGTTGTTCGAGCCGCCGGCGAGGTTGCCGTCGCAGCCGACGCTCGGAACGCCGTCGCTGCGCTTCGAGCCGATGTGGCCCCATGCGCTCATCGGGTCGGTCGAGGGGTCCTCCGCCATCCAGAACAGGCGGTCCTCCATGCAGGAGTCGAAGCGGATGTTCGCCATCGGGATCGGCGGCAGGCAGTTGGCGACGCGGATCTCGTTGTAGCGCTGGGCGAACTGCGCGAGGTCGGCCGAGGTGGTGCCCGCGACGCCGCCCTTCGACGTGCGGCCGGGAGCTCCCGCGGTGCTGCCGCCGGGCATGCCGGCGCAGGCCGGGGTCGTGACGGCCGGCGGCGGGGTCGGCGTCGGAGAGGGCGCGACGGGTGCGGGCGC
>NZ_JAUSMI010000017.1 GCF_030645145.1 Microcella sp. | reverse complement strand
ACGCGCCGCGACCGCGGCCGCCGCACCCGCACCCGCCGTCGCTCCGCTGATCGCCGCGGCCGTCGCCGCGCAGCCTCCCGTCGTCGTCACGACGCCGTCGAGCGCGTTCGGGACCTCGACCGCGCAGACCTCTCTCGCCGGCGACCCCGCCGACGCGGCGCCCCATGCCGTGCCGGTCGATTACCCCATGTCAGCGACGGTGCTGCAGGTCGAGCTCTCCGTCTCCGCACCGTCGGCGCCCGCCGTTCCCGCCGAGCTCGAGTCGCTCGCGCCGTCGGCAGCCGGATCGGCCGCGCCGGTCGTCCCCGTTCCCTCCCCTCTCGCCGGGCTCACCGGGCCGCAGCGGGTCGCGCCGCAGGCAGCGCGCGCGACCGCGCCCGAGCATCCCGCACCCGCCTCTCCCGCTCCCGTCTCGGCGGCCGCGACCGCCGTAGCGACCGGCTTCGACGCGCTGCTCGCGATGGCTCCGCCGCCCGAGCCCGGGACCGCGGCCGCTCCCGTGACCGCGGGCTCCGCTCGCGTCGCCCCGCCGTTCGCACAGTCCGCCGAGACCGCGGCTCCCGCGCGCGGCCGCTCGTTCGCCCAGCCCGCCTCGGGCGAGCCCGGCTCCGCCGACTTCGGACCCATGGGCCGCGCCTGGCCCGGCTCGGTCGCGACGCCTCCGCAGCGGACGGCGCGCGCCTCGTCGGGTGCGGCGTGGATGCTCGCGCTCTCGCCCCTCGTCGGCCTCGTCGTCACCGTGCTCGTGCTCGCCGACCAGCTCGCGCTCGCGGTTCCCGCTCTCGCGCCGGTGCTCGCGCCCGTCAGCGGAGCGATCGCCGCCGCGCTCGGGCTCCTGCCGGCCGCCGTCGCGCTGTTCGCGCCGCTCGCCGTCGGCGTCATCGGCGCGCTCATCGTCCTCCTGCTCGCGGCCGCCGACTCCCGCGCCCTCGCGACCGCCGGTCACGCGAAGCGGCCGCCGGTCGTGCTCGCGCTGCTCGGCCCGCTCGTCTACCTCGCGGTGCGCGCGATCATGCTGCGCCGCGCGCCGGGCGGTCAGGCTCCGGCGTGGGTGAACCTCGCCCTCTCGGTCGTCGTCGGCGCCGCGACCGCCGCGGCCGTGGTGCTGCTCCCGTCGGTCGCCACGGGCGACCAGCTGCGGATGGTCGAGGGGCTCATCGCGCAGGATCTCGCGGCGCAGGGCGTGGCCGCGACGATCTCGTGCCCCGACGGGGTGCTCTTCGGCGTCGGCCAGAGCTTCACGTGCGAGGCGCGCGACGACCTCGGCGTCGTCGGGCTCTCGACCGTCACCGTCACGGGCCCCGCCTCGGTGGAGTGGACGACGCAGCTCGCCGCCGCTCCCGCCGAGTAGGACGCCGCTCGCAGGCGCAGACCGCCCGCACGGCTCAACCCCGCGGGGCTCGACCCGCACTGCTCAGTGCCGCGGCTCGGCCGCCCAGCGCGCGACCTCGTCGAGCACGAGGGGGTCCTCCAGCACGCGGAAGTGCCCGACGAGCGGCAGCTTGACGTTCGTCGCCCCGTCGAGCCGGCTCGAGCCCGGGATGTATTGGTCGAACGCGCTGAAGATCGACACGATGCGCCCGTTGACCTCGGTCGCTTGCGCGAGCGAGCGGATCACCGGCCGGTCGGGCGCGAACTCGCGCCACGCCGAGACGGTGTAGCGGGCGAGCGGTGCACCCGGGAAGGGCGTGTTGATCGCGATGAGCCGCGAGATCCGCTCGTCGCGATCCTCCACGGTCATGAGCTGCTTGCCGATGAGCCCGCCCTTGGAGTGCCCGACGATGACGACGTCGCGCAGATCGAGCTCCTCGAGGTGCTCGCGCACGAGAGCCGCGGTCTCCTCGATCGGATGCCGATTGAGCCCGAGCCGCTCGAGGAAGTGCACCGGATGCCCCTCGGCGGTGAGCCGGTCGCCGATCGCCTCGAGGTAGTGCCAGGTCTCGAACACGCCCGGGATCAGCAGCACTGGCGCAGCACGACCCGTGCCCGGATCCGGCGGCGTCGAGCCGATGCGGATCGACCGCCAGCGGCTGCGCGCGACGAAGCCGTAGTCGCGGATCACTCCCCCGGTTCGCTCGAGCATCCCGTCATTCTGGCCCCAACCTCCGACAGCCGTGCAGGGGCTTGCGCCGCACGGCCCGCCCCGCCCTAGGGTCGATGCATGGATGACTCCCGCGAGACCGGCACCGGCACTCCCGACGCGATCGTCGTCGGCTCGGGCCCGAACGGCCTCGCCGCGGCGGTGACCCTCGCCCGCGCCGGCCTCGAGGTCATGGTGCTCGAGCGCGCGTCGACGATCGGCGGCGGCGCCCGCAGCGGCGCGCTGACCATCCCGGGCTTCACGCACGACCTCGGTTCGGCGGTGCATCCGCTCGCGCTGTCGTCGGGCTTCTTCCGGCGATTCGAGCTCGCCAAGCGCATCCGGATGCTCGTCCCGGAGATCTCGTACGGGCATCCTCTCGACGGCGGAGCCGCGGGGCTCGCGTACCGCGACCTCGAGCGCACGGCCGAGGCGCTCGGCGCCGACGGCCCGGCGTGGCGGCAGCTGTTCGGCCCGCTCGTGGAGAACGCGCACCACATCGCGCAGCTGACCGGCTCGCCGCTGCTGCAGCTGCCGCGCCACCCGCTCACGACGCTGCGGTTCGGGTTGCGCGCGCTCGAGCAGGGGCTTCCGTCGTGGAACCTGCGCTTCTCGGAGGAGGTGGGCCCCGCGATGCTGTCGGGGCTCGCGGCGCACTCGATCCAGCCGATGCCGAGCCTCTCGACCGCCGGCGCCGCCCTCGCGCTCGGCACGACGGCGCACGCGCGCGGCTGGCCGATCCCGGCGGGCGGGTCGCAGGCGATCACGGATGCCCTCGCCGACGATCTGCGCGCGCACGGCGGCTCGATCGTCACGGGTGCGGAGGTCGGCGACATCCGCGAGCTGCCCGCCGCCCGCGCGGTGCTGTTCGACACGAGCCCGCGCGCGCTCTCGCGCATCGTCGGCGAGACTCTGCCGAAGCGGTACCGCGAGCGGCTCGAGGGCTACGAGTACGGCAACGGCGTCGCGAAGGTCGACTTCGCGCTCAGCGGTCCTGTGCCGTGGACGAACGAGGAGCTGCGGACGACGCCGACGCTGCACGTCGGCGGCTCGCGCGAGGAGATCGCGGCGGGCGAGGAGGAGGTCGCCTCGGGCGGGCACCCCGAGAGTCCGTACGTGCTCGTCGCCCAGCCGAGCGTCATCGACCCGAGCCGAGCGCCGGAGGGCCAGCACACCCTGTGGGCGTACACGCACGTGCCGCACGGATCGACGGTCGATCGCGAGGAGGCGATCATCGCCCAGATCGAGCGCTTCGCACCGGGCTTCCGGGAGCTGATCCGGGCATCCTCGAGCCGGACCGCGGCGCAGATGCAGCAGCAGAACGCGAACTACCTGGGCGGCGACATCGCGGTCGGTGAGCCCACGTTCGCGCAGCTCGTCGCTCGGCCGGTGCTGTCGACCGACCCGTGGCGCACGCCCGCGAAGGGCGTCTACCTGTGCTCGTCTGCGACGCCGCCGGGGCCGGGCGTGCACGGTCTCGCGGGGTACTACGCGGCGCGGTCGGCGCTCAAGCACGAGTTCGGCTACAAGATGCACCCGTATCTGGGTACGGGCGATCCGGGCGCGGGCGCGCCCTCGGCGGGAGGTGCGTGATGTCGGTGACCGTGCGCGAGATGGATTGCACGCCGGAGGCGGTGTTCGCGGTGCTGGCGGATGCGTGGGTGTTCCCGACGTGGGTGGTCGGGGCGTCGCGGATGCGCGACGTCGACGGCGACTGGCCCGAGGTGGGGTCGAAGCTGCATCACTCGTTCGGGCTGTGGCCGCTCGTGATCGACGACCGCACGGAGATGGTCGAGTGGGATCCCCCGCGGCGCGCGGTGATGCAGCCGGCTGGGTGGCCGCTCGGCGAGGCGCGGGTCGAGATCGATGTGAAGCCGCGCGGCTCGGGTTGCGTGGTGCGGCTGGTCGAGTTCGCGGTGCGCGGCCCGGGGCGGCTGGTGCCGACTCCGGTGGCGGATGCTCTGCTCGCGGTGCGCAATCGCGAGACGCTGAGCCGGCTCGCCCACATCGCGGAGGGGCGTGAGGGCAACCACGAGGCGCTCATCACGGGTCAGGGCGAGGAGGCCCTGCCGGAGCAGGTCGATGGCGAGGACGGCGAGGCGGTCGACGCGTCGGCGTCGGGGTCGCCGTCGACTGGCTAGCCGGCGGAGCCCGCTGAGCCGACGGGCGGCTGCGGGACTGATCCTGGTGGGTCGGGTCGCTGCGGGGTGATGGGGCCGTAGTAGCCGGTGGCGCCGCCGCGGGGCGGCTGGTTCTGGGCCCAGCGGTGGTAGTCGCGCATGCCGCGGGAGACTCCGACGCGGATGATGCCGTAGAGCAGCAGGAGCGTGATGGCGGTGCCGACTGCGGCGAGGATGACCGGCAGGAGCAGGCCGGTCATGAGTCCGAAGTCGGGGCTGTACATGGGGTGATTCTCCGTCGCGGTCGGGGTGCGGGCGCGGAGGCGCGCGGGCTGCGCGGTTCGGTCGGTCGCGGTGAGCGCTCGCCGCTTTCGTCAGCGCCCTGCGTCGAGCACGCGGAGGAAGGCGCTGAGTTCGGCGACGCCGGCGGGGGTGTGCGGCAGGTGGTCGGCGAGGGCGGGCGAGTGGACGAGGTAGGCGGCCCACTGGGCGCGCGAGATGGCGACGTTGAGCCGGTTGCGGTTGAGGAGGAACTCCATGCCGCGCGGCGCGTCGCCGGGGTTGGAGGCGGCGAGGCTGACGATCGCGATCGCGGCTTCCTGGCCCTGGAACTTGTCGACGGTGCCGACGCGCGTCTCGTGATGCCCGGCGCCGTCGAGGGCGAGGCGCAGGGTGTGGACTTGCGCGTTGTAGGGGGTGACGACGATGACGTCGCGGGCTTCGAGCGGGCGGCTGCGGCCGGCGGGGGTTTCGTGGTCGTCGGGGCTCCAGGCGGTGCCGATGAGTCGGTCGATGAGGTCGACGACGGCGGCGGCTTCCTCTGTCGATTCGGTGTCGTTGCCACTGTGTTCGACGGGGACGGGGTGGAGGCCGGGCGGGACTCCGTCGAGGTAGCGGCGGGAGGCGGCGGGGTGCGCGTGGAGGCGGCCTTCGTAGGAGAGGTCGCTGACGACGGCGGCGAGGGCGGGGTGCACGCGGCGGGTCTCGGCGAGGAAGTAGCCGAGCTCGGGCGGGAGGACGTCGTGGCCGTCGCTGAGGTAGCCGAGCGCGCTGCCGTCGATGGGTTCGGGGTGGGTGCCCTGGCTGACCTGGGGCAGCTGCTGCGGGTCGCCGAGGAGGAGCAGGCGACGCGCACTCATGGATGCGGCGATGGTGGCGGCGAGGGAGTACTGGCCGGCTTCGTCGACGACGAGGAGGTCGAGCTCGCGGCGGCCGACGCGGCCAGGGTCACTGAAATCCCAGGCGGTTCCGCCGATGACGTAGCCGCTGGTCTGGCCGGCGGCGTAGGCGCCGAGCGACTTGGTGCCGTTGGGGAGCACGGTGTAGCGACGCAGCGCGGTGCTCTCGGCGTGGTCGTCGCCCGCGCGCGCGGCTTTCGCGACCTGGGCGGGCGGGAGCCCGGCTGCGACGACGGTGTCGAGCATGTGCTCGACGGTGGCGTGGCCTTGCGCGACGACGCCGATGCGCCAGCCGTGGTCGGCGGCGAGGCGGGCGACGACGCGCGAGCCGAGGTAGGTCTTGCCGGTGCCGGGCGGGCCCTGCACGGCGAGGTACGAGTCGTCGAGGTCGAGCAGGCTCGCGACGACGGCGCTGATGCGGTCGGGCTCGCCGTCAGCGTCGTCCTCGACGGCTGCGAGCGGCCCGCCGCTCGCGGTGACGGGCGGGCGGCGCAGCAGGAGGTCGACGACGGCGTCGCGCGGCAGGGCGGGCGCTGCGGTGACGAGTGCGGCGCCCCATTCCTCGATGGCGGGCTTCTGCTTGCCAGGGTCGGGCGGCGGACCGGGGATGAGGGCGATGGGGACGTCGGCGTAGGGGTCGACGGGCTGGCCGGTGGCGGGGTCGGTAGCGAGCGTCTCGGTGATGACGACGCTGTCGTCGTCGGCGCCGGTGAGGGCGATGCCGCGGGCCGGGCGCGATCGCGGGTCGCGCCGGTTGAGCGGTAGCGGGGCGGGATGCTCGTACACGGCGAACGGGCCCGTGCGCGTGCTGACGCTCACGCGCGACCCGGGTGCCCACTCGCCGACGAGCCGCACGTGCCGGCGGAGTGAGCGCTGCTTGCCCGTCTTGCCCCAGTCGGTCTGGGTGTGGGCGCCGTCCGGGTCGACCAGGAAGACGTCGCGCGTGTCGGCCCACTCGTCGAGGGAGCTGGCGAGGCGGTCGAAGTGCTCCCACCAGAAGGTCTTGTGCTCGCGCCGGTGGTAGTCGATCGCGGCGGCTGCGTAGTGGTAGAGCCGCTCTTCCGGGGTGCGGTCGGGCTCGACGCCGTGCGTGCCGTCGGGTCGGGCGGCGAGGGCGATGAGGTCGTCGTGGAGCGGCGAGGCCTCGATCTCACGCTCGGGCGGCGCGTCGTCGAGCGTCGAGCCGTCGCCGCCATCGCCCGGGTCGTCACTCTCGGGCCCCTCGCCATCCCCACCGGGGCCGTCGCCCTCTCCCCCACCTCCGCGCGGGTAGGCGCGAAGCCAATCGGCGAGCTTGCGCGTGCTGACGCAGTCGACGCGGTTGTACTCGGCGATGTCGTCGATGATCGCCTGCGCCTCAGCCTCCTGACCGTTCTCGCGCAGCTCGCGGGCGCGCACGTACTCGGCGACCGAGTCGCCTCCCGCGGCGACTGCGGCACCTTCTCGCGACTCCGGCCAGTAGAGCGGTTCGAGCTTCTTGATCGAGTAGCTCGCCGACCCGATGCGGAACGCGCGCTTGACGACCGTGTAGAGGTCGACGAGCACGCCATCGCGGAGGAGCTCGTCGACGATCTGCTCGCCGACCCCGTGCCGGGCGGCGAGCTGGCGCAGGTGGGTGCGCTCGTAGGCGGCGTAGTGGTAGATGTGCAGGTCGGGGTGCTCGGCGCGTCGCTGCTGCACGTCGTCGAGGAAGGCGATGAGGGCATCCCGCTCGTCGGCGAAGGTGTGCGCCCAGTAGGGGGTGAAGACGTCGTTCGCGTCGACCATGCCGAAGAGGTAGTCGATGCCCCAGCGCGCGGGGTCGCCCTCGGTGTAGAGCGGGTCGCCTTCGAAGTCGAAGTAGAGGTCGCCGGCGCTCGGCGGGGGCAGTGCGGCGAGGGCGGCCGCGTCCACGAGCTCGACGGGGGGCGGGGCGCCTGCGCCCTGCGCGGCAGCGGCGGCCTGCAGGCGCGCCTGGAGTCGGAGCCCCTCGAGCGTGCGGGCGGGCATCCCGTCGATGGGGCCGGTGGAGTCGGCCAGCTCGCGCACCGTCGTGATGCCGGCGGCGCCGAGGCGGCTCCACTGCTGGCCGCGCAGGCCGGCGACCTGCCAGACGTCGTCGTGCTCGACGATGGCCGCTTCGCACCACGCGCACTTGCCGCAGTGGGCGACGCCGTTGTCGCGCCACGGCAGCACCGCGTCGGCGCCGACGCGCTCGCGCAGCAGGGCGTGCATGCGGGCGCGCTGGCGGCGGTGCACGGGGGCGATGTCGACGAGGCGGTGGATGCTCGTGGCGCCGGTTCCGAGGATCAGCCCGGTCTCGTCGTCGACGGGCACTCCGAGTCGCTGCAGCTGGTCGGCGTAGGCGGCGAGCTGCAGCAGGGCGGTGACCTTCGCCTTGCGGGCGAGCTTGCTGTCGAGCACGCGGTAGACGCCGTCGCCGCGGTGCTCGAGGAAGTCGGCGAAACCGATGAACGCGAGCCCGGTTCGGTCGTCGAGCTCGGGGCCGTGCTCGGGGTCGAAGAAGGTGCCCTGCGTGACCATGTCGGTGCGCGCGCGGAGGGCGGCGACGGTCTCGGTCTGGCGCTCGAGGTAGGCCTCCGCGCTCATCGCGTCGGCGCGCGGGATGTCGACGAGCGTGCCCGATTGCCGGTAGCGGTCGACGAGCCGCGCCTCGTGGGCGTGGCCCATCTCGATCGTGCGCTGCATCATCGCGTCTGTGGCCTCCTCGACCTTCGCGATGCGGCCGAGCAGTGCGTCGACCGTGCGGCCGAAGCCGAACTCGCAGCCCGCGGCGCTCGTCAGGTCGCTCGCCGAGGTGACGAGCATCCGCCCGCCATCGGGCCTGGGGAGGAGGAACATGGGCTCACGCTAACGGCGACCACCGACATCGTCGGGTCGGCGCGTGCGCGTCGGGGAGAACCGGATCAGAGGTCGAGTGCGCGGCGAAGCCCCGCGTCGACATCAGCG
The DNA here is from genome assembly GCF_030645145.1 of Microcella sp. Taxonomy (GTDB): domain Bacteria; phylum Actinomycetota; class Actinomycetes; order Actinomycetales; family Microbacteriaceae; genus Microcella. The sequence goes on along the minus strand of NZ_JAUSMI010000017.1, from coordinate 3,500 downwards.
AGCAAAGGCGCTGAGAGTCGGCCCACCGGCTCACCGAGGTGGGCGAGATCGAGCGTGACGAGCTGCATGGGCAGGACGACCGAATCTTTCGGCAGCCCGGTGACGGCTGATGGAGCGAAGACCGCCCCCGGCACGCCCGCGAGCGCCGTGTTGCCGGAGACGACCGCGACGACGGCCGTCTGCAGCTGTGATCGCGTGTACGCGTCGGCCTGCACGACCAGCACTGGGCGCCGCTTGGCCGGTGCATGGTCGACGACGGGTCCGAGGTCGACCCAGCAGAGGTCACCTCTACGGATCACCAGTCGTCGTCTTCCGTGAGCGCGGAGAGACGGCCGAGACCGGAGTCGGAGAGCGCGGGATCGGCGCGGTAATCAGCCAAGGCGAGGGCTACGTCGATCTCGCGAGTCTCCTGCTCCTCGCCGAGCTCGTCGAGATAGCGGGCGACGGCTGATGCGTAGAGCTGCGAGCGGCTGATCCCTCGGCTCGCCGCCGCCCGTTCGGCTCGGGTGAAGAGCTCGTCGGGCAGGGAGATCGCCGTCTTCATGCCGAAAGTATAACCCGGTATAACTCTCACGCGGTGGCCGGCCTCCGCGCGACGCCAGTTGGAGTGCTTACTCGGCAGCTCGGATGTACGTCGGTCATGCAATGAGGGTGGCCGACGCCGACCGGGACGTGGCACATCATGCGGATGCTGCGCGCTTGTGCCGCGCCGACCCTCCTGAGGAGGAGCCGATCCCGGGCGCGCGACCGCCGCTACCGCAGTTGGCCCTCCCTCATTCGCGGGGTATCGAGCACTCGTCGACTTCGAAAGTATTGAGGGTCGATCACTACGAAGGAGCCCGGTGAGTCCCGAACCCTTGAGACGCGAGCCCGGCCCCCGCGACTGGAGCCCTACCACCGGCTTCTCGTCGCCGCCCCCTCCCACCTGCCCGCCACCGGCAGCCCGTTGGCAATGGGCCGAGCCGAATCGGTCCGGTGCTCGACCGTTCTCATCCGCCTCCGACCGACGCGCACCGTGGGTAGCTCTTCTCGCGTCCTTCCTCATCCTGTTCATCGCGTTCGTTCCGCAGCGCGGACCGCTCGGGCTCGTCGGCAGCATCGCGCTGGGGCTGGTGGTCACCGTCGGCGCGTTCCAGGCCCGGAAGCTCTACCGGCTGGGCCGGACGAGATTCGTCGCGCCCTCGACCGCCGCGGTGATGCTCTCGACCATCGCCACCGGCTCGCTCGTGATCGCGCTCATCTCAGGGCTCATGAGCACTCCCCTGCCGCACCTCGCCGTGGCGACCGAGCTGGCCCAGTCCCGGTCGTGGAGCATCCCCGCGCCGCCCCCGGCCGCCTTCTCCCCCGCTCTCCCTGCTGCACCGGCCGCGCCGGTGGAACTCACCGCCCCGACTGTCGAGCCTCTGCTCTCCGTGACCTTCGCCAGCGCGGCCGACGAGCAGCGCCATCTCCTTCAGGAGCTCGGAACGGTCCAGTACCTCATCGCGACGCATCACCCTGGCGCTCCGCCCGAAAGCATCCAGGTGAGCCCGACGGGCTTCACCCACGCGACGCCGGAGGGCGCGATCATGATGGCAAAGCCGACAGGCATCGACGGTTGGTACATGGTCCTGCCCAACGACGCGGGTTATGTGATGCAGCTCACGGGCACGCAGTACGGCACACGCGCGACATTCGACTCCGCCACCGGCCAGATCACGCTGGGCTGACGGCGCCGCAACTCACTTCGGCACCGCGTGCCACTCCGCCCCGCGCGGCAGTACAGTCACCCCATGTACCGGCAGATCGCCCGCAACAAGCGGTGGAGCATCCTGCTCATCGCCCTGTTCTGCCTCGCCGTGATCGCGCTCGGCCTCTTCGCGTCGTGGGTGTTCGCCGAGCTGTGGCCGCTCGTGCTGCTGGTGATCGCGTGCCCGCTCTACGTGTGGCAGGCGCTGAGCCACGCGACCAAGTCGGCGGCCGACACCGCCGGGGTGCGCTTCGTCTCGCTCGAGGAGGAGCGGCGCCTGCACCGCATCGTCGAGACGACGGCGATCCGCGCCGGCATCCGGATGCCCCGCATCGGCGTCATCGATGAGGATGCCCCCAACGCGTTCGCCGCCTCGCTCAGGCCGGGCGATGCCGTGCTCGCCGTGACCCGCGGAGCGCTCGAGCTGCTCGACGACTCCGAGCTGGAGGCGGTCGTCGCCCACGAGGTCTCGCACATCGTCAACCAGGATGGCCGCGTCACCCTCACCGCCTTCGCCCTCGTCGGGTCGATCGTGTCGCTCGCGGCGGGGCTGCTGATGCTGGGGTGGGCGATGATCCGGTCGGTGATCCCCGAGTTCAAGTTCGGGCTCGGCCTCATCAACGGCGCGATCGGCCTGCTCCTGCTCCTCCTCGGAGCCGCCGCCGGCATCGTCGGCTTCCTCATCGGCCCGCTCATCACGTCGGCGGTGTCTCGTCGCCGCGAGTTCCTGGCCGACGCGAGCGGGGTGGAGCTCACGAGGTTCCCCGACGGACTCGTGCGCGCCCTCACCAAGATCGAAGAACGCGGCGGGATGCTCGCCCGCCCCGTGCCGGAGGTGGCCGAGCTCTTCATCGTCGACCCGACAGGCCCCAGCTGGTTCGACCGCCTGCTCAGGTCGCACCCGCCGACGTCAGAGCGTGTGGAGCGGCTCGAGGCGATGGCGCGCGAGTTCTAGGCGGACACCGGTCTCTGGCTCGGCTCCGCCCCGGTCACGGCAGAAGGTCGAGCATCTGCGGCCGCGCCTTCATCGCATGGATGACTAACTCGTTGCCGCTGTCGAATACGAGCACAACGGTCTCGAGCAGGCGACCTTGGGTGTCGAACCCCAGTCGCAACTGGCGGGATGGGCTCTCATCGTCGAGGTCTTCGACCCACAGAGCCCAGGTTGCCGCAGAGATGGCGTCGGCCTCGAGAACGCCGTGCTTGAGCGCCGAGTTGTGAACCCTCACGCGGCCGGGTGCGTCAGCGCCTCGCGGATGACCTCGGAGCGAGTCTTGCCCTCACGCGCGGCACGAGCATCGAGCTCAGCGATCTCGTCGAGCGTCAGGCGCAGAGCGACCACCTGGGAGGGCTCCGCTCCACGGCCGGGGCGCCCGCGTCCCCGCTTCTTCAGCGCGGCGACGTCGTAGCCCGCTTCGGCCTCAGCGGCCCACGCGGCGATCTGCTCCTCGGTGACCGGCTGCCCGTTGATCGTCTCGTTCTTGGACATGCGCATTATTGTATAACGATAATCGACGCGGTGTCGAGCCCCTGCACAGGTACTGCGTCCTCGCCGTGACCCGCGGCGCGATCGGTCTGCTCCTGCTCCTCCTCGGAGCCGCGGCCGGCATCGTCGGCTTCCTCATCGGCCCGCTCATCACGTCGGCGGTGTCGCGTCGCCGCGAGTTCCTGGCCGACGCAAGCGGGGTGGAGCTGACGAGGTTCCCCCGACGCGCTCGTGCGCGCCCTCACCAAGATCGAAGAACGCGGCGGGATGCTCGCCCGGCCGGTG
>NZ_JAUSMI010000009.1 GCF_030645145.1 Microcella sp. | reverse complement strand
GAGGAGCTGAGTGATCGCGCCGAGGTGCTCCTCGGGGGTGTCGATCGTCAGGTGCTCGAAGGGCTCGTAGGTCTTGCCGTCGATCTTCTTCGTGACCACCTGGGGCTTGCCCACGGTCAGCTCGAAGCCCTCACGGCGCATGTTCTCGACCAGGATGGCGAGAGCAAGCTCGCCACGACCCTGCACCTCCCACGCGTCGGGACGACCGATGTCGACGACCTTGAGCGAAACGTTGCCGACGAGCTCCTTGTCGAGACGGTCCTTGACCATGCGCGCCGTGAGCTTGTGGCCCTTGACCTTGCCGACGAGTGGTGAGGTGTTGGTGCCGATCGTCATCGAGATCGCGGGCTCGTCGACCGTGATGGCCGGGAGCGGGCGGATGTCCTCCGGGTCGGCGATCGTCTCGCCGATCGTGATGTCCTCGATGCCGGCGATCGCGACGATGTCGCCCGCCGTGCCCGACTCGGCCGGGTAGCGCTCGAGCGCGCGGGTCTTCAGCAGCTCGGTGATGCGCATGTTGGTGTGCGAGCCGTCGTGGCGCACCCAGGCGACCGTCTGGCCCTTCTTGAGCGTGCCGTTGAAGATGCGCAGCAGGGCGATGCGGCCGAGGAACGGGCTCGCGTCGAGGTTCGTGACGTGCGCCTGCAGGGGGTGCTCGTCGTCGTAGGTCGGCGCGGGGATGTGCTGGAGGATCGCCTCGAAGAGCGGCTCGAGGTCGTCGTTGTCGGGCAGCTCGCCGTCGGCGGGGCGGTTGCGGCTCGCGGCGCCGGCGCGGCCCGAGGCGTAGATGACGGGCAGGTCGAGGATGGCGTCCACGTCGAGGTCGGGCACCTCGTCCTGCAGATCGCTCGCGAGGCCCAGCAGCAGGTCGTGGGTCTCCTCCTCGACGGCCTCGATGCGGGCATCCGGCCGGTCGGTCTTGTTGACGAGCAGGATGACCGGGAGCTTCGCCGCGAGCGCCTTGCGCAGCACGAAGCGCGTCTGGGGCAGCGGGCCCTCGCTCGCGTCGACGAGCAGGACGACGCCGTCGACCATGCTCAGGCCGCGCTCGACCTCGCCGCCGAAGTCGGCGTGGCCGTGGGTGTCGATCACGTTGATCGTGATCTCCTGCCCATCGGCGTGCTTGCCCTTGTAGGTCACCGCCGTGTTCTTGGCGAGGATCGTGATGCCCTTCTCGCGCTCGAGATCGTTCGAGTCCATCGCGCGGTCCTCGAGGTGGGCGTGCGCGGCGAAGGAGTCGGTCTGGCGCAGCATGGCGTCGACGAGAGTGGTCTTGCCGTGATCGACGTGGGCGACGATCGCCACGTTGCGCAGGTCGGAGCGGGTGGCGAGCGCCATACGGAAACAGCTTTCAGTTCGGGGAGGATTCGGGGCTCAGGGCACGCAGAAAGGGCCGAGCGATGCGACCAGTCTACCCGTCGCCCTCTCGGGCGGGGGTCTGGCCTCGCTCGGCCCTCTGCGCGCTGCTGCTACAGCCCGGCGCGCCGGCTCTCGCGGCGCTCGCGCTGCGCGATCGGATCGGGCAGCGGGACGGCCGAGATGAGGCGCTGCGTGTAGGCCTCCTTCGGGCTGCGGAGGATCTCGTCGCGCGTGCCCTGCTCGACCAGTCGGCCGCGGTGCATGACCGCGATGCGGTGGGCGAGGATGTCGACGACCGCGAGGTCGTGGCTGATGAAGAGGCACGCGAACTGAAGCTTCTGCTGCAGGTCCTGGAGGAGGTCGAGGAAGCGCGCCTGCACCGAGACGTCGAGCGCGCTCGTCGGCTCGTCCGCGATGAGGAGCTCAGGAGCGAGCGACAGGGCGCGGGCGATGCCGACGCGCTGGCGCTGACCGCCGGAGAGCTCGTGCGGGTAGCGGTTGCGGTAGCTCGTCGGCAGCTCGACCGACGTCAGGAGCTCCTGCACGCGCTTGTCGAGGTCCTTCCCCTCCGCCTCGCCCGCGAGGAAGAGCGGCTCGCCGATCGACTCGCCGATGGGCATGCGCGGGTTGAGGCTCGAGCCCGGGTCCTGGAAGACGATGCCAGCCTTGCGGCGCAGCGACTTGAGCTCCTTCGTCCCGCCGCCGGAGATGTCGACCCCGGCAGAGATGAGCGTGCCGCTCTTGATGGGGAGGAGGCCCACGGCCGCCCGGCCGAGCGTCGTCTTGCCCGAGCCCGACTCGCCCACGAGCCCGACGATCTCGCCCGGGTAGACGGCGAGGTTGATCTCGTCCGCCGCGAGGAAGGCCGGCACGCGGCCGCGCTTCGGGTACTCGATCGCGACGTCCTGGAACGACAGCACGGGAGTCGCAGTCGTCGACGGCGACGGGCGCGACGTGCCGGTCTCCGAGACCTCGAGGCCGAGGTGGGGTACCGAGGCGAGCAGCGACTGCGTGTAGGGATGCTGCGGGCGCTGGAAGATGTCGAGCGCCGTTCCCTGCTCCACGGCCTCGCCGTTCTTCATGACCATGATCGAGTCCGCGAGGTCGGCGACCACGCCCATGTCGTGCGTGATGAGCACGATCGCGGAGTCGAGGCGCGTGCGCAGACTGCGCAGCAGCTCGAGGATCTCGGCCTGGACGGTGACGTCGAGCGCCGTCGTCGGCTCGTCGGCGATGAGCAGCACGGGGTCGCACGAGATCGACTGGGCGATCATCGCGCGCTGGCGCTGGCCACCGGAGAGCTGGTGGGGGTACTTGTTGAACGCCGTCTGCGGGTCGGGCATCTCGACCTTCTCGAGCAGCTCGATCGCGCGCTCCTTCGCCGCGGCGGGCGTGAGGTCGTAGTGCGTGCGGAGCGTCTCGACGATCTGGAAGCCGATCGTGTAGACGGGGTTGAGGGCCGTCATGGGCTCCTGGAAGATCACGGCGATCTGGTTGCCGCGGACCTTCCGGAGCTCGCGGTTGTCGAGGCCCGCGATCTCGCGCCCGAGGAGCTTGATCGATCCGGTGACGCGCGCGGTCGGCGGGAGCAGGCCGAGGAGGGCCATCGAGCTCGACGACTTGCCCGAGCCGGACTCGCCGACGATCGCGAGCACCTCGCCGCGCTTGACGCGGTAGTCGAGGCCGACGGCGGCCGGGTAGTACTCGCCGTCGACCCAGAAGTCGACGCCGAGATTCTCGACCTCGAGCACGGTCTCGACGGCGGTGGGGGTGGTGGTGCTCACGGGAGGTCCTTCCCTGCGTTCAGTTCGCGGCGGTCTGACAGGCTGGCGTCATGCGATTCCAGCCCGTCGTCTTCCGTCCGCTCTTCGGCCGCGTGCTCACCGTCGTCATGACGGCTCTCGCGCTCGCGGGTCTCGGTGGGTTCGTGGTCACGGGCGACATCGACGGCCTCGTGCGCTACGGCTGGTGGCTGGGCCTCATGGCCTACGGCACAGCCGTGCTGTTCTGGCTGCCGCGCGTCGCGGTGCGCCAGGACGCCGTCGAGGTGCGCAACCCCTTCGTCTCGTGGGTGCTGCCCTGGGAGGGCATCCAGCTCATCGATACGAAGTGGGCGCTCACGCTCCGCGCGGGCGGCAAGCGCATCGAGGCCTGGGCGGCGCCTGCCGGCTCGCGCTGGACGCCCATGACGCTCGGTCGCGACGACCTCCGCGTGTCCGAGTCGGCGCACGTCGCCGGCTCGATCCGCCCCGGCGACGCCCTCAACACGGACAGCGGTGCCGCCGCGAACGTCATCCGCCGCCACTGGGAGGAGCTGCGCGACGACGGCCTGCTGCGCCCGGACGCGCCTGAGGCGCAGCCGCGCCGCACCGTGCATGCGCTCGAGATCGGCATCGTGCTCGGCCTCGTGGCGCTCTGCCTCGCGGGCCTCGTTCTCTGATCCGGCGGGAGCCAGGAGGAGCATCAGGCGTCGCCTCGCGAGCCGTGCGTCGGCCGCTCGTCGCCCTCGTCGAGGGTCGTCGTGCTGCGCGGCGCGAGCGAGCCGTCGACCTGGTTGTCGGCACCGCGCGTCCCCACGAGCGCCTCGGCGCGCGCGAGGTCGTTGCGGTTGGCCGTCGCCCGAGCGAGCGCGCGGGAGCTGGGCAGTCGCTTCTGGCGGGGGTCGAAGGCGTCGCGCAGACCGTCGCCGATGAAGTTGATGCACAGCGCGATGGCGATGATGAACGCACCCGGCCACCAGAACAGCCACGGACGCGTACCGAAGGCCGCCTGGTTGTCGCTGATGATCTTGCCGAGCGAGGTGTCGGGCGACTGCACGCCGAAGCCGAGGAAGCTCAGTGCCGTCTCGAGCAGGATCGCCGCAGCCATGAGCAGCGTCGCGTTGACGATGATGACGCCGATCGCGTTGGGCAGGACGTGCTTGAAGATGATGCGGCGATTGCTCGCTCCGGCGACGCGCGCCGCGTCGACGAACTCGCGCTCGCGCAGGCTCAGCACCTCGGCGCGCACGAGGCGCGCGAGGCCCGTCCAGGCGAACAGGCCCAGCACGACCGCGAGGGCGAACGCGCCCTGGTTGCCGACCGCGCGGCCGACCACGGCACCGACGACGATCACGGGGATCGTGATGATGATGTCGGTGAAGCGCATGAGCACCGAGTCGCGCCAGCCGCGGAAGAAGCCGGAGATCGCGCCGACGACAGTGCCGATCGTCACGCCGATGATGCCGACGACGAACATGATGACGATCGACTGCTGCGTTCCGCGCATGACGACGGCGAAGATGTCGCGGCCGACCTCGTCCTGGCCGAACGGGTGGTCGCCGAAGCGGACTCCGTCGCCGCCCATGAACTCCGGGACGAGGCTCAGCGTCGGTGCGCCGCCGTTCTGCGGCGTCGGGATCTGCGTCCAGGTCCACTGCCACCAGCCAGGGGTCCGGATGTCGATGCCGAAGAAGCTGAAGGCGAAGCCGACGGAGGAGAACGCCAGGATGATGATGAACGCGAGCACGACCATCGACACGAGAGCGCCGCGGTGCCGGAAGAAGCGCCGTCGGACGATCTGGCCCTGACTGAGGCCCTCGATCTCCTTGAGCTCGAGGTTGTTCTCGGCATCGGTCACGCTGCCCGCGCTGTGCCCGGGCTCGGGAATGGATGAGTTGGTCATCAGTTCACTCGGATTCGCGGGTCGAGGGCGGCGTAGACGAGGTCGGCGATCAGGTTGAACAGGATCGCGAGCCCGCCGACGATGACGAAGAAGGCCATGACGGGGTTCGGATCGACGCGCTGGAGGCCGTTCTGGAACAGCGAGCCCATGCCCGTCCAGCCGAAGACGCGCTCGGTGATGATTGCACCGCCGATGAGCCCGCCGATGTCGAAGGCCACGATCGTCGCGATCGGGATGAGCGCATTGCGGAAGGCGTGGCGGACCACGACTGTGCGCTCGGAGAGGCCCTTCGCTCGCGCCGTGCGGATGTAGTCCTGGTTGAGCACCTCGAGCAGGCTCGCGCGCGAGTACCGCGTGTACGTCGCGAACGAGATGAGGATGAGGGCGAGCGTCGGCAGCAGGAGGTGCGTGTAGATGTCGACGCCCTCCACCCACAGCGACCCTTCGAGGTTTGGCGTCGACGCGCCGATCGTCGCGATGGGTCGGCCGCGGACGCGGCCCGAGTTCGCGTAGTCGTCCCACACGAGCATGAAGCGGTCGAGCGCGATGACGAACGCTGCCGTCAGGCCGGTGAAGATCGCGACGCGGATGACCGGGCCTCGGTCATGCCCGCCGGCGAAGTACCCGATCGCCCCGCTCACGAGGACCGTGAGGACGGCGAGCGCCAGAAGCATCCACCACTCGGTCACGTAGAACGAGAGGTTGTACTGGAACGGGTAGTAGAGCGCGATCCCGAGGCCCGCGACGATGAGGGCGGCGATGAGCGCGCGGCGATTGGCGAGCCCGGTGATCATGGCGGTGAAGCCGACCGCGGCTCCGATGCCCATGATCGCGACGCCGCCGATGGTGAGAGACGGGCTGCTGAACCAGTCGGTGAGGTTCATGACGGTGAGCAGCGCGACGGTGGCTCCGGCGGCGATCGCGAAGGTGATGGCCTTGCGGCGCGCCGACCCCGGGATGACCGATGCCCACAGAGCGCCCGATACCAGAGCGAGTACCGCGATGAGCAGCAGCGGGAGCTGCGGGTCGTCCTCGAGGAAGTCGTTGAACCCGATGGCCACGAACTGCTTGAGCAGCACGGCGACCCAGAAGATCGGGAGCGAGAAGAAGAGGAACGAGATGAAGGTGACGCTGTAGTCGTAGCCCGAGTACTGACGGAGAGCCGTCGTGATGCCGACGATCAGACCGAGGAAGATCGCGACGATCGTCGAGATCGTGACGAGCTGCACGGTCGACCCGAGGGCCTGCTCGAGCAGGGCGTTGACGCTGCGGCCCTCGACGGTGACGCCGAAGTTGCCGGTGATGACGTTGGCGAACCAGATGAAGTACCGCAGCGGCGGTGCGACATCGAGGTTGAGGAGTCGGATTCTCGACTCGATGAGCTGCTCCTTGTTGGGAGCGCTGCTCTGGCGGAGGTCCTCGAGGGGATCACCCGAGAGCGCCACGAGGTTGTACATGATGTACGTCGCGGCGAGGAGGACGAAGACGGAGGCGATGAGTCGCCGGATAACGAATGTGGCCATCGGAAATGGCACCCTACCTAACTGAATCCTGGAGCGCCCCGAGTGCTGAGTCAGCTGACTGACGTGATCAGCCCGAGAGGCTCGGACTTACTCGCTTTCGCTGTCGTCAGTCGGCGTCCAGTCCCAGATGTTCCAGAAGATCGTCGGCGAGAGCGGGCCGGGGCTGACGCCCTCGACGCGGTCGCTGTACGCCGTGACTCCGGGGAACTGGAAGATCGTGAGGCCGTACGCGTCGTCCATGAGGAGACGGTCGATCTCAAGCTGGATCTCGATCTGGCGCTCGGGCTCCAGGGCCGTGTCGAGCTCGGTCAGGAGCTCGTCGACCTCGGGGTTCGAGTAGTAGTTCAGGTTGTTGATGCCGCCGGTGCGGAAGGTCGCCGAGCTGTTGGTCACACCGAGGCTCGTCGACTGCCATCCGAAGAACGTGGCGTCGTAGGCACCGGGGGTGCCGAGGAGGCCACCCCAGTTGTCGCTGCCGCAGTCGGTCACGTTGAAGCCGGCCTGGTTGGCCGACTCCTGGATGAGCGCGAACTCGTTCACGCGGCGGGGGTTGTTCGTCGCGTAGAGGATGCAGACCTCAGGGCTCGTGACGCCGGCCTCGGCGAGGAGCGCCGCGGCGCCCTCGATGTCGACCTCGCCGTAGTTCTCGGCCATGCCGTTGCCCTCGACGGTCTCGTCGTAGCCAGGCGCGCCGGGGACGAAGAGCTGCGAGTTGCGCACCTCGGCCTCGGGGTTGAGCGGCTTGATGAGCGTGTCGACGATCTGCTGGCGCGGGATCGTCTTGAGGAAGGCCTCGCGCACGAGCGGGTCGTTGAACGTGCCGCTCTTCGACTGGTCGAACTGCAGGTCGATGTGCTCGTAGACCGCCTCGACGGCGTTCAGAACGGTGACGCCGTCGAGCTCGGCGAGCGCGTCAGCCACGTCGGCCGTGGCCTGGGGGCTGATGACGTCGACCTCGCCGTTCGCGAGCGCCTGGACGGCCGCGAGCGGGTCGGTGATGAAGCGGACGGTGACCTCTTCGATCTGCGGGGTGTTCTCACCGACGTAGTTCTCGTTCGCCGTGAGGGTGATGTACTGGTCGGCCACGAAGTCCGAGATCACGTACGGGCCGTTGACGACGAGCAGGTTGGCGTCCTCCTCGGAGGGCATCTCCGAGAAGTTCCAGTCGGAGTTCCAGACGGACGAGATCGACGCGAGCGCCTCCTCGTCGTTGTTCTGGATGGCCTCGACGAGGGCGTCCTTCGCCTCCTGGGCGTCCTCGATGCCGAGCGCGCGCTGCGCGACGACGTGGGCCGGGAGGCCGACGCCGAACACGAGCTCCCAGTCGACGAAGATGTTGTCGTACGTGAGCGTGATGGTGTTGCCATCGATCTCCGGAACCTCGGAGACGTTCTCGAGGCCGCCACCGAGCGAGCCATCGAAGAAGACGACGTCGGTCGGGTAGTCCTCGGTGAACTCACCGGTCTCCGGGTCCGTGAACTCGCTCGGGTCGAAGTCGGGGGTGTTGGGCACACCCGAGTTCGCGGCCCACGCGAGGAGCATGTCGGCGGCGTCGACGGGCGTGCCGTCGGACCACTGAACGCCATCGGCGATCGTGTACTCGACGACCAGCGGGTCCTCCGAGACGACCTCGTAGGTGCCGAACGACTCGTCCTTCTGGAGCTCGGGCGTGTTGTCGTAGTAGTTGAACGCGCCGCTCGTCATGTACACGATGTTCGCGTTCGCCGTGGCGTTACCGAACGACGTGTTGCTGTTGTACGAGTAGAACGGCTGGTTCCACGCGACCGTGATGGAGCTTCCTTCGACGACCTCGGACTCCTGCTGCGGTGCAGCGCAAGCCGAGAGGACGAGGGCGCTCGCCGCGATCGTGGCCGCGCTAGCTGCCCCGATTCTGCTGATTCGCAATTTTCCTCCTGTGCAAGATGGACACGCGTCGGCCGCAGTTTGAGCGCGCCGTCACGCCTATTGGGTATGACCCTAGAGAGAGGGTCATATCCCCGCCAAACCCTAGGGGTATTCGTTACACACCAGTAACGACATTCGAGCAATGCTGTGCACGGCTCCGGATAATTGCGTCACGACGGCCTCACGACGCACGATGCTTGCGTCCGGACGCATATCCTCCCGGCACGGTGCGCGCCCGCCGGACCTGAGCTGAGCATCCGTCGGCTGCGGATCTGTTCCCGTGCTCTAAAGAGCAGGCGATTCCGAGGCCCAATCCTGCCCTTCGCCCACAACCGCGGTCGGGTGCGGGCGAGGCTCACGCGCGATACTTCTGCCGTGACCGCTCTCTCCGCGCCCGACGTCAGCACGGGCATCCCCTCTCGACGCCGCATCCGGGCGGAGATCCTCATCGTCCTCGGCCTGTCGCTCGGGGCGAGCGCCGTGTACTCGCTCGTCGCGATCGTCAACCGCGTGACGCGCGAGGTGCCGCTCTCGCAGCAGACGGCCACGATCAACCTCTCGCGCGACGAGCGCGAGGTCTTCGACCTCATCTACCAGCTGCTCGCCATCTTCTTCGACCTCGTCGCGGTGGCCCTGGTGGCCTTCCTGCTGTGGCGGGCGGCGCGACCGCATCTCGGGCGCCTCGGCATCGACGGAACGAGGCCGTGGCGCGACGCGCGCGACGGTCTGGGCCTCGCGGTCCTCATCGGAGTCCCCGGCCTCGCCCTCTACGTCGCGGGCCGCGCGCTCGGCATCACCGTGACCGTCGTGCCCACCGCGCTCGACACCTACTGGTGGACGGTTCCGGTGCTCCTGCTCGCGGCCCTCCGCGCGGGTGTCACCGAGGAGGTCATCGCCGTCGGCTACCTCTTCGCCCGCCTGCGCGACCTCCGCTGGAGCCCGTGGGCGATCATCCTCACGAGCGCGCTCCTCCGGGCCACGTACCACCTGTACCAGGGCTTCGGCGCGTTCATCGGCAACTTCGTCATGGGCATCGTGTTCGGCTGGATCTACACGCGAACGGGCCGCGTGCTCCCCCTCGTGATCGGTCACACCGCCCTCGACGCTGTGATCTTCGTGGGATACCCCTGGGCCGCGTCGGAGTTCCCGGAACTTCTCGGGTTGCCCGCCTAGCCTCACCGCATGCCCCAGCCCGAGATCGGTCAGCTCGCCCCCGACTTCACCCTTCCCGGCGTGACGATGCGGGGCGCGGATGCTCAGCACCGGCTCTTCTCGCTGCGCGAGCACCGCGGCTCGCCCCTCGTGCTCGCGTTCTACCCCGCCGACGCCTCGCCTGGCTGCACCGCGCAGCTCTGCAACTACCAGAGCGAGCTCGCCGGCTTCGAGGAGCTCGGGGCCGAGGTGTGGGCGATCAGCCGCCAGAGCGCGGCGTCGCACGAGTCGTTCGCCCGGCGCTCGAAGCTCACCTTCCCGCTCCTCGCGGACGAGCGCGGCGACGTCGTCGACGCCTATGGGGTCGGGCTCTTCGGGGTCGGCGTGCGCCGCTCGATCTTCGTCATCGACGCCGATGGCGTGCTCCGCTGGAAGCACGTCGCGCTCGTCGGCGTGACGTACCAGAGCGCGGCGACGATCCGGGAGCAGCTCGCGCTGCTGCCGGGCGTCCCCGGCTTCGACGCCTCCGCCGCCTCCTAGGCGAACGCCTCGATCGGAGGGCAGGCGCACACGAGGTTGCGGTCGCCGTAGGCCTGGTCGACGCGGCGCACCGGCGGCCAGTACTTGTCGGCGCGCGTCGCCCCGAAACCTCCCGAGCCGTCGGCGCCCGGCCCGTGCTCGTCGTCGGCCACGAGCGACGCCGGGTAGACGGCGAGCTCGCGCGAGTAGGGGTGCTCCCACTCGCCGGCGATGACGCTCTCGGCCGTGTGCGGAGCGTTGACGAGCGGGTTGTCGCCCGCGGGCCACTCCCCCGCTGCGACGCGATCGGCCTCGAGGCGGATCGCGATCATGGCCTGGATGAACCGCTCGAGCTCGGCGAGGTCCTCCGACTCGGTCGGCTCGACCATGAGCGTGCCCGCGACGGGAAACGACATCGTCGGGGCGTGGAAGCCGTAGTCCATGAGGCGCTTCGCGACATCGTCGTTGCCGATGCCCGTCGACTCCTTGAGCGGGCGCAGGTCGAGGATGCACTCGTGGGCCACGAGACCGTTCTCGCCCGCGTAGAGCACCGGGTAGTGCTCGCGGAGCCGCAGCGCCACGTAGTTGGCGGCGAGGACGGCGTTCGCCGTCGCATCCGTCAGCCCCTCGGCGCCCATCATGCGGGCGTAGGCCCACGAGATCGGCAGGATGCTCGCCGAGCCGAACGGCGCGGCGGAGACCGGTGCTCCGCGGTGCTCGACCGTGCCGGCGCTGCCGGTCGTCATGTCGAACGGCGGGTGGACATCCATCTGGGCGAGCGGATGCCCGGGCAGGAACTCGGCGAGGTGCGCCTTGGCCGCCACGGGTCCGACGCCGGGCCCTCCCCCGCCGTGCGGGATGCAGAAGGTCTTGTGCAGGTTGAGGTGGCTGACGTCGCCGCCGATGTCGCCGTACCGGGCGTAGCCGAGGAGCGCGTTGAGGTTGGCGCCGTCGATGTACACCTGACCGCCGGCCTCATGCACGGCGGCCGTGACCTCCATGACGTCGTGCTCGTAGACGCCGTGCGTCGACGGGTACGTGATCATGAGCGCCGCGAGCTCGTCGCGGTGCGCCTCGATCTTGGCGCGCAGGTCGACGAGGTCGACGTCGCCGGTCTCGGTCGTCGCGATGACGACGACGCGCATCCCGGCCAGGACGGCCGAGGCCGCGTTCGTGCCGTGCGCGCTCGACGGGATCAGGCAGACCGTGCGGTGCTCGTCGCCGCGCGAGCGGTGGTAGCCGCGGATCGCGAGAAGACCCGCGAGCTCGCCCTGGCTGCCCGCGTTCGGCTGCAGCGACACGGCGTCGTAGCCCGTGAGCTCGGCGAGCCACGTCTCGAGCATGCCGATGAGCACGAGCGAGCCCTGGACGTCCTCGAGCGGGGCGAACGGGTGCAGCGCGCTGAACTCAGGCCAGGTGACGGCGGCCATCTCGGTCGCCGCGTTGAGCTTCATCGTGCACGAGCCCAGCGGGATCATGCCGCGGTCGAGCGCGTAGTCGCGGTCGGCGAGGCGCTTGAGGTAGCGCATCATCGCGGTCTCGCTGCGGTGGGTGTGGAACACCGGGTGCGTCATGAACTCGGAGGCGCGCTCGAGAGCGACGGGGATGCGCGTGGCCGGCTCGGCCGGTCCGACGCCCGGGATGCCCGACCCCGGCATGAAGCCGAACACGCCGGAGAGCTCGGCGATCAGCGTCGTGTCGGTCGACGACTGCTCGTCGAAGCTCAGCCGCACGGTATCGGCGTCGACGCGCCAGAGGAGGATGTCGCGATCGCGCGCGGCGGCGATGACGTCGTCGGCGCGCCCCGGCACGGCGATCGTGAGCGTGTCGAAGGCCGAGTCGTTGAGGACGTCGACGCTGTTCGCCACGAGACGGTCGGCGAAGGCGGCGGTCGTGCGGGCGACGCGCTGGGCGATCCGGCGCAGCCCGTCGGGCCCGTGGTAGACGCCGAACATCGACGCCATGACCGCGAGGAGCACCTGGGCGGTGCAGATGTTCGACGTCGCCTTGTCGCGGCGGATGTGCTGCTCGCGCGTCTGCAGCGTCAGCCGGTAGGCGGGGCGGCCGTCGGCGTCGCGCGAGACGCCGACGAGGCGGCCGGGCATCTGACGCTCGAGGCCCTCGCGCACGGCGAGGTAGCCGGCGTGCGGTCCGCCGAAGCCCATGGGCACGCCGAAGCGCTGCGTCGTGCCGACGGCGACGTCGGCACCGAGCTCGCCGGGGCTCGTGATGAGCGTGAGCGCGAGGAGGTCGGCGGCGACGATCGCGAGGCCGCCCTGCTCCTTGACGCGGGCGATGATCGCCGACGGATCCCAGATGCGGCCCGAGGCGGCGGGGTACTGCACGAACACGCCGAACGCCTCGGGCAGGTCGGCCGGGTCGGTGTCGGCGAGCGGCAGATACTGCAGGTCGAGGCCCACGGCCTCAGCGCGCCCATCCAGCACCGCGCGCGTCTGGGCGAACAGGTCGCTGTCGACGAGGAAGACGTTCGATGAGCTCTTGGATGCGCGGCGCGCGAGCAGCATGCCCTCGACGACGGCGGTCGCCTCGTCGAGCATCGAGGCATTCGCGGTGTGCAGGCCCGCGAGCTCGCTCACCATGGTCTGGAAGTTCAGCAGCGCCTCGAGCCGGCCCTGCGAGATCTCGGGCTGGTACGGCGTGTAGGCCGTGTACCAGCTCGGGTTCTCGAGGATGTTCCGCTGGATGACCGCGGGCGTGATCGTGCCGTAGTAGCCCTGGCCGATGAGGCTCGTCCGCACTCGGTTCTCGGCGGCGATGGCGCGCAGCTCGGCGAGGGCCTGGGCCTCGGTCGCGGGGGCGGGCAGGCTGCGCAGCGGCGCCGTCTGGCGGATCGCGGACGGGACCGCGGCATCCATGAGGGCATCGAGTGAGGCGTAGCCGAGCGCGTCGAGCATGAGCTGCCGCGCGGAGTCGTCGATGCCGATGTGGCGGGCGCTGAAATCGAGAGACATGGGGTGCGGATGCTCCTACTCGCCGATGAGGGCGCGGTACTCGTCGGCGCTCATGAGCGTCGGGGTCTCGGAGACGCGCACCTTGACGAGCCAGCCGTCGCCGTACGGGTCGGAGTTGATGGTCTCGGGCGCGTCGACGACGGCGTCGTTCGCCTCGACGACCTCGCCGTCGAGCGGCGCGTAGAGCTCGCCGACCGACTTGGTCGACTCGACCTCGCCGACGATCGAGCCGGAGGTCACGCTCGAGCCGACCTTGGGCAGGTCGACGTAGACGACGTCGCCGAGCGCGTCGGCGGCGTACTGCGTGATGCCCACGGTGGCGACATCGCCCTCGAGGCGCACCCACTCGTGCTCGGCGGTGTACTGCAGGTCGGCGGGAACGGCGCTCATGGTCAGGTCTCTTTCGTGTAGAAGGGGAGCGGGACGACGGTCGCGGGGATGCGGCTGCCGCGGACGTCGAGATCGAGGGTCGTGCCGGGCTCGGCGTGCGCCGGGTGCACGAAGGCCATCGCGATGGGGTGGCCGAGGGTCGGCGAGAGCGCGCCCGAGGTGACCTCGCCGACGACCTCCTCGCCGCTCATGACGGGGTAGCCGGCGCGAGCGGCGCGGCGGCCCTCCGCGGTGAGGCCGACGAGCACGCGCGCGTCGTCGCCGGGGCCGGCCTCGATCGCGGCCTTGCCGACGAAGGACTCCTTCGCCGTCACGACCACGCGACCCAGACCCGCCTGAACGGGGTGGATGCTCGTGCCGAGCTCGTGACCGTAGAGCGGCATGCCCGCCTCGAGCCGGAGGGTGTCGCGCGCCGCGAGCCCGCACGGCTGCAGGCCGAGCGGCGCGCCGGCGGCGAGCAGCGCCTGCCAGAGCGCGGCGGCGTGCGCGACGTCGAGGTACAGCTCGAAGCCGTCCTCGCCCGTGTAGCCCGTGCGGGCGACGAGGACCTCGACGGAGTCGTCACCCTCCGGCCCGGTGAACGTGCCGGTCGTCCAGGCGTAGTACGTGAGGTCGTCGAGCTCGGGGGCGAGGAACTGAGGCGTCGCCTCGAGCACCGCGCGCGCAGCGGGCCCCTGCACCGCGATGAGGGCCGTGGCGTCGGTGCGGTCGTCGATCGCGACGCCGTGATCGGCGGTGCGCTCCGTGAGGGCGGTGACCACGGCATCCCGATTCGAGGCGTTCGCGACGACGAGGAACTCGTGATCGGTGATGCGGTAGACGATGAGGTCGTCGATGATGCCGCCGCGCTCGTCGAGGATGAGCGAGTACTTCGCCCTGCCGACCGCGAGCGCGCTCAGCCGACCGGCGAGCGCCTCGTCGAGGAAGGCTCCGGCGGCCTCGCCGATGACGGCGATCTCGGCCATGTGCGAGATGTCGAAGAGGCCCGCGGCCGTGCGCACCGCGTGGTGCTCGGCGAGATCGGAGGTGTAGCGGACCGGCATCTGCCACCCGGCGAAGTCGGTGAAGCTCGCGCCGAGCGCGACGTGCTGCTCGTGCAGGGGCGAGAACCGCGGGGTCGCGGCGGGAGCGGGCGAAGCGGGATCGGACGCTGCGAGATCGGACACGGAGTTCTCCTGACGCGCTGAAGGCCGGTGGAACTCCCCCTCTGTCATGGTGCCTGAGAGCTTCACGCGCCATCTCCGGTCGTGCCGGTCGGGGCGAGCTTTCACCGTGGGCGAGAGCGCTCGTCGCCGACGACGGCGTCGGGATGCGCTCTGCTTTTCAGAGTGGCCTGGCGAGAGCGGTACGCGTACCTGAGAGATTGGCGGGGAGGCTTGCTCCTTCGGTGCCGTCGGCGGCCTGGGCCCCGTCGGCTCTCCCGCACTCGCTGTGCGGCCCGATGTTCGGTTGTGGTCGAGCTGTCCTGCAGGTTCAGGGTATCAATCGACGGGGCGATCCGCGGCCTCGTCGGCCGGATCCGGCGCGGCGTCGTGATCGCGGTGCGACGGGCCCTCGGCGAGCACCTGCTGGGCGCGCGCGGTGAGGTTCGGGTCGATGATGATCTGGTAGTTGCTCGCGAGCACCTGGTGGGTCGCGGTGAAGTCGCGGCGTCGCCGGTTGAGGGCGTACGAGACGACGCCGAAGAGCAGGCCGAAGCCGGCGCCGATGAGGGCTGCCGCGAGGATGAACGAGAAGTCGCCCGTCGGCGAGAACAGGAACAGCAGCAGGCCGATGAAGAGACCGAACCAGGCGCCGCTCGCGGCCCCGGCGAGCGCCGCGCGGGCATAGGTGAGCTTGCCGGTGATCTTCTCGACGGTCTTCAGATCGTTGCCGACGATCGAGAGCTTCTTGACGGGGAAGTCGGCGAGCGCGAGGCGGTTCACGACCTTCTGCGCCTCGGGGTAGCTGTCGTAGGTGCCGAGCACATCGCCGCGCGGAACGACCGGCGACGCGGCGGTTCGGCGCGCGAAGGGGCTGCTGTTCGTCATCGGCTCATTGTGTCAGCCCGGCGGTAGGGTTTCAGCGTGAGCGCCGCGAAAGTATTCGTCGCCCGATTGAGCGGGTGCTCCGTCTTCGACCCCGCGGGCGACAAGGTCGGCAAGGTCCGCGACGTCCTGGTCGTGTACCGGCGAACGGATGCTCCGCGCGTCGTCGGCCTCGTCGTCGAGGTGCCCGGCCGGCGCCGGGTGTTCCTCTCCATCGGCCGCGTCACGAGCATCGGCTTCGGGCAGATCATCACGACCGGCCTCATCAACCTGCGCCGCTTCGAGCAGCGCGGCGGCGAGGTGCGCGTCCTCGCCGAGATGATCGGTCGACGCGTGTCGCTGCGCGACGGCAGCGGCGAGGCGACGATCGAGGACGTCGCGATCGAGGAGTCGGGCCCCGGCGAGTGGGCCGTCGGCCAGCTCTTCCTGCGCCGCCCACGCCCGGTCGCCGCGCCCTTCGCGAAGGGCAGCACGGTCTTCGCGCGCTGGGTCGACGTGACCGAGCGCGCGTCGGGCGCCGAGGGCCAGAGCGCCGAGCAGCTCATCGCCCAGTACACCGACCTGCTCCCCGCCGACCTGGCCAACACCCTCCTCGAGCTCTCGGAGGAGCGGCGCATGGAGGTCGCGGAGGAGCTCCCGGACGACCGCCTCGCCGACGCGCTCGAGGAGATGCCGGAGTCGGATCAGGTGCAGATCCTCTCCCAGCTCGACGACGACCGCGCCGCGGACGTGCTCGACAACATGGAGCCGGACGACGCCGCCGACCTCATCGCGCAGCTGCCGACGACGCGCGGCGAGCACCTGCTCGAGCTCATGGACCCGGACGAGGCGGAGGATGTCCGCTTCCTCCTCTCGTACGACGCCGACACCGCGGGCGGTCTCATGACGACCGAGCCGATCATCGTCTCGGCCGACGCGACCGTCGCCGAGGGTCTCGCGCTCATCCGTCGGCACGAGCTCGCGCCCGCCATCGGCGCCGCGATCTGCGTGACGCTCCCGCCGTACGAGCCGCCGACCGGCCGCTTCCTCGGGATGGTGCACTTCCAGCGGATGCTCCGCTACCCGCCGCACGAGCGCCTCGGCACTCTGCTCGACCAGACCATCGAGCCCGTGACGCCCGACACCTCGGCCGCCGAGGTCTCGCGCCGCCTCGCGAGCTACGACCTCGTGTCCCTGCCCGTCGTCGATGAGACGCGCCGCCTCGTCGGTCTCGTCACGATCGACGACGTCCTCGACTACCTGCTGCCCGACGACTGGCGCAGCGCCGAGCACGACGCGCCGCTGCCGCCGCGCGCCCGCCG
>NZ_JAUSMI010000080.1 GCF_030645145.1 Microcella sp. | reverse complement strand
GGCGCACGGCGCGCTCGACGCGGCGAGCGTCGCGATCGCGCCCGCGGGCATCCCCGTCGAGGCGGCCGCACCGCTCGCCGGGGCGACCGCGCTCATGGGGCTGCACCACGCCATCGCGGCCGTCGCCTCGTACGTGCTCCTCCGTCGCGGCTCGGCCGCGATCGCCGCGTCGCTCGATGCGCCCGGGCTCGCGCTCGCACGACTGCTCGAGCCGGTCGTCGCCGTCGTCGCTCCCGTGCTCGGCCGCGCCCCGCTCGGCGGCGTCGAGCGACTCGTCCTTCCCGCCGTCGTCGTGCTCGGCGGCTCGGGGCGGCGCGGGCCGCCCGCGGTCGCGCGCGCGCGCTAGTCGCGCCGGGCATCCCGCGATCCCACACTCATCGCGCCGTCGATCCGCCTCTCGGCGACCGGCGCACCCGCACGGAAGAAGCACGATCATGACCGCATCGACCCTCATCACTCGCACCGCCTCCGCCGCAGCTCCCGCCCGCGCGGGTCGCGCGCGCCGCGCCGGTCTCGCCGCCCTCGCGCTCGCCGCCGGCACGGGCCTCGCCCTCGCCGGCCCCTCGGCCGCGTTCGCTCACGTGAGCGCCTCGAGCGACTCGACCGCCCCCGGTGGCCGCGCGCTCGTCACCTTCTCGATGTCGCACGGCTGCGAGGGGTCGTCGACGACCGTCGTGACGATCGACATCCCCGAGAGCATCCCGACCGTCGCCCCGACCATCCACTCCGGCTGGAGCGTCGAGAAGGTCATGGTGCCCCTCGACGCGCCGATCGAGACCGAGTACGACACGCTCACCGAGCGCGTCGGGCAGGTCGTCTACACGGCGACCGACGCGCCGCTCGCCGACGGCTACCGCGCCGCCTTCGACCTCCAGGTGACGCTGCCCGAGGGCGAGGCGGGCGAGCGCATCGAGTTCCCGACGACGCAGACGTGCGAGGTCGGCACGGCGACGTGGGCGGGCGAGGATGCGCCCGTCGTGACCCTGACCGACGCCGTGGCGGATGACGGGCACGGCTCCGCCGACGCCGGAGCGCACTCGGACGCCGATGCCGAGACCGCCGCGCTCACGAACTCGACCTCGGGTTCAGCGACCGGCGGCGACGACCTCATCGCGCGCATCCTCGGCGCCCTCGGCCTCGTCGCCGGGACCGCGGCGCTGACCCTCGCTCTCGTGCGTCGCCGCGGGGCGTCCTCGTGAGCCGCGGCATCGTCCGCGCCGCGCGCGCCGGA
>NZ_JAUSMI010000172.1 GCF_030645145.1 Microcella sp. | reverse complement strand
GGGCGGTCGGCCGGTCGTTCGGGGAGGCTGCGCGACTTGCGCTTCGGGCGGCGCCCTGACTCGACGGCGGGGCCGTAGCCGACGAGCACCGACTGCCGCTCAGCGGCGGGCTCGGCGACCTCGGCGGCGGAGGACGCCTCGGACTCGGTCGCCTCGGGAGCAGATACCGCGGGCGCGGCGTCAGCGGCGGGTGCGGCCTGCGCCGCGGGGGCCTCGGCGGCGGGCGACGCGTCACCGGCGCTCGACGCGAGCGGAGCATCCGCCGCCACGTCGATCGAGACGATCGGGGCGCCCACCTGGACGGTCGTCCCCGGCTCGGCGTGGAGGGCGGCGACGATGCCCGCGAACGGCGACGGCAGCTGCACGATCGCCTTCGCCGTCTCGACGTCGGCGAGCGTCTGGTTGAGGGTCACGCGATCGCCGACGGCGACGTGCCACTCGACGATCTCGCTCTCGGTGAGGCCCTCTCCGAGGTCGGGGAGGCGGAACTCGTGGACGGTCATGAGGCGCTCCATCCGGTGAGGGCGTTCTGGCGGCCGAGAACGCGGTCGACGGCGTCGAGGATGCGGTCGAGGTCGGGGAGGAAGTGCTCCTCGGCCCGGGCGCTCGGGTAGGGGGTGTCGAAGCCCGTGACGCGCGCGGGCGCCGCCTCGAGGTGCAGGAAGCAACGGTCGGTGATGCTCGCGGCGATCTCGGCGCCGAGCCCGCCGAACTGCGCGGCCTCGTGCGTGATGACGAGCCGCCCGGTCTTCCGCACGCTCGCCTCGACCGTGTCGAGGTCGAGGGGCGAGAGCGAGCGGAGGTCGATCACCTCGATCGAGATGCCGTCGTCGCTCGCGGCGATCGCGGCGTCGATCGCCGTCGCGACGAGCGGACCGTAGGCGACGATCGTCACGTCGGTGCCCTCGAGCACGACGCGCGCCCTGTCGAACGGGAAGTCGGCATCCTCGTCGACCTCGCCCTTCGTCCAGTAGCGGCGCTTGGGCTCGAAGAAGAGCACGGGGTCGTCGCACGCGATCGCCTGGCGGATCATCGTGTGCGCGTCCTGCGGCGTCGAGCACGTCACGACGCGCAGCCCCGCGGTGTGCGCGAAGTACGCCTCGGGCGACTCGGAGTGGTGCTCGACCGCCCCGATGCCGCCGCCGAACGGCACGCGGATCGTGATCGGCATGCGCACGGCGCCGCGCGTCCGGTAGTGCAGCTTCGCGACCTGCGCGACGATCTGGTCGAACGCGGGGTAGATGAAGCCGTCGAACTGGATCTCGCACACGGGCCGGAATCCGCGGTACGCGAGCCCGATCGCCATGCCGATGATGCCGGATTCCGCGAGCGGCATGTCCATGACGCGGTCGGTGCCGAATTCGCGCTGGAGGCCGTCGGTGACGCGGAAGACGCCGCCGAGCTGGCCGATGTCCTCGCCGAGGAGGACGACGCGGTCGTCGTCGGCGAGTGCGCGGCGAAGCCCCGAGTTGACGGCCTTCGCGAGAGTGAGCTCGGTCATTCGCCCCCCTCCTCGCCGATGCTGCGCAGGTAGGCCGCCTGCTGCGACCGCTGCCGCGCCACGCCGGCATGCGGCTCGGCGTACACGTGATCGAAGACCGACAGCGGTGCGGGATTCGGCAGGGCGAGGCAACCGGCGCGGAACGCGGCCGCGACCTCGTCCGCCTTCGCGGCGACGGATGCGGCGCGCGCCTCGGTGAGCACGCCCCGTTCCCGCAGGTGCGCCTCCACGCGCGCGATCGGATCCTTCGCCGCCCACGCGGCCTTCTGCTCGGGGTCGACGTACCGGCTCGGGTCGTCGGAGGTCGTGTGCGGGCCCATCCGGTAGGTGACCGCCTCGATGAAGGTCGGACCGTCGCCACGGTGCGCCCGCTCGAGCGCTCGGCGGGTCGCCGCGAGCACGGCGAGCACGTCGTTGCCGTCGACGCGGATGCTCGGAATGCCGAAGCCCGGAGCCCGCTCGGCGATCGGTCGCTGCGCCTGCAGCCCCACCGGCTCGGAGATCGCCCCCTGGTTGTACTGGCAGAAGAAGACCACCGGCGCGCCGAAGGACGCGGCGAAGACCATCGCCTCGTTGACGTCGCCCTGCGTCGTCGCGCCGTCGCCGAAGTACGTCACGGTCGCAGTGTCGACGCCGTCGTGCCGGCAGCCGACCGCATAGCCGACCGCGTGCAGCGTCTGAGCGCCGATGACGATCTGCGGAGTCGCCATGTTGACGGCGTAGGGGTTCCAGCCGGCCTGGGCCGTGCCGCGCCACACCTCGACGAGCTGCGGCAGCTCGACGCCGCGGCAGTACGCGACGGCGTTCTCGCGGTAGCTGGAGAACACGAAGTCATCGGCGCGCAGCGCGCGGGCCGAGCCGACCTGAGCGGCCTCCTGGCCGAGCAGCGGCGGCCAGAGCCCGAGCTGCCCCTGGCGCTGGAGGGCCGTGGCCTCGACGTCGATGCGGCGGACGACGACGAGGTCTTCGTAGAGTGCCATGAGGTCGTCGTCGGTGACATCGGCGACGTAGGGATCGTAGAGCGGGTCCGTCAGGCGTCGACCCTCCGGGTCGAGCAGCTGCACGAGCTCATCGGGCGGGCTCGGAAGCTCCGCCTCGATTCGCGTTTCGGACACAGTGGTTCGCATCGCATCTCCGATCCGCCGCTCCTCGTGCGGGTGAGCCGAGGGCGGTCGATCCTCACAGCCGTCGGCCGGTGGGCCGCATGACTGACCGGGGCACCGTTGCCCCGAGTTGCCTCGACCGTAGCCAGCGCGGGCCGGGAAGACAAGGGCGACCCGCCGATGAGCGGGCGGGGCTCAGCGGGCGGGCGTCAGCGCCCGAGCGACCAGCCCGCCTGCTTGACGAGCACGTGCCCGCGCTGGGTCGAGAACCGCAGCCACGAGCCCGAGGCGAACTGCGCGATCGCGTCGTCCCCGAGGAACCCGAGGCTCAGCGCGGCGAACGCCGCCCCGGCCGGGACGTGATCGAGGCCGTCGAGCGGCCGCCCCCACACTTCGGTGCGCACGCGGTGCACGAGGTCGGAGCCGAGCCCATCGGGCACCGCCGTCGCGACCTCGTCGATGCCCGCGCGGGCGGCCGCGTCGAAGACGGCCGGGTCGAGGGGCTGCATCGCCTGCCACCCGCCCCTGGGCGGCGAGATCGCCGCCCAGACGACCGTGGCCACGGGGGTCGGGAGGGCGATCGCGACGGGGCCGTCCGTCGCGGCGGCGACCGCAGCATCCGTTCGCGCGAGCAGCGATCTGATCGGCACGACCTCGTCGAACGGGCCGCCCTCGGCGGCGAGCGTCCGCAGCCCGAGCACGGTCGGCCCGCGATCGAGCAGGCCCCGCGGGTGCAGCACGCTCACGTAGACAGCGAGGACTCCCCCGTCGAGGATGAGCCGCACCGCCGCGTTCTCATCGAGTCGCGCGGCGCGGCCGAGGAGCACCTGCAGGTCATGCGCGGCGGGCGCGTCGGGGAGGGTGAGGATGCTCGACATCGCTCCCTAGACTACGGGCGTGACCGACGCGCCCACCCCCGAATCCGCCGCCGAGCCCGCCCACGATCCCGTCGCCGCGATGCTGCGCGCGCTCGACCTCGCCGACACGGGGGCGCGCACGACGGAGGACATCTTCACCGCCCCGAGCCAGTGGATGCCGCAGGGCCGAGTCTTCGGCGGGCAGGTCATGGCGCAGTCGGTGCTCGCGGCGATCCGCACCGTGGAGGGCGAGCGGAGCATCCACTCGATGCACGGCTACTTCCTGCGGCCCGGCGACGTCGCGCAGCCGATCACGTTCTCGGTCGACCGCATCCACGACGGCCGCTCGTTCTCGACCAGGCGCACGCAGGCGTACCAGAACGGCGTGCCCATCCTGTCGATGATCGCGTCCTTCCAGGACGACGACCCGGGGCTCGAGCATCAGGCGACGATGCCCGAGGGCATCCCCCAGCCGGAGGACCTGCCGAGCACGAAGGAGGTGCTCGACCAGCTCGATCACCCCGTCGCGCGGTTCTGGGCGAACGAGCGCCCCTTCGACCTGCGGCACGCGCCCGGCCACCTGTACTTCGGCGGCGACCGCGAGCACGTCGCGCACCAGGCCGTGTGGCTGCGCGCGCTCGCGCCCCTGCCCGACGACGAGAACCTGCACCGCGCGGCCCTCGCCTACGCGAGCGACTACTCGATCCTCGAGCCGATCCTGCGCAGGCACGGGCAGTCGTGGGCGACGCCGGGCCTGAAGATGGCGAGCCTCGACCACGCGATGTGGTGGCACCGGTCGGCGCGCGTCGACGAGTGGCTCTGCTACGTGCAGGAGTCGCCCAACGCGATCGGCGGCCGCGGTCTGTCCATGGGGCGCATCTTCACGCGCGACGGCGTGCTCGTCGCGAGCGTCGCGCAGGAGGGCATGGTCCGCATCCCGAGCGAGTGATCGGGGCGGCGGATGCCCGGCGTCAGCCGCGCGGCGAGAGGTGCTCGTGCACGGCGATCCAGCGGCCGTCACGCAGCGCGAAGACGATCGTCTCGCGCTCGGTCACCTCGTCGACCGAGCCGCCGAGCTCGATGCGCGAGTCGACCGAGTGGGTGAAGATCGCTGTGTCGCCGAGCAGCTGCACGCGCTGATCGCTCGAGCGGCAGGCGTGGACTCGGAAGCCGTCCTCGCGCTCCCACTGCGCCCACAGCGCCTCGTACTCGGCGCGGCTCTCGAGCCGACGGTCGGCGGTGTGGAAGACGAAGGTGGCGTCCTCCGCGAATCCGGCGAAGTATGCCTCGGTGCGGTGATGCCCGAAGTCGTCGACGATCGCGTCGGCGGCCGCGAGCACGGCAGCGACGACGGCCTCGTCGGGCGCAGCCGTGGCGCTCACGACGCGCTCCGACGCCGGGCCATCACGGTGAGCAGCTCGTAGGCGACGTGCGCCGCCGCGATGCCCGTGATCTGCGCGTGGTCGTACGCAGGCGCGACCTCGACGATGTCAGCGCCGACGAGATCGACGTCGGCGAAGCCCCGCAGCACCGCGAGCAGCTCGCGGCTCGTGAAGCCGCCCGCCTCCGGCGTGCCGGTTCCGGGCGCGAACGCGGGATCGAGCACGTCGATGTCGATTGAGACGTAGACCGGGCGATCACCGACGCGCGCCTTCATCCGCTCGATGACGCCGGGAGCCCCGAGGGCATCCATCTCGGTCGCATGCACGATCTGGAAGCCCAGGTCGCCGTCCTCCGTGAGATCGTCGGCCGTGTAGAGCGGCCCACGGATCCCGACGTGGAGGCACGAGTCCTGCGCGAGCAGCCCCTCCTCCGACGCGCGGCGGAACGGCGTACCGTGCGTGTAGTCGGCGCCGAAGTAGGTGTCCCACGTGTCGAGGTGCGCGTCGAAGTGCACGACCGCGATCGGGCCGTGCTTCGCGTGCATCGCGCGCAGCAGCGGCAGGGCGATCGTGTGGTCGCCGCCGAGCGTGAGCAGCTGCGAGCCCGAGTCGAGCACGCGCGTCGCCTCCGCTTCGATCGTCGCGAGCGCCTCGTCGATGTCGAAGGGGTTCACGCCGATGTCCCCGCCGTCGACGACCTGCTGTATCGCGAACGGCTTCGCATCCTGGGCGGGGTTGTACGGCCGTAGCAGGCGCGACGACTCGCGGATGTGCGACGGCCCGAACCTCGCACCCGGCCGGTAGCTCACCCCGGTGTCGAAGGGCACGCCGAGCACGACCACGTCGGCGCGGTCGAGCTCGTCCCACCGCGGGAGGCGCGCGAAGGTCGCGGCGCCCCCGTAGCGGGGCACCCGGGTCGCGTCGACCTGGCCGATGTTGCCGTTCTCGGTGACGCGGGGCGTGCGCTGCTCCACGGTGTCCTCCTGGGGTGCGTCGATTCGGGATGCCCGTGGCGAGCGGGCAGGAGGCCCGGGGCGGTCTGCGGGGCCGCCCCGGGCCTCCTCGTCAGCCGGCGCGGCGCGCCGCGGCCTTCGCCGCCCCCGAGCGGTGGTCGGTCTCGATGGGCGTGAGCGGCGCACTCTGCTCGCGGACGACGCGCGGCCCATCGGGCGGGAACACGTAGGTCGGCTCCGGGAAGAGCACGAGGGCGCCGATGTAGAGCACCGCGGCCGAGACGATCGCGACGATGAGGCTCAGGTCGACGCCGCCGGCGACGCCGCTCAGCGGGCCCTCGATGACGGGCGGGAAGTAGGCGAACAGCAGGCCGAGGACGGCCGAGACGACCCATGCGACCATGCCGCGCCAATTGATGCCGCTCGAGAACCAGTAGCGGCCGCCGGTCTCGCCGCGGTTGAACACCTGGAGGTCGGAGCGGTCGAACGAGCCGCGACGGACGAAGTAGCCGATCGCCATGATGATCATCCACGGCGTGGTCGTCACGATGATCGCGCCGACGAAGGCGTTCACGGCGCCCAGCAGGTCGAAGAAGAGTCGGCCGAGCAGGATGAACAGGAACGCGATGACGCCGATGAAGATCGTCGCCTGCACGCGGCTGAAGCGCGGGAAGACCGACGAGAAGTCGAGGCCCGTGCCGTACAGCGAGGTCGAGCCCGTCGACAGGCCGCCGATGAACGCGACCGCCATGAGCAGCACCGCGTACCAGAGCGGCGACTCCTGGATGAGCGCGAAGACGTAGTCGGCCTCGCCGGCGACGAGCGTCGCGGTCGCGACGCCGAAGAGGAACGGGATGACCGTGAGGCCCTGGCCGAGCGCCGTCGCCGCGAAGAGCTTGCGCGGCGGCGTCGACGCGGGGATGTACCGCGACCAGTCGCCGAGGAACGCGCCGAACGAGACGGGGTTCGACATCACGATGAGCGCCGAGAGCACGAACGTCGGCCAGAAGCCGCCGAGCGCGTAGGCGTCGGGGCCGGGGTCGTAGCCGGCGTCGAACGTGCCCGAGAACGCGACGATCGCGAGCAGGAACAGCACCGAGTTCGCGATGACCGCGGTCTTGTTGATGAGCAGCATGAACTGGTAGCCGTAGACGACGACCACGATGACGATGAGGCCGATGAGGCCGTAGATGACGGTGCGGAGGCCGACCGAGTCGGGCACGCCGAGCAGGCGGTTCAGCGCGCCGACGAGGGCGTCGCCGCCGACCCAGACCGAGATCGAGTAGAACGCGACCGCCGTCAGGAGCGAGAGGAACGAGCCGACGACGCGGCCGCGGACGCCGAAGAACGCGCCGGAGGACACGGCGTTGTTCGTGCCGGTCTTGGGCCCGAAGAGCCCCATGGGCA
The DNA here is from genome assembly GCF_030645145.1 of Microcella sp. GTDB lineage: Bacteria > Actinomycetota > Actinomycetes > Actinomycetales > Microbacteriaceae > Microcella. Next base: position 19,377 of record NZ_JAUSMI010000172.1, on the reverse strand, counting down.
TGAGGACGAGGATGCCCGCCGCGAGGCCGAGAAGGACCGCGCCGACCGCCTGCCAGAACGACAGGCCGAGCACGATCGGGAACGTGCCGAGGAGCACGGTCGCGAAGGTGTTGGCGCCGCCGAACTGGATGCGCATGAGGTCGACCCACGTCGAGGTGCGGTCGGCGTCGGGCACGGTGTCGATACCGCGCTGCTCGACCTCGGTCGCGCGAGGCCGAGCGTTGAGGCTGACGTCGGAATGATCGACAACGACTCTGTTGTCCGTCATGAAGGTTCCTTCTCTTCGGGGTGGACGTGCAGTTCTGGCCCGAATATAGACCGCGATATGCCTGGTGTGCAAAAGTTCTTTCCCATGAAGATAAATCGTGTCGTCGATCTCTCCGTCACGCTCTCCGCCGACACGCAGGTCTACCCCGGCGACCCCGTCGTCTCGCTCACTCCGCACAGCACGATCGCGCGCGACGGCTTCAACCTGCTCGCCGTCACGATGGGGTCGCAGAGCGGCACGCACGTGGACGCGCCCTTCCACTTCGACGACGCCACTCCCCGCATCGACGCAGTGCCCCTCGAGCGCTTCATCGGCGAGGGCGTGATCGTGGATGCCCGTGATGCGGGCCCTCGCGGCCGCATCACGACCGCGCACCTCGCCCCTGTCGTCGACCGACTGCAGCCCGGGCGCATCGTGCTCCTCCGCACCGGATGGAGCACCCGCTACGGCACGGCCGCTTACTTCGACCACCCGTACCTCGAGGCCGAGGCGTGCGCGCTGCTGCTCGAGCGGGGCATCCGCACGATCGGCATCGACGCCGTCAACCTCGATGAGACGCCCGACGACGCGCACGCCGGCGTCGGGTTCCCGTGCCATCACCTCATCGCCGAGGTCGGAGGCGTCATCATCGAGAACCTGACGAATCTCGACGCGATCGTGAGCGAGCATCCGCTCATCTCGGTCATGCCGCTCAAGCTCGAGGCCGCCGACGGCGCACCCGTGCGCGCGGTCGCGATCGAGCACGACTGACATCGACGGCGGGCTCGGCGGAAATGGCCCAGGATAGAGGCATGACGAGCGACGTGAAGATCGGCGCCCGCCTGCGAGCGGCGCGCCTCGCCCGCGGACTCACCCTCGAGGCGGTCGGCGCCGCCGCCGGCATCAGCCAGGGGTTCGTGAGCAAGCTCGAGCGCGATCAGGTCTCGCCCTCGGTCGCCTCGCTCGTGGCGATCTGCGAGGCCGTCGGGCTCAAGGTCGGCGAGCTGTTCGAGCCGCCGCCCTCGCAGATCGTGCGCGCCGGGCAGGGCGCGCCCATCAACTTCGGCGGCGAGGGCGCCGAGGAGGCCCTTCTCACTCCCGGCACCCAGACCGACGTCGAGGTCATCCGCTCGATCATCGAGCCGGGCGGCACCGCGGGCGACGACCTCTACAGCCTCGACTGCGACGTCGAGTTCGTCTACGTGCTCGCCGGCCGCCTCACGATCATGCTCGGCGACGACGAGCACGAGCTCGGCACGGGCGACTCGATGACCTTCCGCGGTCGCGACCCCCACACCTGGCGCAACGCCTCGACGAGCGAGGGGTGCGAAGTGCTCTGGGTGCTCGCTCCCGCGACCTGACAGCCCGGGAACTCACCCCGACCTGCGGCCTAGCTGCGGCGCCGGAACGCCACGGGCTCCTCGATGTACGGCGCCCACAGCGCGCGCTCGCGATCGCTGATCCGGCGCGGCCGGCCGCTCTCCTGGTCGACGAGGACGAGCGTCGACATCGCGCGGGCGAATACGACGTGCGGCTCGGCGCCCTCGGGCGAGCACACCTCGTAGCAGACGTCGAGGCTCGCTCCGCCGAGCGCGCCGATCCAGAGCTGCACGTCGAGCGGGTCGCGGAGGTGCGGGATCTGCGCGAGGTACTCGACCTCCTGGCGCGCGATCAGGCTCTGCGCCCCCTCGTCGATGTGCAGCTCCGGCAGCGGCGTCGCCGAGGCTCCGCGGCCGCGCCAGAACACCTCGATGCGCGCCTCCTCCAGGAGCGTGAGCATGCGGGCGTTGTTGACGTGCCCGTACGCGTCGAGGTCGCTCCAGCGCAGGGCGATGGGGACGTGGATGCGGGTCATGCGGCTCCTCCCGCCACGATCGCGTCGCGTCGGCGCTCGAGCGCGGCGCCGTCCTCCGCGAGCGTGCCCGGTCCGACCGCGGAGCGCACGACGCGGTCCGCGGCCGCGCGATAGGAGACGGCGCGGTCGGATGCGCCCTCCCGCGCGAGGAGCCGCTCGAGCAGGTCGAGCAGGCGGTGGGCGACGAGCGGCTGGTCCGCGACGTACTGACGGACGAGGTCGACGGCGTCGACGACGAGCACGGAGAGCTCCCGCGGGGCGAGGAGCACGCGGGGAGCGCCGTCGTCGTCGAGGAGCACTCCGCGCGGATCGGGGCGCCCGGCCGCGCTCGCCATGGCGATCGTGAGCGCGTCGATCGCCGTGAGCGCGGTGATCGGATCGTTGACCCCGGGGCTGAGCGCCCGGGCTGCGACGTCGACGAGCTGGCGGACGAGGTGCTCGGCGTCCTGCACCGGGGTGCGCTCGTCGTCGATCGAGACCGCCGCGATCACGGCCGCGTCCAGTCTCGCGGCGCCCTCCGGGCGGGTCGACGGCGCGGGCGCGGCGGTGACGCGCGCGATCGGATCCCCCGCGCACACGAGCGTGCCCGGTCGGACCAGCAGCTCGACGCGCGCCCCGGCCTCGACCGCCGCCGCGACGAGGTGCCCGTGGTCGATGCTCGCGACGTAGCCGCTCGTACCGGCACGGACATCCGCGCCCTCATCGATCGCCGGCCATCGGGCTGCGGGAGCCCGCCGCGTCGGGGCCTGCTCCGGGTAGAGCTCGTCGAGGAGGGTGATGAGCTGGTCGCGCACCCCCGTCGCGAGGCGCGAGATCTGGATGCTCGCGCTGATGTGATGGATGAAGTACACGAGCGCCACGATCGAGATGACGGCCAGCACGATCGCGACGTTGACCGCGAGGTGCGGCACGAACTCGGAGTCGTCGCCCGCGCGCACGTGGCGGACCACGAGCATCGCGAAGAGCGAGGTCGACACGAGCAGGGCGAGGACGACCTGGTTGCCGCGGTCGGCCATGAGGCTGCGCACGAGACGCGGGCCGTAGGCCGACGAGGTCAGCGTGAGCACCGCGATCGTGATCGAGAACGTTGTCGCCGCGGCGGCGAGCATCGACGTCGCGATCGCGCTCAGGAGCCCGCGACTGCCGTCCGGTCCGACCGTGGGGATGACGTCGCCGACCGTGCTCGGAAGCGCCGGCTCGAGGGCGACGAGCGCCTCGGCGACGAGCAGCGCGAGCACGAGCCCGACCCCGGGGACGAACCAGAACGAGTCGAGGACCCGCCGGATCCGGTAGTGCATTCCGTTCACGAGTCGCTCCGTTCTCGGCCCGATCGGGCCGTTCGCCGCGGGGCCGTGCTCAGTCGCGCGTGAGCTTGCGGTAGGTCGAGCGGTGCGGCTTCGCGGCGTCGGGGCCGAGGCGCTCGATCTTGTTCGCCTCGTACGACTCGAAGTTGCCCTCGAACCAGTGCCAGTAGCTCGGGTTCTCCTCCGTGCCCTCCCAGGCGAGGATGTGCGTGGCGATGCGGTCGAGGAACCAGCGGTCGTGCGTGATGACCACGGCGCAGCCGGGGAACTCGAGCAGCGCGTTCTCGAGGCTGCCCAGAGTCTCGACGTCGAGGTCGTTCGTGGGCTCGTCGAGCAGGAGCAGGTTGCCGCCCTGCTTGAGCGTGAGCGCGAGGTTGAGGCGGTTCCGCTCGCCGCCCGAGAGCACGCCGGCCTTCTTCTGCTGGTCGGGGCCCTTGAAGCCGAACTGCGAGACGTAGGCGCGGGAGGGGATCTCGGTCTTGCCGACCTGGATGTAGTCGAGGCCGTCGCTCACGACCTCCCACAGCGTCTTGTTCGGGTCGATGCCGCCGCGGCTCTGGTCGACGTACGAGATGTCGACCGTCTCGCCGATCTTGAGCGAGCCGCCGTCGAGGGGCTCGAGTCCGACGATCGTCTTGAAGAGCGTCGTCTTGCCGACGCCGTTCGGGCCGATGATTCCGACGATGCCGTTGCGCGGCAGCGTGAAGCTCAGCCCGTCGATGAGCACGCGATCACCGAAGCCCTTCGTGAGCTTCGAGGCCTCGATGACCTGGGCGCCGAGTCGCGGGCCGACGGGGATGACGATCTCCTCGAAGTCGAGCTTGCGCGTCTTCTCCGCCTCCGACGCCATCTCCTCATAGCGGGCGAGGCGGGCCTTTGACTTCGCCTGGCGGCCCTTGGCGTTGCTGCGCACCCACTCGAGCTCGCTCTCGAGGCGCTTGGCGAGCTTGGCGTCCTTCTTGCCCTGCACCTGCAGGCGGGCGGCCTTCTTCTCGAGGTAGGTCGAGTAGTTGCCCTCGTACGGGTAGAGGCGCCCGCGGTCGACCTCGGCGATCCACTCGGCGACGTGGTCGAGGAAGTACCGGTCGTGGGTGATGGCGATGACGGCGCCCGGGTACTTCTGCAGGTGCTGCTCGAGCCACTGCACGCTCTCGGCGTCGAGGTGGTTGGTGGGCTCGTCGAGAAGCAGAAGGTCGGGCTTCTCGAGGAGGAGCTTGCAGAGCGCGACTCGGCGCTTCTCACCGCCGGAGAGGTGCGTGACCATCTCGTCACCGGGCGGGCAGCGCAGGGCATCCATCGCCTGCTCGAGCTGGCTGTCGAGATCCCAGCCGTTCTGCGCGTCGATGTCCTCCTGCAGCGTGCCCATCTCAGCCAGCAGCGCGTCGAAGTCGGCGTCGGGGTCGGCCATCGCGAGCGAGATCTCGTTGAAGCGCACAACCTTGTCGTGGAGGTCGCGCACGCCGTCCTGAACGTTCTCGAGGACGGTCTTCGACTCGTCGAGCTCGGGCTCCTGCATCAGGATGCCGACCGAGTAGCCGGGGCTCAGGCGGGCCTCACCGTTCGAGGGCTGGTCGAGACCGGCCATGATCTTGATGATCGTCGACTTGCCGGCGCCGTTGGGGCCGACCATGCCGATCTTGGCGCCGGGGAAGAACGACATCGTGACGTCATCGAGGATGAGCTTGTCGCCGACCGCCTTGCGGGCGCGGACCATGGAGTAAACGAATTCGGCCATGCCCTCAGTCTAGAGAGGCCGTCGCTCCCACCAGGCACGCGCCGGAGGCCAGCGCGGGGGCCGTCGTCGTCGTGAAGCCGTCGCCGTCGAACTGCCCGAGGACGCAGGAATCGCCCGATCGGACGGAGAAGAGCAGCGCGTCCACGGGGAGCCCGATGGCGGTGCGGTCGGGCGTCACCTGCAGCTCGCTGAGCGGGATCCCGGCGCCGGTGAGCGCGTCGACGACGCTGCGGCCCGCGGGGATCCCGCCCGCCGAGACGAGCGGTGAGAGGGCCGACTCGACGACGGGCAGATTGGTCTCGGCCGCGGCGGCGGGGTCGAACGTCGGGGCGGGCTCCTGGGTGGGCGCGGGCTCGGCGGGCGTCGACGCCGAGGGCCCGGGAGCCGCGCTCGAGGGCGGTGCGCCGGAGGGGCCGGGCGACGGCGTGCATCCGGCGACGAGGGCCGCGATCGCGGCGGCGGCGACGATGAGGGCGGATGCCCGTCTCGTGCTCGCCCGCATCCGACCCGCCCTTTCCGGCGGCCAGGAGGCCGACCGCAACGAGTCTACGGGCGTCGGCCCGATGACCGGTTCCCGCCTGGATCCTGGGCCCGGTAGACCGTGCGTTCGGAATCCGAACACCGCGCGACGAGCATGTTTGCGCCCGGCCGCAGGACGGAGCACTATCAGTGCAAGGACAGCGGTTGGGAGTCGGGGGACTCCCGGGGGGCCGCCTACCGCAACCGGTTCACTCGCCCGTTCGGGTCGGGTGAGGGAGCCGAGTGACACTGCGGCCGTCCCCGGCTCATTCGGGTTGAGCTGGGGCGGCCGCTTCTCATTTCTGCGACTGGTGCAGGATGGCCACGTGGCCCCTGCGCTGAGCACCCGACGAATCGGAGACGGCGTGACGCTGCGGGAGGCGCTCGGCGGTCGCTGGGCCACCCACTGGCTGCTCTGGCTCGCCTTCTACCCGCCGACCACCGCGATCATCATGATCCGGGAATCCACGACGCCCTACCCCGACTGGTGGTGGCCGCTGCTCTCGGCGACCGTGCAGCACGTCATCGCGGGCGTCATCATCGTCGGTGGCGGCATCCTCGCCCGCAGGTGGCGGCCGATGCTGCCCGTCGCACTCGTCGCCGCGCTGTGGGGGGCGTCGTCGCTCGCGAGAGCCTTCGTGGGGAGCGCCGTCGCCGAGACCGTCGCCGGAGTCCCCGGCGACCTCGTCTTCCGAGCCGCAACCTGGATCGTGATGACTCTCGCCTGGGGGCCCGCGCTCGTGTACGGCATCGCCCAGATCGACCGGCGCCGCGCGCTGATCGGCGAGCTCGAGGCCGCGAAGCGCTCGCTCGACGCCGCGGTGACCGCCGCGGCGGAGTCGGGAGAGGCGATCCGGGCACGACTGGCCCGCACCATCCGCCGGTCGGTCGCCCCCGTGCTCGACGATCTGCGCGAGCGGCTCGTCACCGTCCGTCAGGACCTCGATCGCGCCGCGTTCGTCGAGATCAGCATGCGGATGTCGAGCCTCCACGACGAGACCGCGGATCTCGTCGAGTCGACGAACCCGGCAGCACGGCCCTCTGCGGTATCGCGCCGCGCATCGCTGCGCGAGGTCTTCGACGTGCACCTCGTGCGCCCCTGGCTGACGGCCGGCGTCGTGACGATGCAGACGCTGGCGATCATGCTCCCCGACGGAGCACGGATCTTCGGCGAGCTCGCCGCGGTCGAGATCGTGCTCGCGACCGTCGTCGGCGGCGTCGTCCTCGGGAGCGTCATGACGGTCTGCGAGTCGTGGCCGCTCTTCCGACGCGTACGCGCGTCGAGCGTGACGCTCGCCGCGGCGGGATCCGCGATCGTCGCGACCTCGTGGGTGATTCTGCACAGCGGGATCGATCCGATCACCTGGCACGGCGCGATCATGCTCCCGGTGCTCGGCGGGGGTCTGCTCGCCGCGTGCACCGTGGTGATCGCGAGCATCGTGATCGCGCGCGCGAACGAGGACGACGAACGGACCATCCGGGAGGTCCACGGCCGCATCGACCGCCTGGTGGCCGAGAACGAGTCGGCGCTCGAACTGGAGCGGCATCGGCTGAGCGAGCTCATGCACGGGCCCGTGCAGGGTCGCATCGCCGCGTGCGTCATGGCGCTGTCGTTCTTCTCGGCCGACGACACGGCCCCCGGCGCGCTCGCCTCGATCACCGAGCAGGTGCTCGAGCACCTCGCCGCCGCGTCGCACGATCTGTCTCTTCTCGCGGAGGGCCGCCCCCCGAACGGAGGGGCCTAGCCGAGGAGCCCTCGCCATACACTGAGCACATGGCAGCCCCCGGAGGTTCCCCTGCCACGGTCCTGGTCGCCGACGACGATCCTTTGGTCCGGACCGTGCTGCGCATGGCGCTCTCCGGCATGGGCTGCGCCGTCCTGGAGGCCCGCACGACGGCCGAGGTCGTCGGGCTGGACGCCGCCGTCGAGATCGACCTCGTCATCCTCGACCTGAACATGCCGGGCGGCACCGCCGCCGAGAGCCTGGACGCGCTGTCCGCGCGCGCATCCGCTCCGCGCGTCCTCCTCCTGAGCGGCGAGGATGCTCCCGCCCTGCTCGACCGCGTCCACGGGTTCGCCCGCAAGCCCGTGGAGCTCGGCGAGTTCACGCGCATCGTCCGCTCCCTCCTCCCCCACGCACCGGACGGGAGCGACGCGGGTGCCGGCTGAGCACGTCGACGGCCGCGCTCTCGCACTCGCGAGCGCCCTCGAGACGCTCGCCGCCGGCTACCCCGACCCCCTCCTCCTCGTGGGCCGCTCCGGCACCGTCCTCGGTGCCACGGCGGCTCTCGAGGCGCGCGGCGGCATCCCTCGCGACGCCGTCATCGGCTCCCTCTACACGCAGTGGGCGGCGGACGTGGATCGCCCGATCATCGACGACCACTTCTCCCGCGCGCTCGAGGGCGAGACCTGCCGCTTCCGGACCGTCGGTCGTCCCGACGGAGTCGGCCGCGCGGAATTGACCTACAGCCCCGTGGCGGTCGACGGCGAAGTGATCGCCGTGCTCGTCTACGCCTTCGCGATCGCCGAGGTGGAGGAGCGCGAGCGCGCGAAGCAGCAGGCGGATGAGCTGCTTCGGATCGCGGGCGAGCTCGCCTCCTCCGGCGGCTGGTCCCTCGACCGCGACTCCAGCATGCTGACGCTGAGCCCCGAGTCGCAGCGGATCCTCGGCACCGACGGCGAGCCCGCGCTCCCCTTCGAACACGCTTCCGCGCTCTTCGCCCCGGGGAACGCGGACGCGATAGCGCGCGCGGTCGACGCGTGCTTCGAGAGCGGGGAGACGATCGACCTCGACCTCCTCGTCACGACGGCGGATGGCAGGACCCGCATCGTCAAGGTGCTCGGACGACCGACGACCGACGCCGCCGGCGCCATCGTCGCCGCGCACGGAGCGATCTGGGATGTGACGGAGGCGACGGCCGAGAGAGAGAGAGCGGCCGCGCTGCAGCAGCGGCTGGATCTCACCCTCAACTCGCTGAGCGACGGCCTGATCCTCCTCGACGACGAGTGGCGGCTCGTGTACGCGAACGACCGGGCCGAGGAGCTCATCGGCCGACCGTTCTCGGAGATCGAGGGGCACAGCCTCTGGGAGAGCTTCCCCGAACTCGCCGACACGGAGCTCGAGGTCGCCTACCAGCGCACGGCGCGCGAGCAGATCCGCACGACCGTGCGCACAGCGGGCACCGGACCCGCCAAGGGACGCTTCTTCGATGTGACCGCGTACCCGACCGCCACGGGCATCGCGCTCTACATCCGCGACGTGACGGAGGACGAGCGGGCGCGGCACGAGATGGTGAAGGCCCAGCGGAGGATCGCCGACCAGGCTGCGCTCATCGACGCCTCCCGAGACGCGATCATCGTGCGCTCGCTCGACGGCGTCATCCACTACTGGAACAGGTCGGCGGAGACGCTGTACGGCGTGACGGCGGACGATGCGATCGGCGGGCAGGTGCGCGACCTGATCTGCGTCGCCGATGAGGTCTTCGAGCAGGGCCTCGCCGTCACCCTGCGCGAGGGCTACTGGTCGGAGGAGCTGCACTGCACGACGCGCGACGGCCGATCCCTCATCATCGACTGCTGCTGGCAGCTGCTGCCCGGCGAGGACGGAGCACCGGACCGGATCTTCTCGGTCGACACCGACGTGACGGCGTGGCGGCGCGAGGAGAACCTGCGCACGCGCGCCACGCGCATGGAGAGCCTCGGCACCTTCGCCGGGGGCATCGCCCACGACCTCAACAACGTGCTCACGCCCATCCTGATGTCGATCCAGCTGCTCGAGTCGACGGAGACCGACCCCGACCGGCTCGAGCTGCTGAGCACGATGGAGTCAGCGTCCAAGCGCGGAGCCGACATGATCAGGCAGGTTCTCGCCTTCGCTCGCGGCGTCGAGGGTCGCCGCGACCGCGTCGCGATCGATGCGCTCCTCGTCGAGCTTCAGCGGTTCGCGGCGGATGCGCTCCCGGGGGCGATCCGGTTCACGGCGGAGGTCGACGACGGACTCCCCCACGCACTCGGCGACCCGACTCAGCTCATCCAGGTGCTCATGAATCTCGTCACGAACGCTCGTGACGCGATGCCGGACGGCGGCGAGCTGCGGGTGACGGCGTCGACGCTCATCCTCGAGGACTCGTTCTCGACGGAGGCCTTCCAGGTCGAACCGGGAGCGCACATCATCATCGACGTCGTCGACACCGGGCACGGCATGACGCCGCAGACCGCGGAGAAGATCTTCGAGCCGTTCTACACGACGAAGTCGGTCGGGAAGGGAACCGGCCTCGGACTCGCGAGCTCGCTCGCAATCGTCCAGAGCCACGGCGGCACGATCCGGGTCTACAGCGAGCCGGAGCGCGGGACGCGCTTCTCGGTGATCCTGCCGATCGCGATCGGCGACGACTCCTCCCCCGCAGAGCCCCGGGTGCCGACGCGGACCCTGCCGAGAGGTCACGGCGAACTCATCCTCGTGGTCGACGACGACCCGACCATCCGGCTCATCACGGCGCGCACGCTCCAGAGCTACGAGTACCGGACGCTCGTCGCCGAGAACGGCCGCGACGCGATCGCGCTCGTCGAGGCGCCCGGAGCCTCCGTCGACCTGGTGCTGACGGACATGATGATGCCGGTGATGGACGGCGCGGCGACGACGGCGTACCTGGAGGAGCACCACCCCGGGATCCCGGTCATCGCCGCGAGCGGCCTCACGTCGGCCGGTGGAGCCGCCCGCAGCGCCGGCATGGGCGTGGCCGCGTTCCTGCCCAAGCCGTACACGACGAGCCTGCTCCTGACGACGATCCGGGATGTTCTTGACGGCGGCGCGGCTCGGGAGCACGATGAACAGAACGGTTCGTCCCACCCGAGCGAGGAGTCGCGATGACGACCGAGCCCAAGTCGATGCGCGTCGTCGTGGCCGACGATGACGCCTTCACAGTCTCCCTGGTGTCCGGAGGTCTGAGCGCGCGCGGCTTCGCCGTCGTCACGGCATCCTCGGTCGCCGAGGCGCTCACGGCCGTCGGCGACACCGACCCGCACGCCCTCATCACCGATCTGAACTTCGGATCAGCCGAGTCCGGCGCGGATCTGCTGAGCGCCGTCGCGGAGGACTACCCCTGGGTGGGCCTGGTCGTGCTCACCTCGCACCGCTCTCCGGAGCTCGCCGTCCCGAACCCCGGGCGCATCCCTTCGGGCGTGGTCTACCTCGTGAAGTCGCAGCTCGGCGCGATCGACGATCTCATCGACGCCGTGCACCGCTCCATCAGCGGGCAGACGGACGACGACGTGCACATCGGCGACGCCGATGTTCCGTCTGTCACCGCTGCGCAGGCCGACGTCCTTCGGCTCCTCGCAGAGGGGGCGTCGACGCGCGCGCTCGCCGAGCACCGGGGAACGACCGTGCGCGCGGTCGAGACGATGCTCGCCCGACTCTTCACGGCGCTCGGCCTCGACACGAGCGAGAACGCCAACCCGCGGGTCGCCGCGGTCACGCTCTGGCAGCGCGGCGGCATCCGCGTCCGCTGAGCCGCCGCGCAGCCGAGGGCTCAGAACGGGGCGTCCGCCGGCTCGCGCGGCTCGAGCGACGACGCGTCATCGGGCACGTCGACGGGGTCGGGCTGCTCCTGCGGAGCATCCGTCACCCGATCGTCGGAGCTGCGGCCGACGATGACGCTGCGCGTGAAGCTCGCGCGGCCCCATGTCAGGTCGTGGCCGACCGCCTCGGCGTCGATCTCGATCGTCGTGCCATTCTTCTCGCCGCTCTCCCAGTCGCGGATGCGCACCCGCCCGGAGACGATGACGCGCTCGCCCTTGTGGACCGAGCTCGCGACGTGGGTGCCGAGCTGGCGGAAGCTCGTCACGGTGTACCAGTTCGTGTCTCCGTCGACCCACGCCGCCTTGGCGCGGTCGTAGCGGCGCTGATTGCTCGCGAGCCGGAACGAGGTGATCGAGAGCCCCTCGCTCGTGACGATGTGGCGCGGGGTCGTGGCGACGAGCCCCGTGAGGGTGATGGTGTCGGTCATGGCGTCCTCCAGACGAATCGGTGTCAGGTGGGCGCCGGCGGTTCGTGCCGGAGAGCGCCGGCGCCCGCGACGAGGATGCGCGACGGGAGGCTCCGCCGACGGGCAGCGGCGCCACCGGTGCATGGAGGAGCGCCCCGCCCTCCATGTGGACGAGCGGAGGCCGACCAGTCGGGCCGGATCGATGGAGGCGCGCTCTGGCTAGTGCTCGCGGAAGTCGGGCCGCTCGGCGCCGGGGCCGAGGGTCGCGTGGAGGGCGCGCTTCGCCGCCTCGAGCGTGGGGTAGGGGCCGCGGGCCTCGCTCTCCATCCGCACGCGCACGAGGAAGCCCTCGCCGTCGCGGTGGATCGATCCGACGGTGCCGGCGGGGCCGGAGGCGACCCAGGTCTGCGTTCCGGTGGTCATGCTCATCGTCGAGCTCCTTCCGAGCGGCGCGCTCGCGCCGTGCGCCGCCGACGCTACGCCTCGCGAGGGCCGGTGTCGAGCCCTTCCGGGCCCGCGCTCAGGAGGCCCGGATGTACGGCGCGTACGAGGAGCGGATTTTGTTGACCTTCGGCAGCGCCACGGCGAGGCAGTAGCCCTGACCCGGGTTCTTCGCGAAGAAGTCCTGGTGGTACTCCTCGGCGTCGAACCACTCGCCGAGCGGCGTGATCTCGGTCACGATGCCGCCCTCCCAGTAGCCGTCGGCACGATCGCGCGCGGCCTCGAAGAGCGCCTTCTCCTCCTCATCGGCGTAGTACATCGCCGAGCGGTACTGCGTGCCGACGTCGTTGCCCTGACGGTTGAGCTGGCGCGGGTCGTGGAGGGTGAAGAACACCTCGAGGATGACGTCGGCCGGGATGACCGCCGGGTCGAAGACGACCCTGACCGCTTCCGCGTGGCCCGTCGTGCCGGTGCAGACGGCCTCGTACGAGGGGTTCGCGACGGTGCCGCCGGTGTAGCCGGAGACGACGTCGTGGACGCCGTCGAGCACGCGGTAGACGGCGTCGAGGCACCAGAAGCAGCCGCCGGCGAGATGGAAGGTTCGCATGCCGCCATCGTAGGCGGGCGCGCGCGGCGCGAGCCGAGCATCCGCGCCGATCGAATCGGTTCGATGAGCCGAGCCCGGCCAGTAGAGTGACGGCATGCCGCACATCGCCGCCGACGACCGCTACGAGCAGCTCGAGTACGCCCGCGTGGGCCGGAGCGGACTGAAGCTGCCCCGCATCTCGCTCGGGCTCTGGAACAACTTCGGCGACGACCGCCCGATCGAGACGCAGCGGGCCATCCTGCGCCGCGCGTTCGACCGCGGCGTGACGCACTTCGACCTCGCCAACAACTACGGCCCGCCCGACGGCACCGCCGAGTCCAACTTCGGGCGGATCCTCCACGACGACTTCCTGCCGTACCGCGACGAGCTCATCATCTCGACCAAGGCCGGCTACTACATGTGGCCCGGCCCCTACGGCGAGTGGGGCTCGCGCAAGTACCTGCTGAGCTCGCTCGACCAGAGCCTCACGCGGATGGGTCTCGACTACGTCGACATCTTCTACAGCCACCGCCCCGACCCCGAGACGCCGCTCGAGGAGACCATGGGCGCCCTGGCGACCGCGGTGCAGAGCGGCAAGGCGCTCTACGCGGGCATCTCGAACTACGACGCCGCGCAGACGCGCGAGGCGCACCGGATCCTCGGCGAGCTCGGCGTGCCGCTGCTCATCCACCAGCCTCGCTACAACATGTTCGACCGCCGCATGGAGGAGGGGCTGCTCGACGCCCTCACCGAGACGGGCATCGGCAGCATCGTCTTCTCGCCGCTCGCGCAGGGTCTGCTCACGAACCGGTACCTCGACGGCGTGCCCGCGGGCTCGCGCGCCTCGGAGGGCCGCTGGATCAGCGAGGACAACATCGACGACGCCTACCTCGAGCGGGCGCGCGCGCTCAACGCGATCGCCGAGGCGCGCGGCCAGTCGCTCGCTCAGCTCGCCCTCCTCTGGGTGCTGCGCCACCCGCAGGTGACGAGCGCGCTCATCGGCGCGAGCAGCGTCCGCCAGCTCGACGACAGCCTCGACGCACTGAACGGCGACGCGCTGACCGCCGACGAGATCGCGGCGATCGAGCCCTACGCCGTGCACGGCACCGGCTCGAGGAGCTGAGTGGGCTACCTCCTCGCCCTCGCGGCGGCAGTGCTGTTCGGCGCGAACGGCAGCGTCACGAAGATCACCATGGAGGCCGGGCTGAGCCCCGCCCAGGTCACGCAGTTCCGACTGCTCGGAACCGCGATCGTCGCCGGCCTCGTCCTGCTCGCGCTCGACCGCGCCGCCTTCCGCCTCCCCCGTCGCCAGTGGCCGGTCATGATCGTTCTCGGCATCGTCGGCGTCGCGCTGCTGCAGGCGACCTACGCCGCGGCCGTCCAGCGCCTGCCCGTCGGCATCGCCCTGCTGCTGGAGTACACCGCCGTGCTCATGGTCGCGCTCGTCGCCTACTTCTTCTTCAAGGAGCAGGTGAAGACCCGGCTATGGATCGCGATCGTCCTCGTTCTCGCGGGTCTCGCCGTCGTCGCGCGCGTATGGGCGAGCACCCTCGACGCGCTCGGTGTCCTCCTCGCCATCGCCGCCGCCGTCTGCCTCGCGCTCTACTTCCTCATCGGCGAGCGCCAGGTCGCGAAGACCTCGGCGCTCGCGGTCTCGTTCTGGACGATGCTCATCGCGACGGTCTTCTGGTCGTTCGTGAGCGGCTGGTGGGAGCTCGACCCGGGCGTCTTCGCCGCCCCCGTCGACCTCGGCGGCGTGCACGGCTCGCTCGAGGTGCCGATGTGGCTGCCGCTGCTGTGGAACGTCGTCCTCGGCACCTTCGCGCCGTTCCTCCTGAGCCTCGCCGCGCTCCGCCACCTGCCCGCGACCGCGGCGGGCATCGTCGCCTCCTCGGAGGTCATCTTCGCCTTCGCCGTCGCGTGGGCGTGGCTCGGCGAGACCCTCGACCTCGTGCAGATCGTCGGGGCCGCGGTCGTGCTCGCGGGCATCATCCTCGCCCAGACGGCCCGCGTCGGGAAGGTCGTCGACGCCGACCTCGCTCTCACGACGGGCCCCATCACGACCGTGCGGTGATCGGTCCGGATGCTCGGCGCAGGTGTGGCGAATCCGAGGCCCGCCTCGGCCCGGGGGTAGCCTGCGGCCATGGAATGGGTTAACGGCATCCTCGACTGGCTCGGCTCGCCGGAGGGCCGGCGCGTGACCGCGAGCACGATCATCCCGGCGATCGCGATCCTCGTCTCCGGCATCATCGCGGGGCTCATCGGTCGCGGCTCGACGAAGCGGGTGATCGCCCAGTACAACCGCGACGCCCTCACCGCCGCGGTGCAGGCGCTCGTCCTCGCCGGCCGCAAGGCCGCCGGCTGGAACGCGATCGGCACGATCGAGCGCGTGCAGGTCGACCACCTCATCGGCGAGGCCGAGACGCGCATCCGCCTGCTGCCCGTGCCCGGCGCCGCGCTCGCGGCGAACTGGGCCGCGCACCAGCTGGAGGACATGAAGCGGAACTCCGCGGGCTTCTCCTTCCAGGCGCAGCAGACCCTCGCCGAGTACCGCGACCGACTCATCGCGTGGAGCGAGAAGCCGCGCCAGGCGAAGAAGATCTTCGGCGCCGACCTCGAGCGCTGGAAGTACGAGGCCGACCCGGCCGAGCAGCAGCTCGTCGCCGAGCAGGCCCGCTGGGAGGCCGAGCACACGCCCGAGCGCGAGTCGGCGGCGGTGACTCCCGTCGTGTCGACGACCTCCGTGCCCGCCGCGGCGACGGGCGCGACCTCGGCGTCGACCACGACGGCGACCGTCGCCCGCGCCGAGACCCCGAGCCGATCGGCCGTCGGCCCGATGTCGAGCGACGAGCCCCCCGTGACGCCCCCGAACGCCGGAACCCCCCTCGTGGTCTCGACGCCCTTCGCGCCGCGGCTCACGTCCTCGACGTCGAGCCCCGGAGGCGAGATCGACGCGCGCGAGAGCGACCCCGTGCCGACGCAGGCGTTCGTCGTCGAGCACCGGGGCAGCGACAGCCCCTCGACGCCGGGAGACGACAGCGCGCCGCCGCCCATGCCCGCGCAGAACGTCCGCGATCGCATCGACCCGCAGGACGAGAACTAGCGCTCAGCGACCAGCTCTCACGACCTCGAGGCGTCCGCCGGCTCAGCCGACGGGCGCCTCGGCGCTCTCGGCGGGAACGACCCCGTCGTGCGTCGCCGCGTACGCGTGCCGCGACCACATCGACACGTGGTGGTGCATCTCGGGGATGAGCGGCTCGTGCTCGGGCTTCATGAGCACGCTGCGCATGATCCGCCCCGTCGGCGCATCCTCGACGAGGTCGATGCCGCGCACACGCAGCTGCTCGGGCTTCACGACGTACGTCGCGAGGTGCGTCTGCTGCGGCCGCGCCGTGTCGGCGGCCATCTCGAAGATGGCGTGGCTCGTGCGGTCGAGCTCGGCCATCGAACGCACGCGCGGCAGGTAGGTGATGATGTCGATCTCGGGCCGCTGGTACGGCTGCAGGATGTCCGACTCCTCGATGAGCGCGTGCCACTGCTGCGCCGCGCGATAGCCGGGCAGCACGATGCCCCCGAGCCCCTCCCTCGTGAGGGGGAAGATCCGCAGGGTCGCCCACAGCGCCGCCGCGCTCGCGCCCGCGCGCGAGCACTCGAGCTGGATCTCGCCGAAGTGCCGCTCGGTGCTCGCGAAGTAGGTGTACGGCGACTCGTGGTGGTAGTACCGCAGGATCGACTGGTCGTTGAAGAGCACCGCCCCGCACCCGTAGGGCTGCAGGCCGTGCTTGTGCGGGTCGACGACAACCGAGTCGGCGTCCTTGATCGCGCGGAAGTGCCGCGCGGTCTCCGGCGCGAGCTCGTCGGCGATGATCGCGAAGAATCCGCCGTACGCGGTGTCGACGTGGATGCGCGCGCCGTACCGCCGCGCGAGCGGGATGATGTCGGCGAGCGGGTCGACCGCGCCGAGGCCCGTCGTGCCGAGGGTCGCGACGACGACGCCGATGCGCCCGGTCGCGAGCTCGCGCTCGAGCGCCTCGAGCTCCATGCGCCCGGTCGCGTCGGTCGGGATGCCCACGGTGTCGATGCCGAGCACCTCGCCCATCCGGGAGTGCGTGTAGTGAGCATCCGCGCTGTGGGCGATCGCCTTGCCTGGCGCGATCTCGCGGCTGATCCAGAGCGCCTCGAGGTTCGCGGTCGTGCCGCTCCAGGTGAGGTGGCCCATGTAGTCGCTCGGGTAGTCGAACATCGCCGCGAGCTGATCGAGCACCTCGTGCTCCATCGCGGTCGTCGCGCGGCTCGCATCGATCGAGTGGTTGTTGGGGTTGAGCTGCATCGTCGCGAGGTAGGCGGCGGTCGCGACGGGGTGCGGCGGCTTGAGCATCTGGCCCGCGTACTGCGGGTGGAAGTACGGGTAGTTGTCGTCGAGCCGCTCGATGAGCTCGCCGAGGACGGCGTGCACCTTGTCGGGGTCGGCGTGGGTCGAGGGATGCTGATCCCACGTCCCGTACGTCGCCTTGAGACCGTCGATGCCGGTCATCACCTGCGGCAGCAGCTCGTACAGATCGACGGGACGCTTCGCGCTCACGACCGCACTCCTTCGTGTGGATGGGGGAACCGGCTCGGCCTGGTGGGCCTTGCCGGACGGTGCCCCGAGTCTACGGAGAAACGACGGCCGTTCGGTAGCGAACAATATGGCGTGCCCCCGGCAGGACTCGAACCTGCAACCACCGGATTAGAAGGCCGATGCTCTATCCATTGAGCTACGAGGGCGGGCGGTCTCCAGGGTAGCGGAGGGCCTCGCTCAGTCGGCGGCCTGCGCGAGCGCCGTCAGCAGGCGCGCGAGCGTCGGCACTCCGGCGGCGCGGACGACCTCGGTGCCGTCGGCGCGGCGGATGATCGTCGTCGGGGTGCTCGTGATGCCGAGCTCCTCGGCGCGCTCGGCGTGAGCCGCGACATCCCGCTCGTCGACGACGAGGGCGGGCACGAGCCGCTGCGCCTCGGCGACGACCTCTCGTGCACGGTGGCACGGGTCGCAGAAGGCGGAGGTGTAGAGCTCGAGCAGCACCTGCCCAGCGTAGGCCGTCGGGGCTGGCCGTTAGACTCCGGGGGTGAGCGCTGCAACGGATCGACTCGTCTGGATCGACTGCGAGATGACGGGTCTCGATCTGTCGAAGGACGAGCTCGTCGAGGTCGCCGTGGTCATCACCGACTACGACCTCGAGCCCGTGCATCCGGGCTTCGCCATCGTCATCAAGCCGTCGGAGAGCGCGCTCGTCAGCATGGGCGACTTCGTCCGGCAGATGCACGAGTCGTCGGGCCTGCTGACCGAGCTCGAGCACGGCGTGAGCCTCGACGAGGCCGAGGAGGCCGTGCTCGCCTACATCGCCGAGCACGTGCCGACGGCCGGGCAGGCGCCGCTCGCGGGCAACACGATCGGCACCGACCGCGCCTTCCTCGCCCGCGACATGCCGCGCGTCGACGCGCACCTGCACTACCGCTCGGTCGACGTCTCGAGCATCAAGGAGCTCGTGCGTCGCTGGTTCCCGCGCGTGTACTTCAACTCCCCCGCGAAGAACGGCGGGCACCGGGCGCTCGCCGACATCCTCGAGTCGATCCGCGAGCTCGAGTACTACCGCCGCATCGGCTTCATCGCCGAGCCCGGCCCCACGAGCGAGGAGGCTCAGGCGGTCGCCGCGAGCGTCGTCGAGCGCTGGGCGCCGCGCCTCGGCTGACGCTCCCCCGCGACCGCCACGGGCCCGACCGACCCTGGCGCGCGCACCCGCCCGGCTGTACTACCATTGAGCGGTCGCGCCTCGGCGCCGACGCCTGGTGGGTATAGCTCAGTCGGTAGAGCACCTGGTTGTGGTCCAGGGGGCCGCGGGTTCAAGTCCCGTTACTCACCCCAAACGGGTCAGGTGTGAACTTGCGACCAAGGGGCCACCCTTGGTCGCGGTTCGCGCCTGGCCCATTTTCTTCGCCTCGGCGGCCCAGCTCAGGGCGTCGGCATGGAGGCCGGAGAGGCTCAGTCCGTCATACGGGTTCCGGTAGCCGACGCGCACGTCGTTGTCCTCGTCGATGTAGATCGCCCTGAACAGTGCTTGGTTGCACAGTCGGCGGTTCGCGTCGTCGGCGTGCTCGTAGAGGTCGGCTGCGTTGGACAGCAGTTTCAGCGAGTCGTCGAGGTTCGCCCGCGCGTCGGCATAGTGGCCGTGGTGAGCGGTGATCCGGTGCTCGATGGTCTCCAACGACGCGGTGATCCGGTCCTGCTCCTTCTTGAGCAGGTCGAGCGGGATGGCTCCGGCGTAGTGGGCTTGCAGCAACTTCTGCTGCTCGCCTTCGAGTTGGGTTCTCCGGGACGCGAGGTCGGCAAGTTCGGCGGCTCCTTCGGCCATCATCTCGTCGAACCGGGCATGGATCATCGCCGAGACCGCCTGCGTCGTCTCGGGATCGAGCTGCACCTTGGCATAGAAGCGCTCGATGGGTCAAGTCCCTGGAAGTGGTGTAACGGCCGATCCTTCGCTTTATGCGCTGAGCGCGATGAAGGTGTCAGCGACCACCTCGCTCTCGGTGTCGGGCAGGACGCGCATGCGGGAGCGGGCCAGAACGTCCAGCCCGAGGTAGCGGCGCCCCTCGGCCCACTCGTCGGTCTGCTCGGCCAGGACGCCGCCGACCAGGCGGATGATCGCGTCGCGGTTGGGGAAGATG
>NZ_JAUSMI010000162.1 GCF_030645145.1 Microcella sp. | reverse complement strand
CGGCGTCAGGGCCGCATTACCGTGAGACACGAGAACCTCCTGGGCTCAGAGCGGTGACTTAGACAGCTCCACTCTGGCCCGGAGGTTCTCGCTCTGTCAGGGACGCCAGATCAAACAACGTCCCTGGGCACTACATCTAGTCGGCCTTCGCGAGCCGGCGGCGCCGGGCGGCGGCCGAGAACTGCGAGATCAGCACGAGCGCGATCGCGAGCAGGAATACGCCCGAGGCGATGACGTTCGCCTCCGCCGGGATCCCGCGCGCGGCGGCCGTGTAGATGTACGAGGGGAAGGTGACGTCGGCGCCGCGGTTGAAGTTCGTGATGATGAAGTCGTCGAAGCTCAGCGCGAACGACAGCAGCGCGGCCGCGGTGATGCCGGGCAGCAGGAGCGGGAAGGTGATGCGCCAGAACACCTCGCGCGGGGAGGCGTAGAGATCGCGACCGGCCTCCTCGAGCGCCGGATCGAGGCTCGCGACGCGCGCGCGCACCGTCACGACGACGAAGCTGATGCAGAACATCGTGTGGGCGAGGATGATCGTGCCGATGCCCTTGCCGACGCCCGCCTGCAGGAACTGCGCGGCGAGGCCGGCGCCGAGGACGACCTCCGGGGTCGCCATCGGCAGGAACAGCAGGAGCGTCGTCGCCGAGCGGAAGCGGAATCGGTAGCGGACGAGCGCGATCGCGATCATCGTGCCGAGCGTCGTCGCGAGCACGGTCGCGACCACGCCGATGAGGATGCTGTTGCCGAACGCCTGACAGACCCCCTGGGCCGAGCAGACGTTGAGCCAGTTGTCGAGGGTGAAGCCGCGCCAGACGATGTTGGTGCGACGCGAGTCGTTGAACGAGAACACGATCGTGTAGATGATCGGGACCATCAGGAACACGAGCGCCATCGCCGAGTAGACCCAGATCGCGTACTTGCCGAAGCCTCTCACAGCAGGTCCTCCGTTCCGCTGCGCTTCACGTACGCGCTCACGAGGATCAGGATCGCGGCCATGAGCACGAGCGAGAGCGCCGCCGCCGCGGGGAAGTTCTGCAGCACGAGGAAGTTCGCCTCGATGACGTTGCCGATCATCGCCGTGTCGGTCGAGCCGAGGAACTCGCGGCTCGCGTTGACGTAGTCGCCCGCGGCGGGGATGAACGTCAGGAGCGTGCCCGACATGATGCCGGGGGCCGCGAGCGGCAGCGTGACGCGGAAGAACGTCGAGCGGGGGCTCGCGTAGAGGTCTCCCCCGGCCTCCACGTAGCGCAGGTCGAGCCGCTCGAGCGAGGTGTAGATCGGGAGCGTCATGAAGGGGATGAAGTTGTAGGTGAGCCCGAACACGACGGCGAACGCGGAGCCCGTGATCGCCGCATCCCCGGGGAGGATCGCGAGCGCCTGCAGGAATCCGACGATCGGACCCTCATCGGAGAACAGCTGCTTCCAGGCGATCGTGCGCAGCAGGAAGGAGATGAAGAACGGCGCGATCACGAGCACGAGAGCGAGCGCCTGCAGGAGCGGCCAGCGGCGCAGCGTGATGCCGATGAAGTACGCGAGCGGGAACCCGATGAGGAGCGCGAACAGCGTGGCGAGGGCCGCGTAGCCGAACGCGCGCACCGTCTGCGGCCAGTACTGCTGGAGGACGGTGACGTAGTTCTCCCACCGGAAGGCGTTCTCGAACTGGCCGAAGACGACCGGGTCCGGCTGCTGCAGGCTCGTGATGACGAGCGAGAACAGCGGGACGAGGAAGAAGAGACCGAGGTAGAGGAGCCCGGGCAGCAGGAGCAGGAGAGCGATCGGGCTCTTCCTGCGGGCTGCCGGCTCAGCGACCGCCGTGGAGGTCGCGAAGGC
Organism: Microcella sp.; assembly: GCF_030645145.1. GTDB lineage: Bacteria > Actinomycetota > Actinomycetes > Actinomycetales > Microbacteriaceae > Microcella. The sequence goes on along the minus strand of NZ_JAUSMI010000162.1, from coordinate 10,318 downwards.
GCCGAAGGCCATGGGTCAGGCCCCCTCCAGCTCCGCCTCGAGCTGCTCGCGACGCTGGGTCGCGATCATGCTCGTATCGGTGTCGTCGTCGAACCGCAGAGCGGGGACGGTCGAGGGCTCGTCGGCGAGGCCGAAGGTGTGCCCGACGTCCCAGCTCATCCAGACCTCGTCGCCATCGTGGTGCATGCGCGAAATGCTCGTGTTCTGCGCGAAGACGGTGAAGATGCCGAAGACCGGCGAGGTGACCTCGTACTGCGTGCTCACGCCGCTGAAGGACACATCGGTGATGCGGCCGGGGCCGACGAGGTTGCGGCCGGTCTCGCGCTTCGGCTCGGAGCCGTGCAGCGTGACCTTCTCGGGTCGGACGCCGATCGTGAGCTCGCCCGAGTGGCGCTGAGCCCTCTCGCGCGGGACCTCGACGCGGTTGCCCGCGACGTCGACGACCATCGAGGTGCCGCTCGAGCTGACGACCGCGCCCGACATGAGGTTCGACTGGCCGAGGAACGTCGCGACGAAGGCCGTGTGGGGCAGCTCGTACAGCTCCTGCGGCGCGCCCATCTGCTCGATGACGCCCTTGTTCATGACCGCGACGGTGTCGGCCATGGTCATGGCCTCCTCCTGGTCGTGGGTCACGTGGAGGAAGGTCAGGCCGACGGTGTCCTGAATGTCCTTGAGCTCGATCTGCATCTGGCGGCGCAGCTTCAGATCGAGGGCGCCGAGCGGCTCGTCGAGGAGAAGCAGTGCGGGACGATTCACGATCGCGCGGGCGAGCGCCACGCGCTGCTGCTGCCCGCCCGAGAGCTGAGAGGGCTTGCGGGACGACACGTGGTCGAGCTCCACGAGACGCAGCGCCTCGTGAGCAAGAGCATCCGCGTTCGCCATCTTGCGTCTCTTCAGGCCGAACGCGACGTTCTCGAGGATCGTCATGTGCGGGAACAGCGCATAGCTCTGGAACACCGTGTTGACCGGGCGCTGGAACGCCTTCGTCGCCGTGACGTCCTTCCCGCCGATGAGGATGCGGCCCGCGGTGGGCTCCTCCAGACCGGCGATGAGCCGCAGGGTCGTCGTCTTGCCGCAGCCGGACGGGCCGAGCAGCGCGAAGAACGACCCTGCGGGGATGCGCAGATCCAGATCCTCGATGGCGGTGAAGCCGGGGAACCGCTTCGTGATGCCGACCAGTTCGAGGTCGGCACCCGCTTCGGCGAAGCCCGACTGCGGGACAGCGCTCGTGGACACCTCGGTGGTGCTCCTTCGGGTGAGGGGTGGAGTCGGGACTACGAGCCGAGCAGGATGCTCTGGAACGCCGACTGGAACTCGTTCTCCTCCTGGGCGGTGAGCCCGCGGAAGATCTTCGCCTGCGCCAGGGTGTCGGCGTTGGGGAAGATGAGCTGGTTCTCGGCGAGCACGGGGTCGATCGCGATGGCGGCCTCGTAGGCGCCCTCGACGGGGGTGATGTAGTTCACCCACGCCGCGACCTCGGCGGCGACCTCGGGCTCGTAGTAGTAGTTGATCAGCGTCTCGGCGTTGGTCTTGCGCGGGGAGCCGATGGGGATGAGGAAGTTGTCGTTCCACAGCGTGGCGCCGCCCTCGGGGAGGACGAACTTCCACTTCTCGTAGCCGGCCTCGAAGTTGAGCAGCGTGATGTCGCCCGACCAGCAGATCGCGGCGAGGGTGTCGCCGTTGACGAGGTCCTCCGTGTACGCGTTGCCGCGCACGTTGCGGATCTGCCCCGACTCGACCTGCTCGCGGAAGATGTCGAGGGCGGCGTTGAACTCGTCCGCGCTGAAGTCGCTCGAGATGTCGACGCCGTTCTCGAGCATGATGACGCCGATCGTGTCGCGCATCTCGGAGAGCACGCCGACGCGGCCCGACAGGTCGGGGCGCCACAGGTCGCTCACCGAGCGGACCTCGCCGGTCTCCTCGACGTTGTACGCGATGCCGGCGAAGCCGCCCTGCCAGGGCAGCGAGTGCACGCGACCGGGGTCGAAGGCAGGGTCCTGGAGGCTCGCGACGAGGTTCGACGCGTTCGGGATGTTGTCCTTGTTGAGCTCCTGGGTGTAGCCGAGCTGGATCCAGCGGTTGACCATCCAGTCGGTGAGGCAGACGGTGTCGGCGCCGATGTCCTGGCCGAGGGCGAGCTGGTCGCGGACCTTCGCGAAGTAGGAGTTGTTGTCGTCGACGTCGATGAGGTAGTTGACCTCGATGCCGGACTCCTCCTGGAACCGCTCGAGCGTCGGGTAGTTGCCGTCGTCGTCCTCGTCGATGTAGAAGGGCCAGTTCGCCCAGTTGAGCGTCTTGTCGCTCTCGGACTGGTCCTCGGCGGGGCTGAGCTCGTCGGAGCCCGTGGAGCACGCGGCGAGGGCGAGGGCGGTGGCGCCGGCACCGGTCCCGGCGAGCATCGCGCGGCGGCTGATCTGCGCCCGCTTGGCCTGGGCGATCAGGCTGCGGATCATCGGGTCTTCGGGAAGCGGACGGTGCATGGCGCTGCTCCTTAGGCGAATCAGGTACGACGGTGTACTCGGGTGCTGTGACGGTGGGTCGATACTCGCACACCGCTCGGGCCATCGCACCATGTGCGGCCCGATTCATCCATTCTGAAACACAATCTTCACGAAATCAGCACATCCGGGCGAAAAAAGGTGCGGATTCCATCGCTCCGGGACGCTACGCTGATGCCGCAGCGCACCGTGGCGATGGCTCCCGGGTTGACGCGCGCCGACACAGGAGAGACAACATGAGAATCGCGGTTCCCGCGGAGGTCAAGAACAACGAGTACCGGGTCGCGATCACGCCGGCCGGGGTGCACGATCTCGTCGCCAACGGGCACGAGGTCATCGTGCAGGCGGGTGCAGGACTCGGCTCGTCCATCACCGACGATGACTACGCCGCGCAGGGCGCGCGCATCGTCGATGACGCCGCAGCCGTGTGGGGCGAGGCCGAGCTCCTGCTCAAGGTCAAGGAGCCGATCGCGTCGGAGTACGCGCACTTCCGCCCCGGCATGGTCATGTTCACGTACCTGCACCTCGCGGCGGAGAAGGAGCTCACGCAGGCCCTCCTCGACTCCCGGGTCACGGCGATCGCCTACGAGACCGTCCAGCTCCCCTCGCGCGCGCTCCCCCTCCTCGCCCCCATGAGCGAGGTCGCGGGGCGGCTCGCGCCCATCGTCGGCGCGAACGCCATGATGCGGCCGAACGGCGGGCCCGGCCTGCTCGTCCCCGGGGTTCCCGGCACCCACCCCGCTGACATCGTCGTCCTCGGGGGCGGAGTCGCGGGCACGAACGCCGTCGCGATGGCCGTCGGTCTCGGCGCGCGCGTCACGGTGCTCGACACGAACATCCAGCGCCTGCGCGAGCTCGACGCCCTCTACGCCGGGCGCATCCAGACGATCGCCTCGAACGGCTACGAGATCGAGCGCGCGGCCGTCCGCGCGGACATGCTCATCGGCTCGGTCCTCATCCCGGGAGCGAAGGCTCCGAAGCTCGTCAGCAACGAGCTCGTGTCGCGCATGAAGCCGGGGAGCGTGCTCGTCGACATCGCCGTCGACCAGGGCGGCTGCTTCGCCGACTCGCGGCCGACGACCCACGCCGAGCCGACGTTCGCGGTGCACGACAGCATCTTCTACTGCGTGGCGAACATGCCGGGTGCGGTGCCGTCGACGTCGACGCACGCGCTCACGAACGCGACCATGCCCTACGTGCGCGCGATCGCGAACCGCGGCTGGCGCGACGCTCTGCGCGCGGACCCGGCGCTCGCCCTGGGTCTCAACACCCACGACGGCAGCGTGACGAACGAGCCCGTCGGCGCGGCCCACGGCCTGCCGTCGGTAGAGCTCGCGAGCGCCATCGGCTGAGTCGGAGCCTCCCGGCGGGCCCCGCGTCCCTCGCCGGTCGGCCCGGTTCCCGACGGCCCCGGCCTCACGCCTCGTCGCCGGGTCCGCTCGCGCGCCGACCGGTGACGAGCGCCGGCCAGCGCGCGCGCCTCGCTCCTCGGGAGTCGACGACGATGATCTCGTCGACCGCGCTCTCGTCGCGCAGCGGGATGCTCGCGCGCGCACCGAGGACCGCGCGCGCGTCGCTCTCGCTCGCGTCGGCGAGCACGATCGCGCCCTCGCGTCGAGCGAGCGCGAGCGCTGACCACGCGGACTGCCAGGATTCGGCATCGGCCACGGCGACGCGCGGCGCGCCGACCGCATCGGTCCGGGCGATCGCATCGGGCTCGGCGATCGCCATCGGGTCGGTCGCGACGTGGACTCCCGCCCTCCGCAGGCGCTCCGCCGCGACCGCCGGTCGAGCGGAGACGACGGCCGCGGGACCGTCGAGGGACGGCTCCCAGACGGGGATGCGCGGCGACCGCGCGGCGAGCGACCGCGACTCCGGCGCGAGCAGCTGGATCGCCCGACCCCGCCAGCGGCCCCGACCCGACGGCGCCACGGCATCGTAGTCGCCCGGCGCTCCGCCGGCCGCTCGATGATCATCGGGTGAGGCGGCCCTGAGGAGCAGCACGGAGTCGAACCGGCCGACGAGCCCCGAACGCGACCGGAGCACCGACGAGCAGCTCGCCGCGAGGGAGCCTCCGCGCCGCCGCAGGCGCCGATCGACGGCGTCGATGGCGTCGAGGAGGTCGAGCGCCCGCTCCCCCGCCTCCGCCACGAGCGCGTCGATCTCGGGGACGATGACGATGAGCGGCCGCGGGGCCGTCCGGTCGAGCACGCGCGCGGACCCGGGCGCGTCCCGCTCGGTCGAGCGCGGCGCCGCTCCGTCGAGCTCGTCGCGCAGCTCGCCGAGGACGCCGAGGACATCGGCGGGCGAATCGGGGAGCACGACGGCGTCGCACCCCGAAGCGCTCGCGCTCTCCGCGATGACCGCGAGCGCGTCGGCCGCGCCGCTCCCCCGAGCGCCGACGACGAGGAGCGCGCCGTCGCGATGCGGCGCCCACTCGCCCCGCACGCGACGCTGCCGGTCGGGGTCGTCGACGGCGCCGAGCAGCAGCTGCGGGCGCACGGACGACGCGAGCGCGGCATCCCCTCGCGGATCGGGAGCCCACGGGTCGCGCGCGGGCGCGTCGCGCCGAGCCGCTCCGGACCCCGCGGCCGAGTCGCTCTCGACCTCGCTCCCGGAGTCGCTCTGGGAGTCGCTCTGGGAGTCGCTCTCGGGATCGAGCTCCAGGGCCTCATGTCGCGAGACTCTCGCGGGCAGCGGCGGGAGCCACGGTCGCGACGCCGGGGTCGCGGAGCGCCATCGGGCGCCGACGGCGGCGATGTCGTCGACGGCGATCGTCGCGACGTGGATCGTGCGCAATCGTCCGGATGCGGCGAGGACCGCGCGGCCCGCGGGCGAGCCGTCGGGCGGCGGCGCGACGGGGAGAAGACCGGACGCATCGGACGCGCTCGCCATGCGGAAGGCGAGACGGATCCCGCAGTTGGCCGCGACGGCGTCGCGCACGACGCCGCCGGGCCTCTGCGTGCAGAGCAGGAGGTGGATGCCGAGCGATCGCCCCCGAGCGGCGAGGTCGGCGACGAGCGCCTGCAGCTCGGGGAAGCTCTCGACGAGCACCGCGTACTCGTCCACGAGGATGAGCAGGCGCGCGAGGGCCCCGACGGGCAGGTCGGCGATGTCGCGCGCTCCGCGGGCCAGGAGCGCGCCCTCTCGTCGTCGGATCTCGGCACGGAGGCTGCGCAGCGCGCGCTCGGCGCTCGCGGCGTCGAGATCGGTCAGGAGACCGACCACGTGCGGGAGCGCCGAGAGCTCCGCGAACGCCGACCCGCCCTTGAAGTCGACGAGGAGGATGGAGCGCTCAGCGGGAGGTCCGCTCGCCGCCCAGGCGAGGGCGACCGTGCGCAGGAGCTCGCTCTTGCCGCTGCCGGTCGTGCCGCCGACGAGGGCGTGCGGAGCCTCGCCCAGCAGATCGAGCTCGACGACGCCGTCCGCGTCGACGCCGATCGGGCCGGGGGCGGCGCCGGTGCGCTCGGTGGCCGACGCGAGAGCCGCCCACGGCAGGGAGTCCGGAAGCGCCGCCTCGGCGGGAGCCCGACGTCGGACGAGGGCATCGTGCTCGCGCCGAGTCGCCGCCTCAGGACGGATGAGGGTCTCGCGGCCGTCGGGGAGACGGAGCCGCGCGGAGGTGGGGGTCTCGACGACGAGCTCCACCGGGGCGACGGACGGGAGTGCGGGCGACGGGAGCGACGACGCCGAGGCGACGCGCTCCACGACGCACGCGGGGTGGAGCGCGACGAGCCGGGCGATCGAGTCGACGACCGCGCCGCGCCCGACGATCCGGATCGGGCCCGCGGGCACGAGCACCGGCAGCGCCGGGTGAGTCGCCGCTGCCGCGGTGAGCTCGGCGAGCCGCCGGGCCGCAGGACCGTCGTCGAGCACGGCGGGACGCTCGGGGGCGATCGCGCTCGGGGCGGGCGCGACGCCGATCCGGATCGGCGCGGCGGGATCGCCCTCCGGATCGCGCGAGCGCAGGCGCTCGGGCAGGGGCGGGTGCGCGGCATCGGCCCGCGCGCGCTCGAGGGCGTGCAGCTCGGGCACCCGAGCGAGCCAAGCCGTGCAGTCGCGATCGAAGCGGGCCGCCTCGTCGCGGAGGTGGCGTCGGGCGGTGCGTCGGGCATCCAGCGCCGTCGCAATCGCGATGAGCGGGCTGAGCGCGGCGAAGACGAGGACGAAGACCGAGCCCGTGATCAGGAGGATCGCGACGGCGCCGATCGCCGGGGCGATCACGGCGATGACGGGGAACGGCGTGCGCGGCGGGGGCGAGGGCGGCGCGGGCAGCGGTGGCATGACGAGCGCGGTCATGCGCAGCAGTCAACCGCGGCCGGGTTGTCGTCGAGCCGCGCGAGGCCGAGGTCGTGCGCCGGGGCGCGTCAGGGTCGTCTGGGGACGAGCGGCCGCGGGGGTCAGCTCACGACGACGAACTGCTCGCCGATGTCGATGCGCGTGCCGCGCACGACGCGATAGCGGCGGCCCGGCTCGCAGTACCGCGGCTCGGAGCCGGGCTCGCGGATGACCGACCCGTTCCCGGAGTGCCGATCGCTCACCCAGAAGACGCCGTTGTCCTGGCCGAACTCCAGGTGCGACTTCGATACCGAGCGACCGGGGTCGACGATCGTGACGATGTGGTCGACGGCCTCACCGGGCTCCGGGCTGGGGTTGCGGCCGATGATGCCCGAGCCGAGCACGGTGTAGCTCTCGCCCGTGGAGAACTGCAGCACGAAGCGCGCGCCCGTCGAGCCCCGCGGGACGAGACGGGTGTTCTCTGTGTCGGGCTCAAGCGACGACTCGGCGGGCGAGGAGACGGCGACCGCAGGAGGGGGCGCCGGGGCCACGGCCGGAGCCGGAGCAGAGGACGGAGCGGGCACCGCGGTCGGAGCAGGAGCAGGAGCAGGAGCAGGAGCAGGGCTCGACGCGGCGCTCGACGCCGGCGCGATGGCCGACGGCGGGCTCGCGATCGTCTCCTCTGCCACGGGCCGGGCGCTCATCAACGGCTCGCCGCACGTGCCGCAGTACACGTCGTCGGGCTCGGGCAGGGTACCGCAGCGCGGGCATCCGCCGGGGGCTGGTCGAAGGGCGGAGGCGAGGCGCGGCTCGTCGGCCGGACGCGCGGCCGGCGGCACCACGGGCTCGATGCCGGGCACGGGGCTCGGGGAGACGGCGACCGGCGGCGCGGAGGCGGCCTGCGCCTCGGGCCGGGCGAGCGACGGGTCGTCGGGCTCGGGGGGCGTGGCCGGCGTGATCGAGAGCGGCTCGCTAGCCGAGAAGGGCATCGCCGCCGAGCTGAGGGTCACGGGCGGCACGACGGGGCCGCGAGCGGCGACGGAGCGGCCGCACTCTCCGCAGAACATCGCGATGGGCGGGAGGGTGGCACCGCAGTGCTGGCAGATCACGGCGCTCGCCTCCCAGGCTCGGTCCTCGAGCGGCCAGGATACCGGCGCAGCGAGCGCACCGAGAGCGCGGCGCGCCACCGGTCGCGGCGGCGCCGCCCGGCGTCGAGGCCCGCGCGTACGGCGTCGACGGCGTTCCAGACGCGGTCGGCCTCGCCCGGCTGGGGAGGCTCGGGCGCGTAGTCGACGCGGTCGGCGACGCGCGCGAGGACGGCCGCCTGCGGCTGGCCGATGATCCCGGCGACCTCGCGGCGCGTCGCGCCGACGGGGATCGCGAGCCCGTGGTCGGCGGCGGCATCCGTGAGCTCCCGCCATCCGCCGAGGATGCGCAGCGTCGGGTCGGCGGCGCGACGTCTCCGTCGGCGACGCCCCGCCTTCGCCGCCACGACCCCGACGAAGGGCGCGGCGACGAGCGCGGCGACGAGCAGGACGATCCCGGCGATGCGCGCGATGGTGAGCAGGAGGGCGAGCAGCGGGTCCTCGTCCGGGCGCTCCCCCGGCTCGATCTCGGGCGGTGCCTGCTCATCGGCGACGGGCGGCACCTCCGCTGGCGGCTGCACGGCGTTCTGCGGCCGGGACACGGGGACGGGCTCCTGCGGCTCTGCCGGCGGGATCTCCCGCTCCGGCGGCATGACGTCGACGGGCACCCAGCCCGATCGCGCGATGTCGACCTCGATCCACGCCGTCAGGTCGTCCGACCGCAGTGATTCCTCGGTTCCGGCGAGGGGCCCGTAGCCCAGGACGACCCGGGAGGGGAAGCCGAGCTCGCGCGCCACGAGCGCGGCGAGGACCGCGTACTGCTCGGCATCGCCGACCATGGGTCGGCGGGTGACGAGCTCGCCGATGCGGTCGAGGGAGTGCCCCGAGCGGCTCGCCGGCTCGTCGGGATCCACGCCGTGCGAGACGTACCCCTGCTCGCGGATCGCCTCGAGGGCGGCCTCCAGTCGCGGCCCCGCGCCCTCCACGCCCGCGGTGACGCCGTCGAGCCACGAGCGCAGCTCCTCCGAGACCGCCGCGATGCCGGGCACGGCCGTTCCGCCCGGCGAGCTCTCCGCGAGGCGGAGGGTCGGCGCCTCCGCGACGACGACGTCGAGCAGGTAGGTCGTGCCGGCCTCCGTGCCCCCGATGAGCGCCGCGGTGCCCGTCGTCGCGTTGAGCCGCACGCGATCGCGCAGGTCGGCGGCGTCGTCGCCGGCGAAGCGCACGCCGCGGAACTCGCCGACCGTCGGCAGCCAGCTCCCGGTGCTCTCGAGCAGCTCGACCTCGATCGTCGCGCGCTCGCCGGGCGACTCGACCTCGCGCTCGGTGGGGATCCGTACGAAGCGCCCCGAGGCCGCCTCGACCTCGTCGCTCCCGACGGCGAAGACCACGCCGTCGTAGCTGTCGAGGGTCGCCATGCGCACGCGCGCCCCCTCGGGCGCCCCCGAGACGCGCAGAGCGATCGAGGATGCCCGGTCGGGCTCGAACGCGACGCGGTACGCCGCGAGGGGGCTGGGCAGGTCGCGCGGATCGAAGGGGCGCTCGACGAGGGAGCGCAGAACGACCCGGTCGGCCGGCGGCTCGGTCGCCAGGGCGGCCGCGACTCCGGCGCCTCCGGCGATGAGGAGCAGCGCCGTCGCGGACGCGAACGAGCGCACGACCGCGACCCGGGCATCCAGCGGGTTCTCGGCGCCCCCGGCCCGGAGGGAGTCGGTGCGACGGTGCCGGCGCAGCACGGCGATCCACAGCATGAGGACGAGGCCCAGACCGACGGCCGTGCCGAGCGGGAGCGCGCGATCGTCACGACCGAGGGCGATCGCGAGGACGAAGCCGAGGGCGGGGACCGCGGTCGCGAGGGCGGGGCGGCGCGTTCGCAGCGCGATCGAGGCGGTGAGGAGCGGGCCGACGTAGAGGAGCACGAGCGCGGGGACGAGCAGGGCCTGGTACGACCCGACGGGCAGATCGATCGTGAGCAGCTGACGCCAGCCGAGCACGATCCCCGAGGCGAGCTCAAGGAGGCCCGCGGGCTCGGGGAGGATCCCGTAGACCGTGCGGCCGGGCACCGCGAGCGGCACGCCGACGATCGTCAGGACGGCGACCGAGGCGAGGATTCCGCCCCAGGCGGGCCAGCGCAGGAGCGCGCCGGCGGCCGCGATGGCCGCGCCCGCCGCGATCGCGACGACGGCGAGGAGGATGAACGGTGCCGCCCGGTACACGGGCCACAGCGCGACGGCGACGAGCGCCCAGGCGAGGACGGTGAACACGAGGGCCGAGGCGAGCACGGCCGGTCGGGGCGGCGGCGGCTTCGGGGTCGCGCGCGGGCGCGGAGCGCGGACGCCGCCCGGGCGCGACGGGCCCTGGCCGCGGACGGGCCGGGTCACCACTGCTCGGCCCCCCGCATCGCGCGGCGCAGGTCGGAGAGCGAGCCGATCGTCATGACGCTCAGACCGCTCAGCC
>NZ_JAUSMI010000160.1 GCF_030645145.1 Microcella sp. | reverse complement strand
CGGCGTCAGGGCCGCATTACCGTGAGACACGAGAACCTCCTGGGCTCAGAGCGGTGACTTAGACAGCTCCACTCTGGCCCGGAGGTTCTCGCTCTGTCAGGGACGCCAGATCAAACAACGTCCCTGGGCACTACATCTAGTGCGACTTTATCTCGTGAACGGTGGGTAAACGAGGTGGTGAGAGCATTTCACCCTCGCTTTGGGGGTGTCCGCCTTTAGGGGGACAAAATGGGGGACTCGGTGCTGTCTTTGTCAGCAGCCGGGGCCGCGCGGATTCGAGACACAGTCTCGGTGGACGAGGGCGGCCTGGGCGCCGTCGGCGACGACGATCTCGATCGGGCTGGAGGGGATGGCGAGGGTTCCCGGGATGGGCGTGAAGTCGCCGGAGCCGCCGATCCGGTACTCGGCGGCGTAGTCGACGAGGAGCGTGACGGTGTAGGTGCCGGAAGCGGCGTAGGCGTGGCTCGTGGGGGTTGGGTCGAACTCGTCGAGGCCGAGGGAGGCCCAGGTCGCTCCGGGGGTCGAGGTGCTGAGTGGGGCGGATCCGTCGCCGTAGTCGAAGAGGTAGGCGACGGGGGTGAATCGCACTTCGGCGACGGTGCCGAAGAGCTCGCCGGTACGGACGCTGCTGCCGCCGGTCGCGAGGATGTTCGCGTCAAGCCCGCGGACGGCCCAGCCGCTCGGCTCGGAGCTCAGGGTCGCGAGCTCGGGGCGGAAGGAGGCGACGTCGCGGATCGTGATGCCGGGGGTGCCGGGTGCGGCGTCCGCGGGCGGGGGAGCGGCGGGGGCGCCGGGTCGGGCCGCGGTGCAGTCGGCCGCGATGTCGCCCTGAGCGACGCAGCGCTCGGCGGGGACGACCCACGGCGGGATGCCGGGCGGTGGGGTCCAGGCGACGGTCGCGGCGCTGCCGCTTGACTCCGAACTGCGCCCGTTGTCCTCACTCGAGCCCCCACGAGTGATCGTTCCCCCGATGCGAACTCCGCCCGACCCTTCCGAAGTCTCTGGTTCTGAATGAGACCAAAGATCATCGATAGGGCCAGGAGCAGGAATCGCGGACCCGGCGAGACTGCTTACGAGGGCCGCGATCGCTAGAACTCGCACGTCTCGCCCTCGGCCCAAATCTCAGATCGCGAGAGAAGAAGTCCGCCCGATTCGCCAGCCTCGAAGGTGTTTTCAACTGTGATCGTGGCTGCCCGGTTCGGGTCGGAAAGCGACGCTCCCGTCGCGTCGACGAGTTCGATGGAAGTGCCATCGAGACATGAGTACGTGACTACTTCGTCGTTGTTTGCGCCAGGTATGTATTGCTGGAGCTGAGTCTCAAGTACCTCGGGCTTACCTGCCTGCCGCAGCCCCTCGGTGGAATAGCGGTCAGCACGCGCCAAGTCAGTTTCAAGCACCTGACCGGTCGCAACGGCTTCGAGGCGGTCTGGGCTTCCTGCGTCCGCACCAAACACCGCGAACGCCTCCACGAGGTACTCCTCGAAAGCAGCCTCCGCGGCCGCGAGCGCTTCCTCGTCGCTCGCGAACAACGGCTCGGCCTCGGCCGAGGGCGGCGCGCTGGGCACTGCGGCCTCGGGCGAGCATCCGGTCAGGGCGAATGCGGATGCGGTGATCAGGAAGGCCAGGGGCAGTCGAGGCGACGTCACCCGCACAGGGTAGACAGAGCATTCGTCGCCTTCGGACGTTCTCCACACGGAGGAGGAGAGACCCGAGACCGCGCCATAAGGGGAGGAGCGGCATCGCGGTCAGAGCTCCCCGGAAACCCGCGTACCGTTAACCGTTGGGCCACGAGCCCGCAACGGAGTGAGGGAGCAGCAGTACATGGACGAGTGCATTCACGGTTTCGAGCCCGGCATGTGCGCGTCGTGCTTCCCTCCGCCCGAGCCGGAGAAGGTCGCCGTCCGTCGCGCGCCGAAGGCTCCGAAGACGAATCTGCGCACTCCCGCTCCCGGAACGACCGCTGCGAAGGCCCCTGAGCCGCGCGCGAGCAACCTCCCGAAGCGCATCTTCCACGTCACGCACGTGCGCAACCTGCCCGCGATCATCGCGAGCGGCGAGCTCAAGCCGAGCACCCTGAGCGCCGAGCAGGCCGAGGTCGTGCTCGCGAGCCCGATCACGCACGAGCTGCGGGCGACCGCGCAGGCGACGGCAGACGCATCCGTGCTCGAGTGCATCGCGTTCTCGCTCACGCCGCGCGCGACCTGGTGGTCGCTCGTGCAGGACGGCGCCGCTGGCCCCACCTGGAGCGACGACGCCCGCCGCGCCCTCGCCGTCGACTTCATCGTGCTCGGCGTCGACATCCCGGCCGTCGCCGACCGACTGATCGTCACCGACGGCGACGCGGCCGCCATGACGACCGCCGTCGGCAGCACCCCCGACGCGGCGAAGCGGATGCTCGCCCGCGCCGCCATGGACGAGGCCGTCATGCAGGCTGCCGAGGCCCTCGTTCCCGGTACGGTGCCGCTCGCGAGCGTCGCGCTCGTCGCCGTCGCGAACGACAAGCGCCGCGACGAGGTCAAGCGCGCGCTCGCCGACGCGGGGCTCAAGGCGAAGGTCGCGGTCTACCCGCCGTGGTTCGTGCCGACGCCGATCGCGTAGTCAGCAGCGCGAATTCGCCGACCTGCGCCGATCTGCTCCGGCGTGTCCCCCGCACGCGGGGTGTCGTTCTAGCCCCCTCGGGTGCACAATGACGAGAACGGTTCGTGTCCCCGCGCGTTCCGTCATACCCGAATACCCGCACCCAGTCCCGCGCGTGGCACCCGAACCACCCATCCTCGCGCTCGACGGACCCCCCGATGGGATGCATCATGACCGATATCGCCCCCGCGCGCTCGCGCTTCGACTACGCGGGCCTCGCCCGCCCGAACCTCCCCGCCGCCGGAGCCCCCGCCTCCGTGCCGCCTCTGATCAGCGTCGTCACCGCCGAGCCCCGGCCCGATGACGCCGAGCTGCTCCACAACTCCAACGGCCGCGCCGAGTGGATCGCCGCCGAGCTCGTGAAGGCCGGCGCCGTGTTCGACGGCAAGGTCCACGTGCCGCAGGCGAAGAAGCTCGCCAAGAAGGCCGGAGCCGTCGAGCCCATCACCCTCAGCGCCCTCAAGGCGATCGTCTCGATCACGCTGCGCGAGATGCCGCGCGTCGAGGCGCAGTGCTTCCCGCCGGAGGTCGTGCTCGCCGCGATCGAGGGCGGCCCGCACTCGGCGTCGCAGTTGCAGCTCGAGCAGGGCGCGCGCCTGATCACGCGTATGGTCTCGTACTACTGGTCGGCCGTCGCGAAGGCCTACCCCGAGGCGTGGGATGACCGGCACGGGTTCATCCTCTGGCAGAGCTTCGGCCTGACCGCCCTGAGCAAGTTCGGCGGCCGCATCATCCAGGAGCGCGTCGACGAGCGCGAAATCATGCAGCAGTACTTCGACACGGCCCTCGCCGCGGTCTCCGCGCGCATGCCGCTCGACGTCGCCGACTTCGAGGGCGTCAGCTCGCAGGCCGGAGCCAACCAGGTCTACTCGATGCTGCTCGAGGCGAACAGCGAGCACGGTGCGGCGTTCACCGAGCTCGTCGACTCGCTCGCGCAGACAATCGACTGGGGCAAGGCGGCCTCGGCGCCGTCGCCGCTGCCGTTCGGCTAGCCCTCACGCAGCTCGAGAGCCCGGCGGTGTCTATGCACCCGCCGGGCTCTCGTCTGCGCTCGGGACCCCTCACGGGCATCCGTTGCGGTGTTTTCGGTGTCTAGTCGTCGAGGACGAACGTGACCTCGAGCGTCACGTGCCACATGCGCACGGAGCCGTTGTCGATGTCGACCTTCTGCTCCTTGACCCAGGCTCCTTCGACGTTGCGCAGCGTGGCGCTCGAGCGCTCGATGCCGACGCGGATGGCGTCTTCGAAGCTCTTCTCGGATCGTGCGGTGATGGTGGTGACGCGGGCGACTGATGACATGGCGTTCCTCCTTCTTCGGTGAAGCGGGTGAAGGGGCCAGTCAAGGTGCGCGGCCGATGCGCCGCAAGGGGGTGCGCCGACTAGAAGGGAAGCGCTACTGTGCCCGACTGCACGAGGCTGCTGGTGATCACGGCGGTGGCGGCGATGAGGGCCGAACCGAGCATCCCGACGGCGATCGCGGCGGCGTAGCCGGCCCGCGCCGACGGCTGGCGGGCGGCGTGGGCGAGCTCGGCGGCGTCGACGCGGGTGACGAGGCGGTCGTCGATGCGCGGGGGAGCGAGGTCGACGAGCTCGGTGAAGGCCTCGGCGCTCTCGATCGCGGTCTCGATCTGATCGGGGCTCGCGGGCTGCTCGGGGCCGACGGGGGCGGTGCGGGCGGCGGGGCGGGTGAGGGGCATCCATGCGGCGCCATCCCACCAGCGCTCCTGACCGGGGACGGTGGGGTCGGCGAACCATCCCTCGCGCGGCTGGATGATCACGATGTCAGTCACGTGAGAATCGTCCGGGATGCCCCTGGCATTTCTCGGAGCGCCCCCCGAATGGGGGGTGTGAATCTGCGATCGCGGCTCGTGTTGCTAGTGGGTGGCCGGTTGCTCTTCAGCGCCGGGTGCGGATCGCCCCGACGACGATGCCGGCGAAGAAGAGGACGGCGCCGCTGACGGCGAGCAGAATCGCAGCGCTGCTGGGAAGCGCGAGCACGCCGACGAGTCCGTAGACGCCGACGATGACGGCAATGACCCCGGCGAAGACGAGCAGCAGCGAGAGCCCGCCGACGAGCCGGCGCGTCTTGCGGTCGCGCTTCGGCGCGGTGGCGACCGACAGCAGTGGCACGGAGGCGGGCGGCGTCGGGGGAGCGAGGTCGACGAGCTCGCTGTAGGCCTCGGCGCTGAGGATGGCGGCGTTGAGCTGGTCGGGGCTCGCGAGCGCGGACGGCTCGATGAGCTGCGACCTGGCGGACTCGCGGGTCTCGTTCGTCCAGGAGGTGCCGTCCCAGCGGCGCTCGTGGCCGGGGGAGGTCGGGTCGGGGAACCAGCCCTCGGCGGGCGGTGCCTGGCCGTAGTCAGCGGGGTTGAGGGTCATCTCGGGTTCCTCGGGGCTCGGGTGGGGGCGCGTGGGTGAGTCGCGCGGTGAGGTGAGTTCATTATGCGGCGCGAGGCGCGGTGTGGCGAGCGCTGGGGCGGGCGCTACGAGGCGAAGCTGTCGAAGCGCTCGGCGAGGAAGTCGCGATCGGGCCGATCGTCGCGTCGCGATGGCAGCTCGAGCGGCTTGCCGTTCATGGCTTGAAGGCCGTACTGCAGCATCGGCCCGTCGCGGTCGGCGAGCAGGCGCTCGTTGATGTGGACGACGTAGTCGGGGCTGACGCCGAGGAAGTTCTGGTCATAGGCGGCGTGATGGATCTTGCACATGGCCATGCCATTCGTGACGACGGGCAGCCCGCGCTCGTCCGTGTCGGCGATGATGTGCGCCGCGTCGAGGAGCTCGGCGTACTTCAGAGTGCAGACCGCGCACCGCTTGTCGTAGGCGCTCAGGACGCGAGCCCGGAACACGGGCTGGTGCACGCGCTGCTTCACGAGGCGCTCGACGTACCGCTTGTCGAGCGTGGTCGCAGCGGTAGCGCGCACCCCACTCTCGTCGAGGTCAATGACGAACTGGCGACGCTCTGGCAGCACGTCGATGACGCGGACCGGGAAGACCGGAACGTAGAGGTTCGGCAGCGGTTTCTCGAACAGAATGATCGGCACCTGCTGCTCGAGCGCGACGTGCAGCTTGCGGTTGTCGCCCGCGTTGAGGGGGCCTTGCCCCCACGAGTAATAGAGCAACCCGCTTGAGCGGTCGATGGCGTCGTCGTAGACGTTGTAGCGGCCCTTGTCGCCGGCTGAGACGATCGCCAGCGTGGAGTCGAACTCGGCCGGGTTCCGTATGCCCTTGTTGCGGTCGATGAGCGGGACCCGCGTGCCACCTCGCAACGTGAATGCCGTCAGCTCATCGCGGCTCGCAAACCCGCCGCGCGCGTCGATGAAGAGCTCGAGTTCAGCGAAGACCTCCAACCGCAGAAGTGCCTGTTCCTCGCTCGACAGCATCCGCACCCCTTTGCTCTATTTCACCGCAGCCTATTGGCGAGGGCAGACTTTGCCACCGATTCGGGGGTGTCGACCGTGCCCGGCATTCGACCTACGCTCAGATCTGATGGCACGGATGATTCCTCCGACGATCGGCGATGACGCCCCACCGGGGGAGCACGCCGTCTTCACGGCGCTCCGCGACGCGCCTCGCACCGACGACTGGGTCGTCTTTCACTCGCTCGAGATCGCGCGGCACGTCAGCCAAGTGCAGGGTGAAGCCGACTTCGTGGTGGTCGCGCCCGCGCACGGCGTGCTCGTCATCGAGGTGAAGTCGCACGAGAGCATCGAAGCCGACGGCGAAGGGCGCTGGCGTTACGGCAAACGCGACTGGGTCACCCGCAGCCCCTTCGAGCAGGCGTCGGGGGCGCAGCACTCGATCATCGAGTACCTCCAGTCAAGAGGAGCGGGCCCCGTCGGCTACCCGGTTTTTCATGCCGCGTGGCTCACGCAGCTGAGCAAGAACAAGTTCACGCCCAGCATCGGCTGGCACGACTGGCAATTGCTGGATGCAGCCGACCTCGCGAATGGCAACACTGCCGCCGCGGTGATCCGCACGTTGAACAAAGCGTCCGAGCACCTCGCCGTGACAATAAGCGGATTCCGCCGCGTCGCCTCCCAACCCGACTCCGAGCACACCGCCCGAATCGTTGACCTCTTCACCCCGCGCTTCGTCGCCGAGCTCAGCGCCAAAGAGCTGGCCCGCCGGCGCGAGACCGAGCAGGCCCAGTTCACCGACGAGCAGGTGAAGCTTCTCGACGTGGTGGGTACCAACCCGCGAATACTGGTCGAAGGGCCTGCCGGATCCGGGAAGACGTGGGTCGCAGCGGAGGCCGCGCGCCGAGCCTGCGTCGCCGGGAAGCGCACCCTTGTCGTCGTCTTCAACCGCCTCATCGAAGCCCGGCTCGCGGAGTTGTGCGGTCAGGGGGTGGAGGTGCGGCGCATCCACTCGCTGATGGCGCAGGTGGTCGACCGGCACGCGGGCAAGAACGAGGCGCGACGCAAACTCGAAAGGGGGCGTGTCGAGCCGGAGTGGTACGACCAGACCCTGCCCGAGCAGGCGCTCGAGGCGGCGTTCGAGCTGGGCCCGCAGTTCGACTACCTCGTCGTCGACGAGGCGCAAGATGTGGCGCTTGAGCAGTACCTCGACGTGCTCGACGCCCTGCTCGTGGGCGGGCTCGAGCGCGCGCCGGTCTTCATCACCGGAGACTTCGACCACCAAGTCATCTACCGCCGGCACGCAGAAGGCACCGATCCCGCACCGGATGCCCGTGCCACCGTGCTGCGGCGCATACCGGGCCTCATGACGCTCCGTCTCGACAAGAACGTGCGCACGACCCCCGAGGTGGCGCGCTTCGTAGCCGAGCTCATTGGAGAGCCGACACTCTATAGCGAGCACCGCCGCAGCGACGACGACCAGGTCTCGGTCGAGCGCCACACCTTCACCACCAGGGATGAGCAGCAGCGCCTGCTCGCCGATGCCGTCGAGCTCATCTTGTCGGAGCCGTTCACGGTGCGCGAGCTGGTGATTCTCTCGCCCTACGCCCGCGAGCGGTCGGCGACCGGCCAGGCTCTCGCCAACCCGGCGACGGATGCCCGCCTCACCTCACGCCTCGGCACCAGCATCGACGAAGCGACGCGCGTTCGTTGGGGGAGCATCCACGAGTTCAAGGGCCTCGAGGCGCCCGCGGTGATTCTGACCGACGTCGACCTGTCGAAGGAGTACCACCGCGACCTGCTCTATGTGGGGGCGACGCGCGCGACGGATCGGCTCGTGGTGCTGGAGCAGAAGCTTTAGGCCAACTGCTGCACCTCTTCGACCAATGCCTCGATTGCTTCAATCAAGTCGGGAACCGCAGCGGGAGCCGTGGCGGCATCAAAGCTGCGGGCGGAGATCTTTGAGTTCACTGCCCGGCCACCAGGAATTGCTTCGATCGCGGCGATGTAGCGTTCAGCGGCCTGCGCGACGCTCGGGGTCTTGGCCAGCGAGGTTCGATCGATGCCCACCGACAGATGCTTGAGGCCCTGCCAGCTGTCGACGACGCTCGAAAAGTAGGCCGTTGCGACGCTCGAAAATGAGGCCACCTGGTTGTCGTTTCGTTAGTCTGCCGGATCTTGGGTTCTGATGCTGGGGAGACTGTCGATTCCGCGTCCGCGGAGCCGGTAGCTGGCGCCCTTGAGGGTGAGGCCGTCGGCGTGGTGGACGCTGCGGTCGATCATCGCGGCAGCGACGGCTTGGTCGCCGAAGACGCCGCCCCAACCGGAGAACGGCAGGTTCGAGGTCAGGATCAGGGAGGCGTGTTCGTAGCGGCTCGAGACGAGTTGGAAGAACAGGTTCGCGGCGTCTTGCTCGATGGGGAGGTAGCCGACCTCGTCGACGATGATCAGCCCGTAACGCCGCAGTCGGGCGAGTTCTTTGGGCAGGTTCCCTTGCCGGTGGGCGTCGGTGAGGCGGGTGACCCAATCCGTTGCCGTTGCGAAGAGCACTCGGTGCCCGTGGCGGGCGGCGACGATCCCGAGCGCTGTCGCGAGGTGGGTCTTTCCCGTGCCGGGCGGGCCGAGCAGGACCACGTTCCGCGCCTCCAGCAGGAACCCTCCGGAAGCGAGTCCTGCGATCTGTTGCCGGGTCGCGGGTTGGGCGTCCCAGTCGAAGTCCTCCAGGGTTTTGCGTGCGGGGAACCCGGCGGCTTTGATCCGCAGTTCCGCGCCGGATGCGTTGCGGGCGCTCACTTCGCGTTCCAGGACGGCGGCGAGGTAGTCCTCGAACGACCAGCCTGCGTCCCTTGCTTGGTCAGCCATCCGGCTGGCGGCTTCGGTGATCCGGGGGGCCTTCAGCGCGCCGGCGAGATAGGTGATCTGCTTGACCGACTCGGTGCTCTTGCCGGCCATCACGCGACCCCCTCAATCCCGAACGCCCGGTCGTAGGGGACTGCTGAGGGTTCCGGTGACTCTTCTTCTTAGGCCGCGGACGCGGCCCTTGTGGTCATGATCGCCTCGAACTCCACCGGCGTCAAACGGCCTAGAACCCGCTGCCGTCGACGTCGATGGTAGGTCCGCTCGATCC
>NZ_JAUSMI010000015.1 GCF_030645145.1 Microcella sp. | reverse complement strand
CGCGCCGCGCGCGCCGGAGCGGCGACCACCGCTGCCGCCGCCGCGCTCGTTCTCGGCCTCGCCTCCCCCGCCGCCGCGCACGACTACGTCGTCGACTCGACGCCCTCCGACGGCGCGACGATCACCGCTCTCCCCGAGGCGTGGACGGTCACGGCCAACAACCCGCTGCTGACGCTCGAGGGCAACGACGGCGCCTTCGCGATCGTCGTCACCGACGCCGAGGGCCTCTACTACGGCGACGGCTGCGTCGAGGTGTCGGGCGCGACGATGACGGCTCCCGCGGTGCTGGGCGAGCCCGGCGCGTACGAGATGACCTTCCAGTACGTCTCGAGCGACGGGCACACCCTGTCGGAGACCTACGGGTTCACCTACGCGCCGGCAGACGACGAGGCGGTGACCGAGGGCTCGACCGCCGCGCCCGAGTGCGGCGGCGACCCCGCGGCCGGCGCAGGCGCGAACGACGACGCGAGCGGCGGCGGTGCGGCGACCGACGAGACCGCGGCCGTGCTCGCCGGCGTCGCGTGGATCGGCGGCGGGCTGCTCGCCGCGGCTGCCGTCGCGACGGTCGTCGTGCTCGCGAATCGGCGCCGCCCCGCCGGCGACTGAGCGGGCGGGAACGACGCGGGCCCCGCATCCGGTCATCGGATGCGGGGCCCGCGGTCGTTCGGCGGTCGTCAGCTCGCGGTGAGCGCCGGGATCGTCTTGCGGCTCGTGAGGACCTGGTCGATGAGGCCGTACTCGAGGGCCTCCGACGCGATGAGGATCTTGTCGCGGTCGATGTCCTTGTTGACCTGCTCGACGCTGCGGTTCGAGTGCTTCGAGAGCGTGTGCTCGAGCCACTCACGCAGGCGGGCGATCTCCTTGGCCTGGATCTCGATGTCGGACGCCTGCCCGCGGCCCGCGTCACCGGTCGCCGGCTGGTGGATGAGCACGCGCGCGTTCGGCAGCGCGAGGCGCTTGCCGGGCGAGCCCGCCGCGAGCAGCACCGCCGCGGCCGAGGCCGCCTGACCGAGCACGACCGTCTGGATCTGCGGGCGGATGTACTGCATCGTGTCGTAGATCGCCGTCATCGCCGTGAACGAGCCGCCGGGGCTGTTGATGTACATGACGATGTCGCGGTCGGGGTCCTGCGACTCGAGGACGAGCAGCTGGGCCATGACGTCGTCGGCCGACGCGTCGTCGACCTGCACGCCGAGGAAGATGATGCGATCCTCGAAGAGCTTCGCGTACGGGTCCTGGCGCTTGTAACCGTAGGCCGTGCGCTCCTCGAAGCTGGGCAGGATGTAGCGGCTGCTCGGCATCGCGAGGGGGCTGCCGCCGAAGTTCGGGGTCTCCATGAATGTCTCTCTCTCGATCTCGCGGATGCCTAGGCCTGCTCGGTTCCGCCGCCACCGACGACGTCGGTGGCCGAGGACCGGATGTGGTCGACGAAGCCGTACTCGAGCGCTTCCTTCGCGTCGAACCAGCGGTCGCGGTCGCCGTCGGCGTTGATCTGCTCGACGGTCTTGCCCGTCTGCGCCGCCGTGATCTCGGCGAGTCGGCGCTTCATGTCGGAGATGAGCTGCGCCTGCGTCTGGATGTCGCTCGCCGTGCCGCCGAAGCCGCCGTGCGGCTGGTGCAGGAGGACGCGCGCGTTCGGCGTGATGTAGCGCTTGCCCTTCGTCCCGGCCGTCAGCAGCAGCTGGCCCATCGAGGCCGCCATGCCGATGCCGACGGTGACGATGTCGTTCGGCACGAACTGCATGGTGTCGTAGATCGCCATGCCGGCAGTGACGGAGCCGCCGGGCGAGTTGATGTACAGGTAGATGTCCTTGTGCGGGTCCTCCGCCGCGAGGAGCAGCAGCTTCGCCGCGATCTCGTTGGCGTTGTCGTCGCGCACCTCGGAACCGAGCCAGATGATGCGGTCCTTGAGGAGTCGATCGAAAACGCTGTTGGGCATTGCCGGTTCGGCCATGGGGTTGAGCTCCTGTTCGTCTCGTGGTTCGAATCTACAGAAGCCAACCCGCGAGCCCGGCCGTGTTCGCCGTGGGCAGAGAACGCGTCGCGCGGGTCGCTACCGTGGCCCCGTGATGCGATTCCGGCAGCCCTCCCTCGCCGACGACGCGGGCGTCGTCGGCTACCTCGTGGGGGTCGCGTCGACATCCGACTTCGAGGCGTGGTGCGAGCGCGAGTGGTGGCGCGCGCTGCGCGAGCGGTACCGGCTCGACGTGGAGCGACGCGAGGCCGACGCGGAGCTCGTGCGGAGCATCCACCGCCCGGATCGCACGTCGCCGGCGATCACCGGGGCGTTCCCCGCCCACTTCCACATCGACCTCCTGCCGCGCGCGCAGGGGCAGGGCATCGGGCGGATGCTCATCGAGCGGCTCATCGAACGCCTCGAGCAGCGCGGCGTCGCGGGCGTGCACCTCGGGGTCGAGCCCGCGAACGCTCGAGCGATCGGCTTCTACCGGCACCTCGGATTCACGGAGGTCGCCGTCGAGGACGACGGCGGGCTCATCCTCGGCCTGCGGCCCGGGTGAGACGGACGACGGGCCCGGAGCGCGATGCTCCGGGCCCGTCGGCGTGACTGCGGGGTCGACTAGTGGTCGTGACCCTCGTGGTCGTGACCGTCGTGGTCGCCCTCGTCGTCGGTGACGACCGAGTCGGCGACGGGAGCCGTCGCGGCGGCCGTGAACGCCGACAGGTCGACGGCCTCGCCGCTGCTGTCGACGACCGTCGCCTTGCTGAGGGCGATCGAGAGGGCCTTCGAGCGGGCGACCTCGCCGACCATCTGCGGGATCTGGCCGTTCTGGTCGAGGACCTTGATGAACTCGCCCGGCTCCATGTTGTACTGCGCCGCGCCCTGGATGAGGTACTGGGTGAGCTCCTGCTGGCTGACCTTGACCTCCTCCTTCTCGGCGAGGGCGTCGAGGAAGATCTGGCTCGTGAACGTCTTCTGCGTCGACTCGGTGACCTCGGCGCGGTGCACGTCGTCCTCGAGGCGGTTCTCGTTCTCGAGGTGGCGGTGCACCTCGGTCTCGACGAGGGCCTCGGGCACGGGGATCTCGACCTGCTCGAGCAGCTTCTCGAGGAGGAGGTCGCGGGCCTGCGCGCCCTGGCCGAAGGCCTTCTGGCGCTTGACCTGCTCGCGGATGTCGTCGGTCAGCTCGCCGATCGTGTCGAACTGGCTCGCGATCTGCGCGAAGTCGTCGTCGGCCTCGGGAAGCTCGCGCTCTTTGACCGACTGGAGGGTGACCTCGATCTGGGCGGTCTCGCCCTCGTGGTCGCCGCCGAGCAGGACCGACTCGAAGGTCGTGGTCTCGCCCGCGCTGAGCGAGTCGAGCGCCTCGTCGATGCCCTCGATGAGCTCGCCCGAGCCGACCTCGTACGAGATCGAGCTCGCGGTGTCGACGGTCGTGCCGCCGACGGTGGCGACGAGGTCGATCTGGACGAAGTCGCCGGTCGTCGCGGGGCGGTCGACCGTGACGAGCGTGCCGAAGCGGCCGCGCAGGTTCTCGAGCTCCGACTGGACCTCCTCGTCGGAGACCTCGGCCGCGTCGACCGTGATCTCGACGCCCTCGTAGGCCGGGATCTCGAACTCGGGGCGGACATCCACCTCGATCTCGACCTTCAGGTCGCCGGAGAAGTCCTTCTCGCTCGGCCACTCGGTGACGTCGGCCGACGGACGGCCGAGCGTGCGGAGCTTCTGCTCCTGCACGGCGTCGCGGAAGAACTTGTCGAGACCCTCGCTGACGGCGTGGTTGATGACCTCGCCGCGGCCGACGCGCTGGTCGATGATGGGCGGCGGCACCTTGCCCTTGCGGAAGCCCGGGATGTTCACCGACTCCGCGATGTGCTTGTACGCGTGATCGATGCTGGGCTTGAGCTCGTCGGGCGTCACCGTGATGGCGATCTTGACGCGGGTGGCGCTGAGCTTCTCAACCGTGGACTGGACCAATTGGGGATTCTCCTGAGGTTTTCGGGGCTGATGGGTCTGGTCGGGGCGACAGGATTTGAACCTGCGGCCTCCCGCTCCCAAAGCGGGCGCTCTAGCCAAGCTGAGCTACGCCCCGATGACTGGCGACCATCGACCAGTTGGGCGGAAGACACGAGGTCTCTGCAAAACGGCCTCGGCAAGTCTAGCCGAGCCGCGCGGCAGCGCCGTCGAGAGCAGAACGGGATGCGATACGCTGGCTCCCGCACGCGGCCGGTTCGGCCTCGTGGGGATGTAGCTCAATGGTAGAGCCTCAGTCTTCCAAACTGATGGTGCGGGTTCGATTCCCGTCATCCCCTCTGTGTTCATTTCTGGCTGCGCCGCCGCTTCTGCGGCGCAGCGCGCTCCGCGCGACGAGCGCGGTCGTCGCGCTTCGCGCCGTCGGCTCGTGTCGTCCGTGTCTGCCGCTCCTGCGGCGCAGCGCGCTGCGCGCTAGTCCTCCGCGGGGAGCGGCATCGGCTCGATGCGGTACTCGACCGGCTCGGGCAGCGCGATGACGCCCTCGACGAGCGAGACCACCGAGCTCCACCAGCCCTCGGCCTGCCGGTAGGCGTAGCCAGGCACGAGCCACGCGTCGCCCTCCGAATCCCACAGGAGCAGGAGCGTCGCCTCGGCCTCCTCCATGGTCACGATCTCGACCTCGGGCGTCGGCTCGGGCAGGGGCTCGGGCTCGACGACGGGCGGCTCGCTCGGGTCGATCGGGGTCGGCTCGACGGGTGCGGGTTCGGTCGGGGCCGGCTTCTCCGGGTCGATGGGGCTCGGCTGCACCGGCGCGGGCTCGGGCGCCGGCTCGCTCGGGGCGGGCTCCGCCGGAGGGGCTGAGTCGGTCGGGGCCGGCGCGGGCTCGGTGCCGGGGTCGACGGCCGCGCCGCTCGATCCGGTGGCTCCGTCGCCGTCGGTGCCGGGCATCCGCTGCTCGATCGCGGCGTCGCCCGACATCTCGGCGATGCCGATGCCACCGCCCTGGAACTCCGGGCCGGCGGCGCCGAACCAGCGGCCGTCGGCGAGGCGGGAGACCGCGTCGCGCTCCGAGACGGTGCCGAACGAGCCCTTGCTCACGACCTCGACGGCGTGGCCGTAGGCCCACGCGATCTCGCCGCTCGGGCCCCACGCGACGGCCCAGTCGAGCGCGGTCTCGACCCCGTCGACGACGAGGTTCGCGCTCGCGACGGTCTGCCACGCGTCGGCGGTGATGCGGATGTCCGCGGCGTCGACGTCGAGTCCGGTCGCGGTCAGGATCGCGGCGGCCTCGTCGCGCGCCTCATCCTCGCTCGGCATGTCGCCGTCGGCGGGCGGCACGGGCTCGCAGACCTCGGGCGCGATCTCGGGCAGCGGCTCATCGGCCTCTGCGCTGTCGCCGGACCCATCGGCTCCGGCGCCCTCGGCACCCGCGTCGCCGGGCGACGCGCACGTCGTCCACCCGCTCGCGCCCGGATCGCTGTACCACCAGCTCGCGGTGCCGGCCCAGGTGATCGTGAGCGCGGGCGCCGAGCCGTCCTCCGGCCCCACGATGTAGGAGGGATAGCTCTCGTCGAAGTAGCTCGCGCGCATCGCGTCGCCGACGAGGTCGAAGACGCCCGCGAGCTCGTCGAGGGTCGCCTCGGGCGTGCCCGTGCGCTCGAGCGCGTGGACGCCGCCTGAACCGCCGGAGCTCGAGAGGCCGTCGCCCGCGACGTACTCGTACTGCTTCCACACGCCGATGCGGAGGTCGCTCGACTCGGCGGCGGCACCGAGCGCCGACTGGTCGGCCGCTCCGCCGGCCGCCGTGAAGAGCGGCGCGCGCGACGCGAACGGCTGGGCGATGACGAGCGACCCGGCCGTCACGGCGGCGACCGCGAGCACGGCGCCGCCGGCGGCGCGGGAGACGCGGCCGTGGTTGATGAGGCGGGGGGCGCGGCGGCCGGGGGCTCCCGTGACGATGTCGGAGGAGAGGACCGGGGCGTCGCCCTGATCGACCGCCCGGCGGAGGCGGGCGGCTGCGTCGTCGTGCTGTTCGCTGCTCATACCCGGTATATGTCGGCGCGCGGTCGGATCTTTCGCCGCGATCGAGGAGCGATTCGCGCGGTCGCCGCAGTCAGTGGCGGGGCGGGGCGGGGGCATCCCCCGCATCGCGCGCCTGGGCGCGCTCGAGCGCCTCGGCGAGCGCCTTCTTCGCGCGGTGGAGGCGCACGCTCACGGCGTTGGGCGTGATGGCGAGGGCGACGGCGATCGCGTTCACGGGGATGTCCTCGAGCACGGCGAGGGCGAGCACCTCGCGGTCGCGCGGGCGCAGCTCCTCCCAGGCCCGCGCGAGCGCGAGGTCACCGAGGACGATGTCCTCCGTGCTCGGTGCGGAGTCGGGGGCGGCGAGGACCGCGAGCGCGTTCGAGCGGGCGACGTGACGACGGCGGTGATTCGCGACCATGTACGAGGCGATGCGGTAGAGCCACGGGAGCTCCTCGCCCTCGGTGACCGTCTCGCGCTTGCGCCAGGCCACGGCGAACACGTCGGCGGCGAGGTCGTCGACGGCGTCGCGCTCGACGCGGCGGGCGAGGTAGGCGCTCACGGCGGGGAGGTGCCGGGCGTAGACAGCCGCGAACTCGTCGGGCGTCACGGGCGGCATGGCGACAGTCTGCCCCCGCCTCGGCTCGTCCCCACCGAACCGGGCGGCGCGTGTTCGCACATGTCTCGCGCGCGGGGCGGCCCGGCGGCGCGCACCGGCCGATAGGTTGTGCCGCATGAGCGTCGTGCCGCCCCTCAGTCCGTCCGCCGACCCTGCGAGCCCGGGCGGCTCGACCGCCGCCGACCTGGCCCTCGCCGGCCCCGTGGCCTTCCCGCGCTCACCCGTCGAGCTGCGGTCGACGACCGTGTGCCCTGCGTGCTTGACGCCCTTGCGCGAGGCGCGCTGCGCCCGCTGCGGCCTCGACCTCACGCAGCCCTCCGCGATCGAGCTCGCCCGCGTCTCGCAGCAGGCCGCCGACCTCCTGGATGCCCGGGTCGCCCTCATCGGCCGCATCCGTCGCGAGGGCGCCGCCTCGGTCGCCGTGCCCAGCGCATCGGCGAGCGCCGCACCCGCGTCGCCCGCTCACGCGGCGTCCGCTGCCGCGCCTCCCGCCGCACCCCGGCTGTCGAGTGCGCCGGTGCCGCCCTCTCCGCGATCGGGGAGATCGGGGAGATCGGGGAGATCGAGCATCCAGATCGCGCTCATCATCATCGGCATCAGCCTGCTGTCGGTGTTCGCGATCTTCGGGCTCGTCTACGCCTTCCTGACCTACGGCCAGACCGTGCGGATGCTCATCGTCGCGGCTGGGACCCTCGCGACCCTCGCCGCCGCGGCCGCGCTCTCGCGGCGCGGGCTCAGCGCGACCGCCGAGGGCATCGCCGCGCTCGGCACCGTCGTGCTCGTGCTCGACGCGTGGGCCCTGCGCGAGAACGACCCGCGCGGTCTCGGCGCGCAGCCGGAGCTCGCCTACTGGGGCGCCGCCCTCATCGTCGTCGGGATCATCTGCGTCGTGTGGTCACGGCTCGGGCGGCTGCACTCTCCTGCACTCGGCGCCGCACTGCTCGTGCCGCTCGGCGCGGCCATGCTCGCGACCCACCTCGCCGAGCCCCTCGACGCCCAGTGGGGGTCGACGATCCTCGCCGGGGCGAGCACCGCGGTCGGCGGCATCGTCGGAGCGTCGGCCGCGCTCGCCCACCCCGCGCTGACGAGCCGCGAGACGCCCGGCATCGCCCGCGGCGCTCGGCTCATCGCCGTGCTGACGGCGATCGGCCTCGGCACGGTCGCGGCGAGCGCGATCTCTCTCGGGCTCGACGATGCGACCGCGACGCTCGTGCTGAGCATCGCGCTCGCCCTCGTCGCCCTGGCTCACGCGGCACTCCTCGCCCGGGTCGCCGGCGTCGGGCACTCGCTCGAGCGGTGGCTCGCCGCCGCCGCGGGCGCGCTCGCGGTCCTCGCCGCGGTTGCGGGGTCGGCGATCGGCGCCGCACGACTGCCCGCGGGCGACACGGCCGTGTGGCTGCCGCTCCTGGTCGCGACCGCCATCGCCGTCGTCCTCGAGCTCGGTGTCGCGCGACGAGAGCCCTCCCCCGGGGCCGTCGCACTGCGCACCGCTCTGGTCACGGCCGCCGCGCTCGCCGCCGCACTCGCGGGCGTCGCGGCGATCGTCGGTCTCGGCGCGGCGGCGGAGGCGGCGCTCGCCCCGACGTCGCCGCTCGGCACGCTGACCACGAGCACGATCATCGACCCCGAGCCGGTCATCCCGTCCGCGCTCGCGGGCCTGCTCCTGGCGCTCGGGTTCGTCGCCGCCGGATGGGCGGCGCTCGGGGCCCTCCGCGCGCGGGCACGCGCGCTGACGGCCGTCGTCGGCGTCCTCGCGGTCGCCGCCGTGCCGCTGTTCGGGACGTGGATCGCGATCGTCGTCGTCCTCTCCGTTCTCGCGATCGGTGCGAGCCTGCTTCTCCACGCCTCCGCGCGCATCGCGACCCGAGACGATCGTCGCGCCGTGCAGGCCCTTCTCGCGCCGCTCGCCGTCGGCTCCGCGCTGCTGGTGCTGCTGGTCAGCCCCGCCGTCACCGGCGGATGGATCATCGGGACGGCGGTCGCCGTCATCGCCGTCGCCATCTGCCGCTCCCTTCCGGCGCATCCGGTCGTCACGGCGATCGCGGTCGCGGCGGCGTCGGCGATCGTGATCCTCGCGAGCGTCCCCCTCGCCGACGACATCGCACGAGCGGGGCTCGTCGGCGGCGCGATCGGCGGCGATGGGTCGTCGCCGGCGATCGCGCCCTCCACCCTGGCGCTCGCCCTTGCGGGCGTCGTCCTCCTGGCGGCCCAGCTCGGTCGGATGCACCGCACGGAGCGTCGGGCGGCCTCCGCGGTCGCCGTGCTGCTGGGCGCGCTCGCCGCGCTCGACCTGCGCGCCCCCGCCCTCGGTGCGGCGCTCGCGGCCGCCATCGGCCTCGGCGCTCTCGTGGTCGTCCTCGTCCGATCGCGGCGCGGCGCGCACAGCTCGACCGTCTCTCCTGACGATCGGCGCCTCGAGGCGCTCGTCGCCGCGGGGCTGATCCCCGGGCTCGCGACCGTTATCGCCGCGGCACTGCTGTTCGACGCGACCCCGGGCTCGATTCCGACCGACGTGAGCGGACTCGTCGCGATGCTCGCGCTCGTCGTCGTCGCGGCGACGAGTCTCGCGGCGTACGCCCGCCGATCGCCTGATCGCCAGCGCCGCGCGGTGACGGACTCCGTGACCGGCGCCCTCGGGTCGATCCTGCTGCTGGGCTCGGTCGCGAGCGGGGCTGCGTCGGCCCTCGACGGCGCCGACAGGGCGCTCCTGCTGCTCGCGAGCGCGATCGTCCTCCTGCTGCTGGCGATCGACCGGGACGGACTCGTCGGGTCGCGCTCCCGCCGCCGGCACCTGGGCTGGGGCGCTCTCGCGCTCGGCTCGCTCGCGCTCTGGACGCAGCTGGAGGCCACGGGCGAGACCGCACCGGAGCCGTTCGTCCTCCCCGTCGCCGGCATCGTGCTCGTCGTCGCGGCGCGCCTCGCCATCGTCCGACGCGGCGGCGAGACGACGCCGAGCCGTGCGGTCGCGCCGCTCATCGCCCTCGCCGCGCTGCTCGCCGGCGCTCCCCTCGCGCTGGCGAGCGCGGAGGGCCCGCTCCTTCGAGCCCTCGCGGTCGGTGTGATCGCGAGCGTCGTCGCCCTCGCTGTCGCGTGGCGCGCCCGTGAGCTCGACGCGCGCATCCCCGGGCTGGCCTCGACCCTCGCGGCGGCAGCGCTCGTCGTGCTGGCGGTGCTCGCCGTGGTCCAGTCCGTCGACCTGGCCGCTTCGGCCGGCGCCGGCGGCCTTCCGATCGCGGAGCAGATGCGCGGGGTCCTCCTCGTGATCGTGCTCGCGACCGTCGCCGTCGGGGCCTGGCTCGCGCCGGAGGGACGCGAGCGCGACATGGTGTCGGCGGGCGCGGCGGGGCTCGGCGCGCTCGCCGGCGGTGTTCTCGGCGTCGGCGGCGCGGTCGACCCCGTCGAGCTCGTGAGCCTCCCGATCGCGCTCGCGCTCCTCGCCATCGGCACACTCCGCCTCGAACGGGATGAGCGGACGCGCAGCGCCGTGTGGCTCACCCCCGGTCTCGTCCTGCTCCTCGTGCCCTCGCTCGTCGCCGTCGATCAGGACCCCGCTCTCTGGCGCGTCGTCGCCCTGGGCGTCGTCGCCACCGCCGTCGCCGTCGGCGGCGCGATCCGTCGCCTGCAGGCGCCCCTGCTCATCGGCACGACCGTCCTGCTCGTCCACCTGCTCGTGCAGAGCTGGCCGCTGCTGGAGGACATCGGGCGCTCCGTCGAGTGGTGGCTGTGGCTCGGTCTCGCGGGCGTGATCGTCGTCGCGATCGCCGCGCGCTACGAACGCCGTCTCCAGAATGCGCGCGACCTCGTCCGCCGGATCCGCGACCTGCGCTGAGCGCGGCCAGGCATCGGGGCCGCCCTGGGAGCGCGGTGGGAGTCGCCTCCACGCGGCTCGCGATCGGCCTACCGTGGAGGAGGAGCCCGCGCCACGAGCGCGGCTCGTCCACGATCGACGACACGAAAGGACCACGCCATGACCGACGTGACCTCCGCCCCCGAAGCGACGACCGACGCCGAGATGGTCTCGGGCGTCGCCCAGTACCTTGAGCCCGTCGTCATCGACCTCAACGCGCTGGCCCTCGAAGGCAAGCAGGCGCACTGGCATGTGCGCGGCCGCAACTTCATCGGAGTCCACGAACTCCTCGACACGCTCGTCGAGCACGCCCGCGACTACGGCGACACCGCCGCCGAGCGGATCGTCGCCCTCGGCCTTCCGCTCGACGCGCGCACCAAGTCGATCGCGAAGAAGACGACGGTGCCGCCCGTGCGCGCCGGCTTCGCGCAGACCGACGACTTCATCGCCGACGTCATCGCGGGCATCGACGCCGCACTCGTGAGCCTGCGCGCGGCGATCGAGGGCCTCGAGGAGATCGACCCCGTGAGTCAGGATCTCGCGATCGCGATCACCGCCGACCTCGAGAAGGACCGCTGGTTCCTCTTCTCGCACATCGCGGAGGCCTGAGACCGGGCACCTCACCGACCTGCGCGTGCGACGGCCGCGACCCCGACGGGGGTCGCGGCCGTCGTGCGTCTAGGAGCGCGCGAGCTGCGGCAGTGCGGCGTGCGTCACGCGGCCGCCGAGGAGCGTGAGCGCGACGGGCATCGTGCGCAGGGCGTCCCCCGATGCGGTCAGCGGATCGGTCTCGACGGCGATGAGATCCGCGCGCTCGCCCACCGCGACGAGCGAACGAGTCGACGCGGCGAGCGCCTCCGCGGGCGTGATCGCCTGCTCGCGGTGGAACGGATCGCGTCCGTCGCGCGCGCGCGTCGTCGCCGCGGCGATCGCGACCCAGGGGTCGAGCGGTGCGACGGGAGCATCCGAGCCCAGCACGATCGTCGCGCCGGCGTCGAGCAGCGAGCGGAGTGCGAAGGCGCGCCGGGTCCGTCCGGGCCAGTA
The DNA here is from genome assembly GCF_030645145.1 of Microcella sp. Taxonomy (GTDB): domain Bacteria; phylum Actinomycetota; class Actinomycetes; order Actinomycetales; family Microbacteriaceae; genus Microcella. Next base: position 15,200 of record NZ_JAUSMI010000015.1, on the reverse strand, counting down.
GCGCTCGGCGACGTCGCGGTCGTCCATCGCGTGCTCGGGCTGGACGCTCGCGATCACGCCGAGGGCGGCGAACCGCGCGAGATCGCTGTCGTGCAGCAGCTGCGCATGCTCGATGCGACCGCCTCGGCCCAGCTTCTGGAACACGTCGAGCGCGACCTTGTTGGCGCCGTCGCCGATCGCGTGGACGGCGAGCGCGAACCCTGCCTCCGAGGCGCGCGCGAGCAGCGGGTGCAGGTCGCACGGCGGGACGGTCAGCAGGCCGTACGGGTGCTCGGCCTCCTCCGGGTACGGGTCGCAGCAGTACGCGGTGCGCGTGTTGAGCGAGCCGTCCGTGATGACCTTGAGCGGACCGACGGAGACCGTCTCGCTGATCACCGACCCGGAGTGCAGGCCCGCCTCGATCGCGCGGTCGAGGTGCTGCGGGTAGACCCCGAACTCCACACGGAGACCGTCGAACCCGGCGGCGGTGCGGCGGCGCCAGTCGTCGAGGCTCCAGCGCATCTCGAGGTCGACGACGCCGACGACGCCGCGCGCCGCGGCCTCGCGCGCCGCCTCGGCGACCCACTCGTCGAGCACGTCGTCGGGCGCCGCATCGAGCTGGCGGGTGACCGCGAACGCGGCCTCCTCGCGCAGCAGCCCCGTCGCGCGCGCGGCCTCGAGCTCGGCGGCCGGCAGCTCGGCGCCGAAGCGGTCGAGGGCGGCCGAGTTCAGCCAGGCGCAGTGCACGTCGGCGCTCACGAGCACGACCGGGTGATCCGGCGCGGCGGCGTCGAGCAGGGCGGCGCTGGGCGCATCGGGCCAGAGACCGTCACGGAAGCCTCCGCCGACGATCGTGTCGCCCGGCGCGGCGTGGGCACGGGCATCCGTCACCCGATCGGCGACGTCGCGCGCGCTCGACGCGCCCGACAGATCGAGGCGACGGCGGTGCTGAGCCCACTGCGTGAGGTGCACGTGCTCGTCCCACAGGCCGGGGAGCAGGAAGCGGCCGTCGAGGTCGACGACGCCCTCCCCCGCGGCGATCGTGCCGGCGGGGTGGATGCCCGTGATGACGCCGTCGGCGATCGTCACGTCGATCGGCGCGTGGCCTCCGAGCGGCCGGGCGTCACGGATGGCGCGGATCATGGAGTCTCCTCATCTCGCGGGCGAGGCCCGTGCTCGCGTACGGGCCGTCGCCCTCGAGCTCGCCGACGATGCGGTCGACGACCTCGGGGGTCTTGTTCTGGCTGAGCTTCGCGCGCGCGTCGACGCGGGTCACGCGCAGGCGGATGCCCACCGTGCCCTTCGCGATGCGCGCGCTCTTCTCGGGGTCGAGGTGGAGGCCGCGCGGTTCGGCGACCTCCTTCTCGAAGTGGTCGGTCAGGTGGGTGAGCACGCGCAGGTTCTCGTCGTCGCTCAGGATCTCGGGGGTGCCGTAGAGGTGGGCGGTGACGTGGTTCCAGGTCGGGACGATGTCGCCCTCGGCGTACCAGGACGACGAGACGTAACCGTGCGGGCCCTGCACGATCACGAGCACCTCGCGGCTGCCGAGCTCGTGCAGCTGCTCGTCAGGGCGGCCGACGTGGCTCACGAGCACGATGTCATCGCCGGTCGAGGCCTCCTCGTCGAGGAGGAACGGGTAGTGCGAGGCGACGATGCCGCGGTCGGGCACGTGCGACACGATCGTCGCCCACGGGTTCTCGCGCACGAGGCGGCGCAGCTCGTCGGGGTCGGTCAGGAAGAAATGGGGTGAGTGACGCATGAGAAGCCTCAGACCTGGCAGCTCGGGCAGTAGTAGAGCTTGCGGGCCGCGGCGAGCTCCATGACGATGTGGGTCCCGCACACGCGGCACGGCAGGCCCTCGCGCTTGTAGACCCAGTGGCGGTCGGCGCGGTTGCGCAGCGCGAGGCGGCGCGACTCCTCGTCGAGGCCGTCCATCGTGAGCATCTGGCCCGTGTCGACGCCGACGCCGAGCAGGTAGCGCCAGTCGCGCCAGAGGCCGCGGATGACGTCCTCCGGCAGATCCGCGCCGAGTGCGTGCGGGTCGAGGCGCGCGCGGAACAGCAGCTCGGCGCGGTAGACGTTGCCGATGCCGCTCACGACCGACTGGTCCATGAGCAGCAGGCCGATCGGCACGCGACGGCGACGGATGCGCGCGAGCATGCGCTCCTCCCCCGCGTCGGCGTCGTCGATGAGCGGGTCGGGGCCGAGCCTGTCGATGACCTGCTGCACCGCGGCGGCGTCGAGCACCTCGCACGCGGTCGGCCCGCGCAGGTCGGCGACGGCCGAGTCGGTGAGCAGGCGCACGCGCACCGCGCCGATCGGGTCGGGCGGGAAGCCCTCGAGCGCGAGGTCGTCGATCGCGCTCTCCGTCTCGGCCTCGGCCATCCGCAGGCGCGTGCGGCGCGGGGCGCCGATCGAGGCGAGAGACTCCTCGTGCGCGCCGACGACGGTGGTCGGGGCGGCTGCGTCGTCGTCGTCGGATGCTCCGCGCATCCCCGTCTGCCCCATGCGGCCGGTCAGCATCTCAGGCTCCGTCGCGCCGCTCTCGCTCGCCGATCCCGACGAGTCGCTCGCCGCCGGGCGCGCGGTCGCCGATGCGACCGCGCCAGCGAAGTCCCACGCGCCGTAGATCCCGAGGTGGACGCGCAGCCAGACGGCGTCGTCGAACTCGAGGAACATCTGCTTGCCGACCGCGCGCGCGTCGGTCATGGTCCGGCCGTCGATGAGCGCGGCGCCGTCGGCGAAGCGCCCCTGCGGCGAGCTCGCGCTGACGCGGCGGCCGACGAAGTGGCGCCCGAACTGGCGGGCGATGCGATGGACGGAGTGACCCTCGGGCACGATCAGACGATGCCGTGGCCGGCGATCGCGCCGGTCGACTCGTACTCGCCGACCTGGGCGATGCGGCGCGCGTGGCGCTCGTCGCCGGGGAACGGCGTCGAGATGAAGACGTCGATGAAGCGCAGCACCTCCTCGACGGAGTGCTGACGGGCGCCGATCGCGATGACGTTCGCGTCGTTGTGCTCGCGGGCCAGGGTCGCGGTCGCGTCGCTCCAGACGAGCGCGGCGCGGATGCCCTGGACCTTGTTGGCGGCGATCTGCTCGCCGTTGCCCGACCCGCCGAAGACGATGCCGAGGGCCTCGACGCCCTGCTCGTGGTCGCGCGCGACGGCGCGCGCGGCGTTGATGCAGAAGGCCGGGTAGTCGTCGAGCGGGTCGTAGTCGACGGGGCCGTGGTCGTGCACCTCGTGGCCGAGGCTCGCGACGTGCTCGCGGACCGTGCGGCTGAACTCGAGACCGGCGTGATCGGTGGCCACGTGGATGCGCATGACCACGATTCTAGGGCCGTCGGAAGCGGGCCGAAGGTCCCTGGACGCGCCGCGGGGGCGGTGGGATGCTGAGCCGCAATCCGATTCGGAAGGAGTCATTCTCATGACCCGCACCTATCTCATCACGGGCTCGGCGAGCGGCATCGGCGCCGCGACCGCCGACCTGCTCGCCGCTCAGGGTCACCGCGTCATCGGCGTCGACGTGCACGATGCCGACATCGTCGCCGACCTCACGACGCACGAGGGCCGCGCCGCGCTCGTCGAGCACGCGCGCGACCTCAGCGGCGGCACGATCGACGCCGTCATCGCGAACGCGGGCCTTGCGACCGAGTCGACGGCGACGGTCGCTGTCAACTACTTCGGCGCGCTCGCGACGCTCGAGGGGCTGCGCCCGCTGCTCTCCGGCTCCTCGGCCCCGCGCGCGGTCGCGACCGCGTCGATGGCCTCGCTCTTCCCCGTCGACGACGAGCTCGTCGACGCGTGCCTCGCGCACGACGAGCCGGCGGCGCTCCACCGCGCGAAGGAGCTCCTCGACGCCGGCCAGGGCGGCCTCATCTACGGCTCGACCAAGCGCGCGCTCGTGCGCTGGATCCGCCGGAACGCGGCGACGCCCGAATGGGCCGGGGCGGGCATCCCCCTCAACGGCGTCGCACCGGGCGTGATCGAGACGGCCATGACGGCGCAGTACACCGAGACCGAGGAGGCGCGGAAGGCCATCCTCGAGATGGTGCCCATGCCCCTCAACGGCATCGCCGAGGCCTCGAGCGTCGCGCACCTGCTGGCCTATCTGACGAGCGTCGAGAACACGCACCTGTGCGGTCAGGTCGTCTTCATCGACGGCGGCAGCGACGTCGCCATCCGCGGCGACTCGACCTGGTAGACGCTGCGCCTCCGAGGCGATGCGGGCGCGGATGCCCGGCGCGGGCCGGGCTCAGGCGATGTAGATCTTCCGCAGCGTCTCGAGCACTTCCCACTCGGTCTCCTCGCCGTCCTCGAGCCGGCCGACAGAGCCCGGGACGAGCTCGGTCTCCGAGCCGTCCTCGCGGCGAAGGATCGCCCGGCCGCGCAGCACGATGAAGACCTCCTCGACCTCGACGTCGGTGACGATCCCGGGAGTGAGCTCCCAGACGCCGACCTCCCAGTCGTCGACCTCGGTGAGGGCGACCGAGCCGACGTGCGGGTCGCCGTCGACGACCTGCTCGGGGTCGACGCGCTCGAGTTCGAGGTCGAGCTCGAGGGCCTGGAGGATCGTGGGCGCGTCGAGCGGAAGAGAGGTCACGAGTCGAACCCTAGACCCACCGCGTCGAGCGTGCGAAGGAGCAGATTGCGACGCCCCTCGCGGTGGTCGGCCCTATCGAGCGCCCAGCGCACCGACTGCACGGCCGGGTACGTCGCCGGCTCGGGCGGGAACGGCAGCGGGAGCTGGTTCACCATCTTCAGGCTCGTGCGCTCGGTCTCGAGCCCCGCGAGCTGGTCGAGCATGACGTTCGCGGCGAAGCGGGTCGCGGCGACGCCGAGCCCCGTGAAGCCCGCCGAGTAGGCGACGCGGCCGCCGTGCGCGGTCGCGTGGAAGGCGCAGAAGCGGCTCGAGGTGTCGATGACGCCCGCCCAGCGGTGCGTGAAGCGCACGCCCTCGAGCTGCGGGAACGTCGTGAGGAAGTGGCTCGCGAGCGTCGCGAAGCTCTCGCGTCGGTCGTCGTAGTCGGAGCGGATGCGGCCGCCGTAGTGGTAGATGGCGTCGTAGCCGCCCCAGAGGATCCGGTTGTCGGCCGAGAGCCGGTAGTAGTGGAACTGGTTCGCGGAGTCGGCGACTCCCTGCCGGCCCTCCCACCCGATCGACGCGAGCTGCGCGGTGGTGAGCGGCTCGGTCATGAGCACGTAGTCGTACACGGGCACGGTGTGCAGGCGGTAGCGCTTGAGCAGCGACGGGAAGGCGTTGGTCGCGAGGGCGACGCGATCGGCGCGCACGATGCCGCCGGCCTTCGTCGACAGCTCGACGGCATCCGGTTCGGCGCGCAGCGAGCTCACCGGGGAGTTCTCGAAGACCTCGACGCCCGCCTCGAGGCACGCCCGCAGCAGCTCGCGGCCGAGCTTCCCGGGGTGCGCGAGCGCGGTGTCGCGCGTCGACAGCAGGCCGCCCTGGTACGTGGGCGAGGCGATCGCGCGCTGCATCGCCGCGGCGTCGTGGAAGAGCTCGGAGTGCCCGTCGTGCGCCTCGGCGAGCTCGCGCACCTGGTACGGCTCGGTCGCGACGGCGAACGAGCCGACGCGCTCGAAGTCGCAGCTCCAGTCGCGGTCGCGCACGGTCGCCTCGATGTCGTCGAGGTTCTGCATTCCGAGGCGGTCGAGCGTCGCGAGCTCGTCGGGGAAGCGCTGCTCGCCGTTCTTCGCCCCGTGCGTGAGCGTCGCCTCGACGAAGCCGCCGTTGCGGCCGGACGCCGCCCAGCCGACCCGCTTTCCCTCGAGCAGGATGACGCGCGCATCCGGGTCGCGCTCCTTCGCGAGCAGGGCCGTCCAGAGGCCTGCGTAACCCCCGCCGACGACCGCGAGGTCGGCGCGTTCGCGCGTCGAGAGCGCCGGGTGGGGCGCACGGTCGGGGAGGTCGTCGAGCCAGAAGACCGCAAGGCGCGAGTCGGCGAGCGCCGCGCTGATGAGCCGCTCGTCGGGTCGCGCGCGTTCGAATACCGTGGACGCCATGGGGCAAGGATGCCACGTCTTGTCCACTTGGACAATGATGTCGTCCGAACGATGAGGGGGATGCCGCGATGGAGCGAGCACTGCAGGTCGCGCTGGCGGGCGCTCGCGACGCGAGCACGACCGATGAGGACTGGGCCCGACTGAGCGAGCGCGTCGACCGGGAGCTCCCCCGCCTCGCGAGCCTGTTCCGCGAGGTGTACGGCGAGAGCGAGCGCACCGACCGCGAGCTCGAGCTGCTCGTCGCGCAGCTCGCGACGAGCTGGCAGGCCCGCCCCGCCGAGCTGCGCGCGCTCGACGCCGCCCGCGAGGCCGACCCCGACTGGTTCACCTCGAACCGGATGCTCGGCGGCGTCATCTACGTCGACCGGTACGCGACCGATCTGCGCGGCGTGAGCGCGCGCATCCCCTACTTCCAGGAGCTCGGGCTCACCTACCTGCACCTCATGCCGCTCTTCCTCGCCCCGGAGGAGAACAGCGACGGCGGCTACGCCGTGTCGAGCTACCGCGAGGTGAGCCCCGCGCTCGGCGACATGGCGCAGCTCACGGCGCTCGCGGCCGAGCTGCGCGAGGCGGGCATCGCGCTCGTCGTCGACTTCATCTTCAACCACACGTCGAACGAGCACGAGTGGGCGCAGCGGGCCCTGAACGGCGAGCGCGAGTTCGAGGACTACTACTGGGTCTTCGACGACCGCCAGATGCCCGACGCCTTCGAGCGGACGGTCCGCGAAATCTTCCCCGACGACCACCCCGGCTCGTTCGTGCGGATGCCCGACTCCCCCGACGGCTCGCGCACCGGCCGCTGGATCTGGGCGACCTTCCACACCTTCCAGTGGGATCTCAACTACTCGAACCCCGCCGTCTTCCGCGCGATGGCGGGCGAGATGCTCTTCCTCGCCAACCAGGGCGTCGACATCCTGCGCATGGATGCGGTCGCGTTCATCTGGAAGCAGCTCGGCACGCAGTGCGAGTCGCTCCCCGAGGCGCACCTGATCATCAGGGCGTTCAACGCGGCCCTGCGCATCGCCGCCCCGGCCGTGCTGTTCAAGTCGGAGGCGATCGTGCACCCCGACGAGGTCGTCCAGTACATCTCGCCCGAGGAATGCCAGCTCAGCTACAACCCGCTGCAGATGGCGCTCATCTGGAACTCGCTCGCGACGCGCGACGGCCGCCTGCTCCAGCAGGCGCTCGAGCGCCGGCACGCCCTCCCCGCCGGCACGGCGTGGGTCAACTACGTGCGCAGCCACGATGACATCGGCTGGACCTTCGCCGACGAGGACGCGGCCGAGCTCGGCATCGACGGCTACAGCCACCGGCGCTTCCTCAACAACTTCTTCGTCGACCGGTTCCCGGGCTCGTTCGCGCGCGGCGTGCCGTTCCAGGACAACCCGAAGACGGGCGACTGCCGCATCTCGGGCACGACCGCATCTCTCGCGGGGCTCGAAGCGGGCGATGCGGGGGCGATCGATCGCATCGTGCTCGCGCACAGCATCCCCCTCTCGACCGGCGGGGTGCCGCTGCTGTACCTCGGCGACGAGGTCGGCCAGCTCAACGACTACGCCTACATCGCCGACCCCGCGCACCGCGAGGACAGCCGCTGGGTCAACCGGCCTCCGTACCCCCAGGAGCTGTACGCGCAGCGACACGACGCGACGACCGCGGCGGGGATGCTCTACGCGCGCCTCGCGCGCCTGCTGGCCGTGCGCCGCCAGACAGCGGAGCTCGCCGGCGGCGCCCTCGTCGCCTTCGACGCGAACAACCCGCACGTCATCGGGTATCAGCGGCCGGGGCTCGGCACGCGCATCCTGTGCCTCGCCAATGTCGCCGACGACCCGCAGACGGTGACGGCGCTCACGCTCTCCGGGCTGCCGGCGACGGGAGAGGACCTCATCGCGGGCGGCACGATCGACCTGCGACGCGACCTGGTGATCCCCGCCCACGGCATCGTGTGGATGCGCGTGGCCGAATAGGGTGGAGTCGCTCCGCCACGAGCGGAGCCATCCCCTGTGTGCCGAAGGAGGCCCCGCTGTGCCCGGAGAGAATCTGACCCGCGCCGAAGCCCAGGAGCGCGCGTCGCTCGTCCAGACCGAGAGCTACGACATCGCGCTCGACCTGACCACGGGAGCCGAGGTGTTCCGGTCGACGTCGACCGTGGTCTTCACCGCGACCCCCGGCGCGAGCACGTTCATCGACGCGATCACCCGCACGGTGCACAGCGTCACGCTCAACGGCGCCGTGCTCGATGCGGCCGCGATCGCCGACGGCACGCGCATCCGCCTCGAGAACCTCGCCGAGCGCAACGAGCTCACGGTCGTCGCCGACCACGAGTACACCAACACGGGCGAGGGCCTGCACCGCTTCGTCGACCCGGTCGACGGCGAGGTGTACCTGTACTCGCAGTTCGAGGTGCCCGACAGCCGCCGCGTCTTCGCGGTCTTCGAGCAGCCCGACCTCAAGGCGACGTTCCGCTTCACGGTGACCGCGCCGCAGTCGTGGGTCGTCGTATCGAACTCCCCCGTCGAATCGCGCGAGGACCAGGGCGAGAGCGCCACGACCGTCTTCGCGACCACGAAGCGCATCTCGAGCTACATCACCGCGATCGTCGCGGGCCCGTATCAGAGCGTCACGAGCGAGCTCACGAGCGCCGACGGCCGCACCATCCCGCTCGGCATCTTCGCGCGCGCCTCGCTCTTCGAGTACCTCGACGCCGACTACATCTTCGACATCACGCGCAAGGGCTTCGAGTACTTCGAGTCGCGCTTCGGCGTCGCGTACCCGTTCGAGAAGTACGACCAGCTCTTCGTGCCCGAGTTCAACGCGGGCGCCATGGAGAACGCGGGCGCCGTGACCTTCACCGAGACCTACGTCTTCCGGTCGAAGGTCACCGACGCGATCAAGGAGCGCCGCGTCGTCACGATCCTGCACGAGCTCGCCCACATGTGGTTCGGCGACCTCGTCACGATGAAGTGGTGGAACGACCTGTGGCTCAACGAGTCGTTCGCCGAGTGGGCGTCGACGATCGCCACCGCCGAGGCCACCGAGTGGCACGAGGCCTGGACGACCTTCCAGGCGATGGAGAAGAGCTGGGCGTACCGCCAGGACCAGCTGCCCTCGACGCACCCCGTCGTCGCGACGATCAACGACCTCGAGGACGTGCAGGTCAACTTCGACGGCATCACGTACGCCAAGGGCGGCAGCGTGCTCAAGCAGCTCGTCGCGTGGGTCGGCCAGGAGGCCTTCTTCGCGGGCGTCTCCGCGTACTTCCAGAAGCACGCGTGGGGCAACACCGAGCTGCGCGACCTGCTCGTCGAGCTCGAGGCCGCGAGCGGCCGCGAGCTGACTTCGTGGAGCGAGAAGTGGCTCGAGACGGCGGGCGTCAACACGCTCCGCCCCGAGCTCTCGGTCGACGACAGCGGCGTCATCACGTCCTTCGCCGTGCTGCAGAGCGCCGCCGCCGACTACCCGACGATCCGCCCGCACCGCATGGCAATCGGCTTCTACGACCTCGTGGATGGTGCGCTCACGCGCACGCACCGCCTCGAGCTCGACGTCGACGGCGAGCGCACCGACGTTCCCGAGCTCGTGGGCCGGAGCCGCCCCGCGCTCATCCTGCTCAACGACGACGACCTCGCGTACGCGAAGATCCGCCTCGACGAGGCCTCGCTCGCCGTCGCGATCGAGCACCTCGCGGCGATCGAGAGCCCGCTGGCCCGCGCGATCGTGTGGGGCGCGGTGTGGGATGCCACGCGCGACGCCGAGGCGGTTCCGCGCGACTACGTGCGGCTCGTGCTCAACAACATCGCGACCGAGACCGAGTCGACGACGATCCGCACCACGCTCACGCAGCTCACGACCGTCGCGCGCCTCTACGTCGACCCGTCGCGCCGCGACGCGACGATCACCGAGGTCGCCGACGCGCTGTGGTCGCTCGCCCAGGGCGCCGACGCGGGCAGCGACGCGCAGTTCCAGTTCGTGAAGTTCTTCGCGAACATGGCGGCGACGCCGGCTCACGGCGAGATCCTCGCGGGCCTCCGCGACGGCTCGATCGCGCTCGACGGCCTCAGCGTCGACACCGACCTCGAGTGGGAGCTCCTGGAGGGCCTCGCCCTCGTCGGCGCGATCACGCCGGGCGACATCGACGCGGCTCTCGCGAAGGACAACACCTCGAACGGCCAGCAGGCCGCGTCGCGCGCGAACGCGGCGTTCCCCGACGCGGAGAGCAAGGCCGCCGTCATGGAGCACCTGCTCACCGACGACTCGGTGCCGAACGCGATCGTGCGCATGACGACGATGGGCTTCCAGCACGTCAACGACCCCGCGGGGCTCGAGGGGCTCGTCGGCCGCTACTTCGACGCCCTCACCGGCATCTGGACGAGCCGCAGCTACAAGATCGCCGAGTACCTCATCCTCGGCCTCTACCCGGCACCGCTCGCGTCGCTGCGCCTCGTCGACGCGACCCGCGCGTGGCTCGACGCGAACCCCGACCAGCCGGCCGCGCTGCGTCGGATGGTCTCGGAGAACCTCGCGGGCGTCGAGCGGGCGCTCGCCGCTCAGGAGCGCGACCGGGCGTAGTCGGATCACCACGGGCATCCTGCGACGGATGCCCGGCCGGAGCACCTCGAGGGCCTCGTCGATCGACGGGGCCCTCGGGCGTTCCCCGGCTCGCCCGTCACTAGGCTGAAGGCGATGGACACCTTCGACTGGTCGACCCTCGGCGACGGCATCTACGCCTGGTACCTGGCGTGGCGCGTTCCGCTGCGCATCCTCGGCGTCATCGTCGGAGCAGTCATCCTGCGGGCGTTGCTGCGCGTGTCGATTCGGCGCGTGGTGGACCGCGTCGTCAACGGCGTCAAGAAGGCGCAGGCTGTCGAGCACACGGTCGAGCTGAGCGCCTCGCCGCTCATGGCGGTGCGCGTCGTTCAGCGCACCCGGACGATCGGCTCGGTGCTCAACAACCTCGTGACGTGGTCGATCGTGTCGATCGCGATCGTGCTCGTGCTGAGCGAGCTGCAGTTCTCGGTCACGGCGCTCATCGCCTCGGCGGGCATCCTCGGCGCGGCGCTCGGCTTCGGCGCGCAGAACGTCGTCAAGGACATGCTCAACGGGTTGTTCATGGTCTTCGAGGACCAGCTCGGCGTGGGCGACATCGTCGACCTCGTCACGACGCAGGGGCCGGTCTCGGGCGTCGTCGAGACGGTCGCGGTGCGCGTGACGCAGGTGCGCGACGTGAACGGCACCCTCTGGTACGTGCGCAACGGCGAGATCGCGAACGTCGGCAACAAGTCGCAGGGCTGGGCGCGGGTCATCCTCGACATCCCCGCTCCGTACACGGCCGACATCGACTCGGTCGAGAAGACGATGCTCGACACGGCGCAGGCGATGGCCGACGACCCGACCTGGACGCGGAAGATCTTGGAGAAGCCGGAGGTGTGGGGCATCGAGTCGATCTCGGCCGAGGCGCTCGTCATCCGGCTCGTCGTGAAGGTGCGCTCGGGCGATCAGTTCGACATCGCGCGCGAGCTGCGCCGCCGCATGAAGGACGCCCTCGACGACCTCGGCGTCGCTCTGCCTGCCCTCAACCGAGTCGTGCTCGACGGGCTCGATGCGAAGGCTCCGCGGAAGCCGGCGGGCAAGCCCGTGTCGCGCGCCGCGGCGGCGGCTGTTGCGGATGCTCCGCCGACGTCGCCCGAGAAGGCGGCCGACTGATGGCCCACCTCACGCTCGGCGCGACCGGCGGACCGACCGACCCGATGTTCGCGCAGGTCGGCGGGCACGCGACCTTCGAGCGCCTCGTCCGGAAGTTCTACGAGGGCATCGAGTCGGACCCGGTGCTGCGCCCGATGTACCCCGACGACGACATGGAGGGAGCCGTCTGGCGACTGACCGCCTTCCTCGAGCAGTACTGGGGCGGCCCGACGACCTACAGCGAGCAGCGCGGGCATCCGCGGCTGCGCATGCGGCACATGCCGTTCAAGGTCAACCCTGACGCGCGCGACCGCTGGCTCACGCACATGCGCGCGGCGCTCGACTCGCTGCAGCTGCCCCCGCTGCACGAGGAAGCGATCTGGGATCACATGCTGCGCGCGGCGCACGCGATGGTGAACACGTTCGAGGAGTAGCCGCCGCTGAGTCTGCCGCGCTGACGCACTCTCTGCCGCGCTGACGCACTCTCTGCAATCCGCTCTCCGAGCCCTACCCTCGGCACCCTTCCAAAACTACGGAACGCATGAAGACGTTTCACCCGCTCCGTAGTTCTGGAAGGGCGACGCGTGCGGACCCGATCCCCTACCGCGCGCAGCCCGATGCGGCGGTGGTGCGGTCGAGCCGGGCTACTCCCCCGCGCGCTGCAGTACCCGGCGCGCGTGACGCAGCACCGGCTCGTCGACCATGCGGCCCTCGTGCGCGAACACTCCGGAGGCGCCGGCTGCCGACGCGGCATTGAGCACCCCGCGCGCCCAGACGACCTCCTCGGCCGAGGGCCGATACGCGGCCCTGATCGTCTCGACCTGACCGGGGTGGATGCACGCCGTCGCCGCGAAGCCCTGCGCCACGGCGTCGCGCGCCTCCTCCCCGAGGCCGTCGAGGTCGGCGATGTCGAGGTGTACTGCGTCGATCGCGGCGATGCCGTGCCCGCCGGCGGCGAGCAGCACGCGAGCCCGGGCGTGCCGCGCGACGTCGCGGTACCGACCGTCGGGGCCGCGGCTCGAGGTTCCGCCGAGCGAGGCGACGAGATCCTCCGCGCCCCACATGAGCGCGACGACCGACGGCTCGGCCGCGAGCTCCTCGGCCGCGAGCACCCCCGCCGCGGTCTCGACGAGCGCGACGATCGCGCATCCCGTCGGGTTCGACAGATCCGCCGCGAGCGCCGCCGCGTCCGCCGCGCTCTCCGCCTTGGGCAGCATGAGGATGCGGTACCCGGTCTCCCTCACGGCGGCCACGTCGAGCGCGTGGTCGGCCGTGCCCCGCGCGTTCACTCGCACGATCGTGCGGGTCGGGTCGAGATCGGAGGCCCGCAGCGCCTCGCGCGCGCGCTCCTTGTCGGCCGGCGCCACGGCATCCTCGAGATCGATGATGACCGCGTCGGCGCGCTCGGCGGCCTTCGCGAAGCGCTCGGGGCGATCGCCCGGCACGAACAGGATCGCCGGGCCGAGCGCGAAGCCCGCGTCACCGAGCGCCGCCGAGGTCACGGCGCATGCCCCTCGCACCACACGAGCGTCGAGCGGGTCGCGGTCGCGACGACGGTGCCGTCCTGGTTGCGGCCAGTGTGGCGCAGCGTGACAATGCCCTGCCCCGGCCGCGAGCCCGAGAGCCGCTTCGCCTCCACGAGCGTTTCGGAGTAGAGGGTGTCGCCGTGGCGCATCGGGTGCGGGAAGGCGACCTCGGTGAAGCCGAGGTTCGCGACGATCGTGCCCTGCGTGAGCTGCGCGACGGATGCTCCGACGAGGGTCGAGAGCGTGAGCATCGAGTTGACCAGCCGCTCGCCGAACGGCTGCTCGGCCGACCACGCGGCGTCGAGGTGCAGCGACTGCGTGTTCATCGTGAGGGTCGTGAAGAGCACGTTGTCGGCCTCAGTGAGCGTGCGGCCCGGCGCGTGGACGTAGGTCGCGCCGACCTCGAACTCGTCGAACCAGAGGCCGCGCTGCACGATGCGGCGGCCCTCGCCCCCGCCCTCGCCCGGCGCATCGGCGCTCATGAGAAACCCAGCTCGCGGGCGATGATCATGAGCTGCACCTCGGTCGTGCCCTCGCCGATCTCGATGACCTTCGAGTCGCGGTAGTGCCGGGCGACGCGGTACTCGTTCATGAATCCGTAGCCTCCGAAGATCTGGGTCGCGTCGCGGGCGGTGTCCATCGCCGCCTCGCTCGCCACCATCTTGGCGATGCTCGCCTGCTTCTTGAAGGGCTTGCCCGCGACGAGCCGGAACGCCGCGTCGTACGTCGCGAGCCGCGCCTGGTGCACGCGCGCCTCCATGCGCGCGAGCGTGAAGGCGATGTGCTGGTTCGCCCCGATCGGGCGGCCGAAAACCTTGCGGCTCTTCGCGTAGGCGATCGACTCGTCGAGGCAGCCCTGCGCCGCGCCCGTCCCGAGGGCGGCGAACGCGACGCGGCCTTCGTCGAGCGTCTGGATGAAGTTCGCGAACCCCCGCCCGCGCTCCCCCAGCAGGTTCGCCTCGGGCACGCGCGCGCCCTGGAACGTCAGCGGGTGCGTGTCGGAGGCGTGCCAGCCGACCTTGTCGTACGCGGGCTCGACCGTGAAGCCGGGCGTGCCCGACGGCACGAGAATCGCGCTGAGCTCGGCCTTCCCGTTGTCGTCGCGCCCGGTGACCGCGGTCACGGTCACGAGCTCGGTGATGGGCGTGCCCGAGTTGGAGATGAACTGCTTCGACCCGTCGATGACCCACTCGCCGCCCTCGAGTCGCGCGGTCGTGCGGGTCGCGCCCGCGTCGGAGCCCGCCTCGGCCTCGGTGAGCCCGAAGCCCGCGAGCGCCTCGCCCGAGGTCAGGCGCGGCAGCCACTGCTGCTTCTGCTCCTCCGTGCCGCTGCGGAAGATCGGCATCGCTCCAAGCCCCACACCCGCCTCGAGGGTCACGGCGATCGACTGGTCGACGCGCGCGAGCTCCTCGATCGCGAGGCACAGCTCGACGTAGCTGCCGCCCTGCCCGCCGTACTCCTCGGGGAACGGCAGCCCGAACAGCCCCATCTCGCCCATCTGCCGCACGACGTCCATCGGCAGCGTCTTCGTCCGGTCGGCCTCGTACGCGGCGGGGTCGACGACCTCGTTCGCGAACTCGCGCACCATGCTCTGCAGCTCGAGCTGCTCTTCGGTGAACTCGATCATGCGGGGGCTCCTTCGTGGGGGGCGGATGCGGTGGTCGCGCCGGGATCGCCGGCTGCGGTGGTCGGGGGATCTGCCGCGATCGCGGCGTCAGCCGCGTGCGTGCCCGGCTGCTCGGCCGGGTCGCTCGGCTCGAGCTCGATGCGCGCGACGACCTGGCCCTGCCTCACCTGGTCGCCGACGGCGACCTCGAGGCGCACGACACCGGGGTGCGGGGCGAGCACGGCGTGCTCCATCTTCATCGCCTCGACGGTCACGATCGGCCGGCCGGCCTCGACGCGGTCGCCGTCGGCGGCGCCGAGCGCGACGACCGCGCCGGGCATCGTCGCCCGCAGCTCGGGACTCGCGGCGCCGGGCACGGCCCCC
>NZ_JAUSMI010000131.1 GCF_030645145.1 Microcella sp. | reverse complement strand
GCCCCGCGAAGACCGCCGCCAGCAGCCGAAGCCCCCGAAGGAGCAGCTGCTCAGCCCGAAGACGGCCGCGAAGAAGCTCGGCGTGTTCCTGCCGGCGACGCCCGCGGAGTTCCAGGAGGCGCAGATCTCGCGCACCGCGCTCATGGAGCTTCAGGAGAACCCGCCCGAGTGGCTGACGTCGCTGCGCCGCGAGGGCCCGCACCCGCGCGATGAGGTCGCCCGCCGCCTGGGCGTGTCGAACTCGGCGCTCGCGCGCGGGGGAGTGAGCGACTCGATGACGACCGCCGAGATCAAGGCTCTGCTCGAGGAGATGCCCGAGTGGCTCGTGGTCGAGCGCGACAAGCACGCGCCCGGGACCGGTGTGAAGCCTGGCACCGCCGTCGGCGAGCGCCCGGCGTCGTCGACCTCGCGGCCGAACGATGTCGCGGACGACGAGGACGACGAGCTGCTGTAGCGCCGACTTCGGCACCGATTTCCCGTGGTGTGTCCTCCCGGCACGCCCCTCTTCGTCGTCCTGGTGTAATCGACCTCGACAGAAGGGGGCGCCCGTGCGCTTCATGATCCTGATCCATTCGAACGAGACGGCCGAAGCGGTCTGGGCGAGCGGTGACGACCCCGCCCTCGAGGCGACGCACGGCGAGCTGATCGCCGAGCTCTCGGCCTCCGGCGAGCTCGTCGACACGAACGAGCTCGACACCGAGCACGTCACCGTCGTCGGCCACCACGACGGGGCACCCGTGACCACTCGCGGGCCGTTCACCGAGGGCACCGAGCACGTGGGCGGCTACTACATCGTCGACGTCGCCGACCTCGATCGCGCCGTAGCGATCGCCGGGCGCTTCGCCGAGGCGAAGTACTCGCCCATCGAGGTGCGGCGCCTCATGCATGCCGCGAACTGACGCGCACGACACCCCACTGACTCAAGGAGACGACCATGGAATACCTGCTGCTCATCATCAACGACCCCGAAGCCCCCACGTACATCCCCGAGGAGGACAACATCGAGGAGTGGAGCGCCGACATCGAGCGCCGCGGCATCGCCCGCACGGGCAACCGCCTTCGCCCGCCGTCGGACGCCACCACGGTGACGGTCCGCGACGGCGCGACCATCCTCACCGACGGCCCGTTCGCCGAGACCAAGGAGTGGGTCGCCGGCTTCGACCTCATCGACGTCGAGAACCTGGATGAGGCCCTCGAGATCGCCGCCGCCCACCCGATGGCCCGGTTCGGTCGGGTCGAGGTCCGGCCCATCTGGCCGTTCGAGGGCTGAGCATCGAGGCGACGGATGCCCGCACCTCGTGACGCGGCGACCGAAGCGAGCGCAGCTCTCGCCGAGGTCGTCGCGTCCGAGCGCCTGCGCATCGTCGCAACGCTGATCCGCCACACCGGCGACTGGGATCTCGCCGAGGACTCCTTCCACGACGCCGTCACCCGAGCGCTGACGACGTGGCCCGAGCGCGGCATCCCCGACAACCCCGGCGCCTGGCTCACGACGGTCGCCAGGAACGCGGCCACTGATGCGATCCGCAGGGTGACGACCGAGCGCAGAGCGACCGAGCGGCACGCCCGAGAACTCGAGCCGCCAGAGGAGGAGGCGCCGACGATGCAGATCGACGACGACCGGCTCCGCCTCATCTTCACCTGCTGCCACCCCGCCCTCGCGATGGAGTCCCGCGTCGCCCTCACGCTCCGCACCGTCCTGGGGCTCACGGTCGCCGAGACCGCGGGCGTCTTCCTCGTGAGCGAGCAGACGATGCAGAAGCGGCTGGTGCGGGCGCGGGCGAAGATCCGGGCGGCGGGCATCCCCTATCGCGTCCCGCCGCTTCGGCTGCTCCCCGAGCGGACCGCCGGGGTGCTGGCGGTGCTGTACCTGCTCTTCTCCGAGGGCTACTCCTCCGGCAGCGGCGACGACATCGTGCGCCCGGCCCTCGCCGATGAGGCGATCCGTCTCACGCGTCTCGTCGCCCAGCTCATGCCACAGCAGCCCGAGGTGCTCGCGCTGCTCGCCCTGCAGCTCTTCCAGCACTCGCGCACGCCGGCACGGCTCGACGCCGAGGGCGAGCTCGTGCTGCTCGCCGAGCAGGACCGCACCCTCTGGGACGCGGCGGCCATCGCCGAGGCCGTTCGCGTGCTCGCCGAAGCTGAGACGGCCCTCCGCGAGGTCGGCGCCGCCCCCGGCCCGTACCTCCTGCAGGCGCAGATCGCCGCCGAGCACGCGACGGCCCCCACCGCCGAGGCGACACGGTTCGATCGCATCGCCTCCCTCTACGCGCGACTGAGCAAGATCTCCCCGTCGCCCGTCATCGATCTGAACCGTGCGATCGCAGTGGCGCTCTCCGACGGCCCGGATGCTGGGATCGCCCTGCTCGACACCCTCGACCTCGACGCCCCGCTCGCGGAGTACCACCTCCTCCACGCCACGCGTGCCGACCTCTGGCGCCGCCGGGGGGAGGACGCGGAGGCGCTGCCGCACTACCGCCGCGCCCTGGCGCTCGCCCCGACGGCCGCTGAGCGCCGGTTCCTGCAGCGACGCATCGATGAGATCGAGGAGCGCGCGGCCCGGGCCTGAGCGGCGGTCGCGTCAGTCGACCTCGGCGACCGCGACCTCGCCCTTCTCGAGCTCGGCGAACTTCGCCGCCATCGTCGGGTTGCCGCGCGTGAGCGACTTGATGGTGAGACCGTCGGCCTTGTCGTTCGCCAGCCGCAGGTTGTTCGCCGACTTCATGAGGGCATCCTTGACCTTCTCGAGGTCTTTGATCGCCTCGTCGATGCGCTTCACGGCCTCGCCGAACTGGTCCGAGGCGAGCGTGTAGTTGCGGGCGAAGCCGGTCTTGAAGACCTTCAGGCGCTCCTCGAAGTTGGTGATGTCGACGTTCTGCTCGCGCACCCGGGCGAGCTCGCTCTTCACCTGCTCGGTGCTGAGGGCCGCGTTGCGCAGCAGCGTGATGATCGGCAGGAAGAACTGCGGACGGACGACGTACATCTTCGGGTAGCGGTACGAGACGTCGACGATGCCCTCGTTGTAGAGCTCGCTGTCGGGCTCGAGCATCGAGACGAGGACGGCGTACTCGCAGCCCTTCGCGGTGCGGTCCTTGTCGAGCTTGTCGAAGAAGTCCTCGTTCTTCTTCTTCGACGCCGTCGCGTCGGCCTCGTTCTTCATCTCGAACATGATCGAGATGACCTCGACGCCCTCCTCGTTCGACTCGCGGAAGATGAAGTCGCCCTTCGTGCCGCCGCTCGCGTCGTTGTCCTTCTCGAAGTAGGCGCGGGGGAAGGCGCCGGCGCGGGCGCGGTTGAAGACGATCTCGCAGTGCTGCTCGAGAGTCTCGCCGAGCATCTTCGTCGACTGCTTCGCCTTGAAGTCCTTGTACGTCTCGATGGTCTGCTGCAGGAGGGCGACCTCGGTGCTGTGCTGCTCTTTGAGCGAGGCCTCGAGCAGCTTCTGCTCGGTGGCGCGCAGCTCGAGGTCGCGCTTGAGGTCGTCGCGCTCCTTCTCGAGGGCGTTCGTCGCCTGGGCGAGGGCGAGCTGCCGGGCGACGTCGGCGGCCGACAGTTCGGCCTTGAGCTTCTCGACCTCGGCGTGGGTCTGGGCGACCTCCTTCTCAAGCGTGCTCTTGAGGGCATCGCGCTCGCGCTCGACGGCGGCGAGAGCCTCGCTCACGGCGAGCTTCTGCGTCGTCTCGGTCGACCGCAGCTCGGCTTTGAGGCGCTCGATCTCGGCCTGCCGCTCGGCGGCGGCGTGCTCGAGCTCGGTCTGCCTCTTGGCCGCGTCGCGCTCGAACTTCGCCGTGAGGGTCGCCTCGGCGAGGGCGATCTCGGTCTGCTTCTCCTTCGCCGCGAGCTCGAGCCGCTCGTGGAGCTCCTGCGTGAACTCACGATCGCGCACCTGCTTGAGGATCTCGGCGTAGCCGGCCTCGTCGACGGTGAACGCCTTGCTGCAGTGCGGGCAGGTGATCTCGTGCATCGGTGCATCCTCCGGGTCGGTCGAGCACACCCTACGTCGGCGCGGTGACGATCAGGAGGAGGGCGCGGGCTCGCCGAGCAGTCGGAAGCCGGCACGATCGACGGAGCGCTCGCACGCGGTGAGGATGACGGCTCCGGTGCCCGAGGCGCGATCGACGCCGATCCAGCTGCGGAACCCGCCCGTGCCGCCGTTGTGCCAGGTGAGGCTCCGCCCGTCGCGGCCGATCGTGATCCAGCCCGCGCCGATGCGCACGCCCGGCCCGAACGCGGTGTCGGGGTCGAGCGCCGAGAGCCCGGGGGCTGAGCCGTCGAGGATGCGCTCGATGAGGTCGCGCATGGCCCCGATCGTGGCGCGGATGCCCCCGGCCGGCGCGATCGCCTCTCCCGTCCACGCCTCCCGCGGCCGCCCGCGACGCGAGACGCCCCGAAGGCTCGAGGGTCGAAGCTCGTCTTCGGTTCGAGGTGCCCAGTAGCCCGGCCCGAACCGGCTCTGCAGCAGCTCGACGTAGCTCGTGCCCTCGGCCGCGGCGACCGCATGCCCGAGCAGCTGGAAGCCGAGATTCGAGTATCGGCCGCACCCCGCGCCGAGCCGCACCCCGCGGCACTGCTCGAGCAGCTCGGCGAGCGAGTCGCCGTACGGGTTCTCGCCGCGCGTCCACAGGCGCCACGAGCGCCGCATCGGCTGCATGCCGGGAGGGAGGCGGGGGAGCCCCGAGCGGTGCGACGCGAGCGCCTCGAGCGTCACGCGCTCGAGAGCGCCGTGCCCGTCGAGCGGGAGGAGCTCGGCGAGCACGGTGGTCGGGGTGACCCGGCCGCGGTCGATCGAGTCGCGGTAGAGCATCCCGGTCATGGCCTTCGAGATGGAGCCGATCTCGAAGTCGGCGCCTTCGGAGACGCCCCGCCACGCCGTCGCCGAGCCCTGCGGGGTCACGAGCGCGACGGCCGCGCGCGGGTGGCTGCTCCCGAGCAGTCGGTCGGCGGTCGCCAGGAGCGATGCGTCGCCCGACCAGCTCGTCATGGCCGCAAGGCTAGCGGGGGCGCCTAGCTCGCCGCCGCGTCGTCACGCCGCGGCAGCGTCCAGCCGGGCCGCGGGTAGTGGCATGTGTAGCCGTTGGGGTGCTTGATCAGGTAGTCCTGGTGCTCCTCCTCGGCCTGCCAGAACGGGCCCGCCTTCTCGATCGTCGTGACGGCGGGGCCGGGCCAGCGGCGCGTGGCGTCGACGTCGGCGATGGTCTCGCGGGCGACGTGCTCCTGCTCGGGGGTGAGCGGGAAGATCGCCGAGCGGTAGCTCGAGCCGACGTCGTTGCCCTGGCGGTTGAGCGTCGACGGGTCGTGGATCTGGAAGAAGAACGCCAGGATGTCGCGGTACGTCGTCACGGTCGGGTCGAAGACGATCTCGACCGCTTCGGCGTGGCCGGGGTGGTTGCGGTAGGTGGCGTTCTCGTTGCGTCCGCCGGTGTAGCCGACGCGGGTGCTGATGACGCCCGGCTGCTTGCGGATCAGATCCTCCATGCCCCAGAAGCAGCCGCCGGCCAGCACGGCCGTCTCGGTGCCGGGGGTGCGGGTGATCTCGCCGATGCTGAGGTCGATGGACATGGCGTCTCCGTTCGAGGTGGTCGTGGTGCCGGCACCGCCGGTCGAGAAGTGGGCGACGAACTCGCCGTAGCCCTCGGCCTCGAGCCGGTCGACGGGGATGAACCGCAGCGACGCCGAGTTCATGCAGTACCGCAGGCCGCCGGCCTCGCGCGGGCCGTCGTCGAAGACGTGCCCGAGGTGGCTGTCGGCGCCGGAGGAGCGCACCTCGACGCGCTTCATCCAGAGCGTCCGGTCGGTCTTCGTCGTGACGGCATCGGCGCTGACGGGCTTCGTGAAGCTCGGCCAGCCGGTGCCGCTGTCGAACTTGTCGCGGCTCGAGAACAGCGGTTGGCCCGAGACGATGTCGACGTAGAGGCCAGCGGCCTTGTTGTCGTGGTACTCGTTGCGGAACGCCGGCTCGGTGCCGTCGTTCTGCGTCACCTTGCGCTGCAGGGGGGTGAGGCGGGCGATCGCCTCGGGAGTGGCGCGGTACTGGTTCGTCATGGCGGGTCCTTCCGACGGGGCCGCGATCGGCGGCCACTGGGGTCAACACTGCAGGGCGCGTCTGCGTTCCCGCCGCTGTGAGCCTGTGCGTGCGCCATGATGGCGGCACCGGTTCCCGACGCGAAGGGGCGAAGAGATGACGGATGCTGCGCCCATGCCGCCCGCGATCGAGCAGTTCCTCGGCTCGGTGCCGCAGCCCGAGGCCGCGCGGGCGCTCCGCTCTCTGTGCGCGCTCATGCTCAGCGCGGAGCCGGCCCTCGTCGCCGAGATCAAGTGGAACGCCCCGAGCTTCACGCTCGCGGGCCGAGATGTGGTCACTACCGGGGTGAATCGTGACGGGAGCATCCGCCTCGTTCTGCATCGGGGCGCCGCCAAGGCCGCGCCGGGCACGCAGCGGCCGTCAATCGATGACCCGGATGCTCTGCTCGAGTGGCGCGGGGTCGATCGTGCGATCGCGACGTTCGCCGAGGAGGGCGCGGTGGGCGGGAATGCGGACGCCGTGAGCCACCTCGTGCGGCAGTGGGTCTCGACTGCGGAGCCGACGACGGCATGAGGCACGTGTTCCTCATCCGGAACGTCAATCTCGGCCAGCGGGGTCACCCGAGCGCGGCCGACCTGCTCGGCGCGTTCGGCGCGGCGGGCGCGGCCGGCGCGGTGAGCGTGCAGAGCAACGGCACCGTGGTCGTCGAGTCGACGGACCCGTCGGCGCTCGCCGAGGCGGTCGAGGATGCGCTCGAGGGGGCGACGGGCATCCGCCGCGAGGTCTTCGCGCTGCCGCTGACGGTGATCGAGGGGATCGTGGCTGAGCACGCCGACGGTCCCGACACGTCGCGCCTCGAGCTGACGGTGCACGCCGCACCGGTGGTCGCCGCGAACGAGGAGGCCGCGCGGGAGGCTCAGCGTCGGGGCCGCTGCCGCGTGCTCACCGCGGGCGAGCAAGAGGGCACGGCGTGGGCGATCGTGCTGAACGACGTCGAGCGGCAGAGCAACCGCACGCCCGTCGTCGAGCGGATCACGGGCGGACCGGCGACCTCGCGCAGCCTCGCGACGCTGCGGAAGGTCGTGGAGCGCTTCGGCGTCGGCGGAAGCACAGGCGGTGCCAAGGTTCGCTGACGACGCTGGGAGTGTTCCCGACCCCCGCTTGGAGATCCCGAACTCCCGTGCCTGCTGACACACCCTCGTCGCCCTCCGGCGACCCCAGTCATAGACGCCCGACCGACGCACTGAGCGCCGCGCCCCGACAGGGCGGTCTCGCATGATCGAGACGGTCGGACTGCTCCTGGTCGGCATCCTCGTGATCCTTGTGATCATCGCCGCGAACGGCTACTTCGTCGCGCAGGAGTTCGCCTACATGTCGGTCGACCGCGTGAAGCTCGCGGCTCAGGCCGAGGTGGGCGACAAGGCCGCGGCGCGCGCCCTGAAGGTCACGAAGCGGACGTCGTTCATGCTCTCCGGAGCACAGCTCGGCATCACCGTGACGGGCCTGCTCGTCGGCTTCGTCGCCGAGCCCCTCGTCGGCGAATCGCTCGGTGCGCTCCTCGGCGGCGCCGGCGTCCCGGCCGCGATCAGCATCACGATCGGCACCGTCGTCACTCTCACCGTCGCGACGGTCGTGCAGATGATCTTCGGCGAGCTCTTCCCGAAGAACCTCGCCATCGCGAGCCCCGAGCCGCTCGCCCGCGCCCTCGCGCCGTCGACGACGGCGTACCTGACCGTGTTCGGCTGGCTCATCTCGGTCTTCGACCACTCCGCCAACCTGCTGCTGAAGCTGCTGCGCATCGAGCCGGTCCATGACGTCGACACGAGCGCGACGGCGCGCGACCTCGAGCGCATCATCGATGACTCGCGGCAGAGCGGTGACCTGCCGGACGAGCTGTCCATCATGCTCGACCGCATCCTCGACTTTCCCCAGCAGGACGTCGAGCACGCGATGATCCCGCGCAGCCGCGTCGGCATCGCGCGCCCCGACACGACGCTCGGCGAGCTGCGCGGCCTCATGTCGCAGGCCCACACCCGCTACCCGGTGATCGGCGACGACGAGCAGCCCCTCGGGGTCGTCCACCTCGTCGACGTGCTCGCGTCCGGTGCCGGCGACGATGGCCCGATCGAGCCGCTCATGCGCCCTCCGCTCGTGCTGCCGACCGTCATGAGCCTGCCCGACGCGCTCGCCCAGCTCACCGCGACGAAGAATGAGCTCGCGTGCGTCATCGACGAGTACGGCGGCTTCGCTGGCGTGCTCACGCTCGAGGACCTCGCCGAGGAGGTCGTCGGCGAGATCACCGACGAGCACGACGAGGACGACGCCGCGAGCGCGCTCGAGCCCGACGACGACGGCATCTGGATCATGGAGGGCGACGTGCACCTCGACGAGGTCGAGCGCGCGGTGAGCGTCGACCTGCCCCGCGGCGAGGTCGAGACGATCGCCGGTCTACTGATCGCCGAGCGCGGCGCCCTGCCCGAGGTGGGCGACATCGCGGTGATCGAGGTGCTCGCGAGCAGTGCCGATCTTGCGGACGAGCATCCGCCCCGCCGTGCGCTCGAGGTCGAGGTGCTCGAGATCGAGCGCCACGTGCCGAGCCAGGTGCGCGTTCGGGTCATCGACCTGCCCGACGCCGACGCCGACGCCGACCTCGAGACCGAACTCGAGCCCGACGAGGAGGCCTCCCGATGAACGGCTGGATCGTCGCCCTCGTCACGACCGGGCTCATCGCACTCAGTGCGTTCTTCGTCGTCATCGAGTTCGCGCTGCTCGGCGCCCGCCGGCACCGGCTGGAGGAGATGGCCGCGACGAGCCGCTCCGCCCGCGCGGCGCTGCGCGGCGTCAACGAGCTCACCATGATGCTCGCCGTCGCCCAGCTCGGCATCACGGCGTGCACGTTCGCGCTCGGCGCCGTCACGAAGCCCGCGGTCGACGCGTGGCTCGGCCCGATCTTCGACTCGTGGGGCTTCGTCGAATGGGCCTCCGACGCCACGGCCTTCGGCCTCTCACTGCTCGCCGTCACGTTCCTCCACCTTGTCGTCGGCGAGATGGCGCCGAAGTCGTGGGCGATCGCCCACCCCGAGCTCGCGGCCCGCATCATCGGTCTTCCCTCGCGGGTCTTCGTGACCGCGCTGCGCCCGCTGCTCAGCTGGATCAACAGCATCGCCAATCGCCTCGTCGCCGCGACGGGTGTGGAGCCGGTCGACCGCGCGGCCGTTGGCGGACAGGACGCCGAGACCATCCGCCTCCTCGTCGAGAGCTCGGCGAAGGCGGGCGTGCTCGAGCCCGAGTACGAGGCGCAGCTCTCGGCGATGCTCGAGCTGCAGTCGCTCACGGTCGAGTCGCTCATCGCGTCGGGACGCACTCCGACGTCGGTCGCGGCGGATGCCTCGGTCGCCGATGTCCGCGACGCGGCTCTGCGATCCGGTCACCTCCGCATCCTCCTCGACGGCCCCGGCCGCCCCCGAGTCGTGCACGTGCGCGACACCCTGCTCGAGGCGCCCGACTCGCCCGCCGCCGCGCACGCGCGCGACGCCTACGTCATCGCCGCGGGAACCCCGGTCTACGAGGTGCTCGCCCGCATGCGCGAGGCGAGCGTGCAGCTCGGCGTCGTCCTCGACGGCGAGCGGATGCTCGGGGTCGTCACCCTCGCCGACGTGCTGCGCCGCGTGCTGCCCGACCCGGCGATCGCGCGCGCGAGCCGTGTGGCCCGCGCCGCGTCCTAGCGGACGATCGGCTCGGTCGGCGGCATCGGCTCGTCGAGCACCTCGTCGAGCGTCGGATGCTCGGGCTCGGTCTCGACAGCGACCCCGGCATCGGCATCCGTCGCCTGATCACCGGTGCCCGCGGTCGCGCGCGCCCGCGGGTCGGGCCGTGTCACGAGCGCGCAGCCGGCGAGGATCGTGACGAAGCCGACGAGGGTCCAGATGGTGACGGCCTCGCCGAGGAAGAGCGCGCCGGCGAGCACCGCGACCGCGGGGTTCACATAGGTGATCGCCGACATCCGGATGGGGCCGACCTCGGCCACGAGCGCGAACATCAGCAGGAAGGCGACGGCGCTGCACAGCACGGCGAGCACGACGACCGAGACGATCGTCATTGTCGACGGCACCTCGGTCGGCCAGCCTCCGGTGAGCGCGACGATCGGGAGGTAGGCGACGGCGCTGAGGCCGAGCGCGACGGCGATGACGCCGACGCCGGGGAGGTCGTGCATCCAGCGGGCGAGGATCGCCGGGCCGATCGCGTAGCCGACGACAGCGACCGCGAGCTGCGCGACCGCCCCGAGGTCGGAGCCGCCCACGTCGAGGCCCACGATCGCCGCGACGCCGAGCATCCCCAGAACGACGCCGACGCCGTTGACGGCCGTCAGCCGGTCGCGGCGGCCCATGACGAACGCGACGACGATCGCGACGAGCGGGATGCTCGCGAGCAGCAGCCCGACCGTCGAGCTCGGCAGCGTCTGCTCGGCGGCGTTGATGAAGTACCAGGCGAGGACGATCTCGAACAGGGTGAACGCGAGGAGCGGCTTCCAGCGGCGCAGGACGGGGCCGATGGCGCCGCGGCGCGCGGCGATCGGCAGCAGCAGGGCCGCGGCGAGGGCCGTGCGGGCGAGGACGAGGAACTCGGGGGTCAGCTCGGCGATCGCGATCTTGATGAACAGGTACGGCACGCCCCAGATGATGCCGAGGGAGGCGAAGAGGATGAGGCCGCGGCGAGTCACTGCCTCATTCTGCACCCGCCGTCGTGCCTCGCCACACCGGCCGGTGGCGCGGCCTTACGCTGACGCCGTGGGGCGGATGCGCATACTGCGGCGCCGTCGACCGCCCACTGCAGCGCGACTGCGTGCAGCCGATCTCGCGAGGTGGTCGCTACACGCTCGACAACATCGTGCCGGCCTGCGGATCGTGCAACGCGAGCAAGTCGAATAGCGAGATCACGGGCTGGATGCGTCGCACGCGGCGCGACGAGCGTGCCTTCCTGGAGCGGCTGGTCGCGGTGCGCGGTGCGCTGGCAGCAGCAGGAGCCGAGGCAGCCGAGCCCGCGGCACCCACCGAACCAGCCGAGCTCGCCGCGCTCATCGACCCGGAGTGACGCCCCCGGGAGGCCGTCAGCCGCGACCGTGCGGGGCGATGACGGCGCGCGCTGAGAGCTCGCCCGACGCGAGCTTCCGGTACGCGTCGAGCGCGTCGTCGAGGCTGTAGATCTCGACCTCGGGCTCGATCTGGCCGGCCTTGTAGAGCGCGACGACGTCGTGCAGGTC
>NZ_JAUSMI010000114.1 GCF_030645145.1 Microcella sp. | reverse complement strand
GTGCGCGCGCTCGAGCAGTTCGACCTCGAGTACGTCGAGCAGCCGTGCGCGAGCATCGACGAGCTCGCCGAGCTGCGGCGGCGCATTCACCGCATCGACGTGCTCGTCGCCGCCGACGAGAGCGTGCGCAAGGCCGCCGACCCGCTCGCCGTCGCGCGCGCCGGAGCCGCCGACGTGCTCGTGATCAAGGCCGCGCCGCTCGGCGGCATCGAGCGGGCGCTCGCGATCGTCGCGGCGGCGGGGCTGCCCGCCGTGGTGTCGAGCGCGCTCGACACGAGCGTCGGCCTCGCGATGGGCGCAGCGCTCGCGGCGCGGCTGCCGGAGCTCGAGTTCGACTGCGGGCTCGGCACGGGCGCGCTCCTGGCCGACGACGTCGCGGTCGCGCCGGTCGTGCCCGTCGCGGGGGCGATCGGCACGGGTCGCGTCGAGGTCGATGCGGATGCTCTGCGCCGGCTCGCCGCCCCCGACGAGCGCGCCCAGTGGTGGAGGGCCCGGCTCGAGCGCTGCTACGCGCTGCTCGCCGCACCCCTCGCCTGAGCCCGGCGGAGCGCGCGTCGCTCGGGTATCGAGGCACGGGTCGCGTCCCCTTCCAGAACTACGGACGGGGCGAAGGATTCTCACGCGCTCCGTAGTTGTGGAAGGACGACGAGCGGGAGGCGCCGACGAAGCGTTCGGGGCGGAATGCACGCAGGTGGGGCGGACGGAACGGGGCGGACGCGCTTTCGCGCCCCGCCCCGCCGTCACCGTGCCTCCCCGTCGGCTCCGTCGCGCTGAGCGGCGGGAGGACCCGAACTAGCTCTTCCCGCGGCGGCGCGACACGATCAGCAGGCCGAGCGCGACGAGCAGCGCGAGGATGAGCGCCGAGCCGAGCACGATCTCGGTCAGCGTGAACTCCTCCGCCTCGACCGTCACGGGCGCGGTCGCCTCGAGACCCGACTCGAGCCCGACGAGTCGGAACTCGTGCGCGCCGAGCTCAGCACCTGAGGGCACGGCGACCTCGAGCGACACCGCGCCGCTCGCGTCGGCGATCGTCGCGACGAGCAGCTGCGGGGTCGAGTGCATCCAGAGCTGGACGCGCTCGCCCGGCGCGAAGCCGCTCGCGGCGAGCGCGACGGTCGACGAGGGCGCGACGCTCGAGGCGCTCACGGCGGTGAAGCGCGGCTTGCCCTCGTTGCCGTTGCCCTTGCCCTGGCCGACGCCGCCGTTGCCGAGGCCCTTGCCGTTGCCGTTGTTGCCGTTGCCGTTGTTCGCGTTGCCGTTGCCCTGCGGGGGCTCGGGCGCGACCTGCGGGTCGACGAGGACGGCGGCCGTGCGAGCAGGGATGCTCACCGCGCCGGCCGCGGCGTCCCACGTCGTCTGCGCGACGACCGGGTCCGAGCCGTTCGCGAGCGCCTCGGCGAGCGCGAACTCGCGGCCTGCGAGGCCCTCGACCTGCTCGGTGATCGCCTCGGGCGTCGCGTTGAAGACGACGAGGGCGCCCTCGAGCTCGGGGTCGACGTCCTCGCCCAGCAGGTCGTCGATGAGCATGACGACGAGGCCGGGGGTGGCGTCGGCTCCGCTGTTCGGGAAGCTGACCTTCTGGCCGATGAGCTCGGCCGAGCCCAACTGCAGCAGGTCGACCGAGCCGCGCACGCGCAGGAGGTCGAGCGCCGCGGCCTCGGCGGCCGCGATGTCGTCCGCCGCGGGCTTGAGGGCCGGGTCGGCGAGGAGCGGTTCCATGATCGACCACTTCGTGCCGTTGTCGGCCTCGCTCGGCAGGCCCGAGCCGAAGGTCGACTCCTGGCCCGTCCAGTCGATGCGGTTGAACCAGTCGCCCGAGTTGTAGCTGTTGCGGTCGAGCGACTTCGAACGCAGCAGCTCGGTGCCGGCGTGCCAGAACGAGGGCGCCTGCGAGAGCGTCACCGTCGCGAGCGACAGCGTGTTCATGCGGATGCGCTCGGCCATCGTCGTGTCACGCGGCAGCTTGATGACGCTCAGGTCGTACAGCGTCTCGTTGTCGTGCGCGTCGACGTAGTTGATGACCTCGTCGGGCTGGTCGGCGTAGCCCGCGGGCGAGCCGCGGTAGTCGAGCGCGTCGCCCGGCACGACCTCCCCGCTCGCCGACTCCAGCGCGTAGTCGCGCAGGTTGCCGACGAGACCGATCTTCACGAGATCGGTCTGCTTGAGCAGCTCGGCGATCGACTGCTCGGGCGAGCCGTTGATCGGGTCGCCGTTCGGGTCGGTGCCGAGACCGGTGCCGAAGCCCTGCACGAACGTCGACGAGCCGTCGACCGGGCTGCCGCCGTGGACGGCGTCGCGCAGACGGTCATTGAACGTCGCGATGCCCGTGCCGCCGAGCTGACCCTGCGTGGCCTGCTCGAAGCGCGCGTTGTTCGCGACCTCGCCGAAGTTCCAGCCCTCGCCGTAGAGGAACACTCCGGAGCCGTCGACGCCGTCCTCCTCGAGGGTGAGGGCGTCGAGCGCGGCGCGCACGTTCAGCATGTTCTGCTTCGAGTGGTGGCCCATGAGGTCGAAGCGGAACCCGTCGACCTTGTACTCCTTGGCCCACAGGACGACGGAGTCGACCATGAGCTTGTCGGCCGCGGCATGCTCGGTCGCGACGTTCTGGCAGCAGGTCGAGGTCTCGACCGCTCCCGTCGCGTTGAGGCGGTGGTAGTAGCCGGGGACGATGCGGTCGAGCACCGACTTCTCGCCCTGGCCCGACTGCGCGGTGTGGTTGAACACCTTGTCGAGCACGACCTCGAGGCCCGTCGCGTGGAGCGCGCCGACCATCTCGCGGAACTCGGCCACGCGCGCGCCGCCGTCGGCATCGACGGCGTACGAGCCCTCGGGGGTGGAGAAGTGGTACGGGTCGTAGCCCCAGTTGAACCCGTCGAGGTCGCGGATGGCCGCGATGCACGCCTGCTGCTCGGGCGAGGCCGGGCCGAACGATTCGAGGTCGCAGTCCGGGGTCGCCTGCTGGTCGCGGCGCTCCTCGATCGTGGCAATGTCGAAGGTCGGGAGCAGGTGCACGGTCGTGATGCCCGCCTCGGCGAGCTCGCGCAGCTGCGAGGTGCCGGCCGAGTCGCGCGTGAAGGCGCGGTAGGTGCCGCGCTCCTCCGCCGGGACGCTCTCGTCGCCGATCGAGAAGTCGCGCACGTGCAGCTCGTAGATCGCGCGGTCGACGCTGCGGTCGACCTCCGGCTGCGGGGTGTCGGCCCACAGCTGCGGCTGCAGCTCCGGCGCGTCGAGGTCGACGACGACCGAGCGCGCCGAGTTGATCGTGAGGCCGACCGAGTAGGGGTCGGTGACCGAGTTGGTCTCGAACTCGCCGGTCTCGATCGTCAGGACGTCGACGTTCCAGCGGTACTCGTCGCCCACGGCGAGCCCGGAGTCGACGCTCCAGATGCCGCTCGCGGAGTCGAGGACGGCCTCGATGAGCTCGGGGTCGCCCGTCGTGCCCGCATCCCACCGCTCGAGAGCGACGGAGCGCGCAGTCGGCGCCCACAGCGAGGCCGTGACGTCGCCGCCCGAGACCACGGCGCCGAGCTCCGCGCTCGCGAGGCCCTCGGCGTAGAGGTCGTCGAGGACGCCGGGCAGCTGCACGCCGGTCAGAGCGGTCAGCGCGCCCTTGACGCGCTGCGCGACGAGCAGCTCGCCGCGCTCGAGCTCGGCGATCGCCGCCCGATCGAGGCCGACGGGGGTGAGC
>NZ_JAUSMI010000110.1 GCF_030645145.1 Microcella sp. | reverse complement strand
CCGCCCGGTCGCCCGGCCGTGCCGCCGGCGCGGTCGTCACGTCGGCGAACCAAATGCAGTCGACGACGGCGCGTTCACCCGTTTGAGGCGGGAGAGAGTCGGCGCCCCCTCTGGGGAGACTGCATTTCGCACTGCCGTCGGCGCGAGAGGACCCTAGCCGCGAGCCGCGACGGCCGCCGCGAGCTGCTCGACGACCTCGTCGAGGCCCCACGGCAGCGACAGGGCGGTGGGCGGCGAGACCGAGGCGATGAACTCGGTGCCGACGAGCTGCGCGACGGCGCCCTGCTGCACGGCCGGGAGCGACTGCGCGTACGGGGCGTCGAGCAGAGCCTGCGCCTCGTCGGGCGTCGACCCGTAGACGACGAGGACGTCCGACTCGAGTTCGCTGACCCGCTCGTACGAGAGCGTGAAGTAGAACGGCGACTCGTCAGTGTCGAGCTCGTCGACTGCGGGCGCGCTGACGAACCCGAGGTCGAGCATGAACTCGACGCGCGGGTCCTCGTCGGCGTAGACGTAGAAGGTGCCGGCGGTGTCCCACGCGGTCGCGAGGCTCACGCCCTCGAACTCGGGGTGCGCGGCCGCGGCCTCGGCGAGCGACGCGTCGATGCCCGCGAGCACCTCCTCGGCCTCGTCCTCGCGCCCGAGCGCCTGCCCGGTGATCGAGATGATGTCGCGCCACGGGGTCGACCACGGCTGCTCGGGGTACGCGACGACGGGCGCGATCTCGCTGAGCGTCGCGTACTGCTCCTCGGTGAGGCCCGAGTAGTGGGCGAGGATAACGTCGGGGTCGGCGGCCGCGATCTCCTCGAACGGCACGTCGGCGCCCGTGTTGGTGAGCACGGTCGGGATGCTCTCCCCGCGCTCCTCGAGAGCATCACGGATCCACGGCAGCACGCCCTCCTCGTCGCCCCCGTACGACTCGAACGGGATCGCGACGGGCGTCACGCCGAGCGCGATCGTCGCGTCGGTGCTCGCCCAGCCCCAGGTGACGACGCGCTCGGGCTCCTCCTCGATCGTGGTCTCGCCGAAGGCGTGCTCGATCGTGACGGGGAACGCACCCGCGTCGGCGGCGGAGCCGTCGGGCGCGGTCGCGGGCTCGGCGGAGCATCCGGCGAGAACGAGGGCGAGGGTCGCGGCGGCCGCGAGGGCTGCGCGGCGGCGGGGGGAGGACACGGTGCGGGCTCCTGGAGGGACGGGAGGGCGCGCCGCGGCACGGTGGTCCGCGCCCGATCTCGACGCGACGCTGCGACGTGCCCTCGGCTGGTGAGGCAAGCCTAACCTAACCCAGGCGAACGGGCCTCGGCAAGAGGAATGTGACGGCTCCGGCCGCCGCCGGTCACCGCGATCGCGGCAGGATGACCGGCCTCCCCGTGTCCGGATCCTCCAGCAGGCGCGCCTCGATGCCGAAGGCCTCCCGCACGACCTCCGCCGTGAGCACCGCCCCCGGCTCACCGCGCGCGATGATCCGACCGTCGGCCATGACGACGAGCTCGTCGGCGTAGCGCGCCGCGAGGGTCAGGTCGTGGATGACGAGGACGACCGTCATGCCGCGTGCGACCTCGGCGCGCAGCACGTCGAGCACCTCGACCTGGTGAGCGACGTCGAGCGCGCTCGTCGGCTCGTCGAGCAGCAGGATGCGCGGCTGCTGCGCGAGCGCCATCGCGATCCACACGCGCTGGCGCTGGCCCCCGCTGAGCTCGTCGACCCGGGCGTCGACGAGCTCCGTGGCGTCGGTGGCCTCGAGGGCGGCTGCGACGATGACGTCGTCGTCGCTGCGGTGCCCGCGGAAGAGGCCCTGGTGCGGGTAGCGGCCCCGAGCGACGAGTTCGGCTACGCGGATCCCCTCGGGCGCGATCGGGCTCTGCGGGAGGACGCCGATCGTGCGCGCGACCCTCCGG
The DNA here is from genome assembly GCF_030645145.1 of Microcella sp. Taxonomy (GTDB): domain Bacteria; phylum Actinomycetota; class Actinomycetes; order Actinomycetales; family Microbacteriaceae; genus Microcella. The sequence goes on along the minus strand of NZ_JAUSMI010000110.1, from coordinate 1,351 downwards.
CTCGGCAGGCGCGCGAGGTCGGCGCCGTCGAGCGTGACGCGCCCCGCGGTCGGTGCGAGCAGGCGCGCGAGCCCGCGCACGAGGGTCGACTTGCCGCTCGCGTTCGCCCCGACGACGACCGTGAGCGCCCCGGGCGCGATCTCGAGGTCGACGTCGTGGACGACCGTGCGGTCGCCGTAGCCCAGACGCAGCCCCTCGGCGGCGAGCCGCGGCGGAGGCGCATCGTCGTCGCCCGCGCGCAGGAGGTCGATGGCCGAGCGGATGACGTCGCTCATGGGCGCGTCCCCTTCCGAGGTCGAGCGCCGCCGCGGTCGACGCCGGCCTGCTCGCCGCGCACGAGCAGCGCGAGGAGCACGACGGCGCCCGCGGCGCCCGTGATGAGTCCGACCGGCGGTGAGAGGGCGCCGGGGACGAGGTGCTGGGCGACGAGGTCGGCGAGAGCGACGACCGCGGCGCCGACGAGGGCGGCGGTTCCGAGCGCGGGCGCTCGCCCGCGCAGGCGGCGCGCGATCGGCCCGGAGGCGAACGCGACGAACGCGATCGGCCCGGCCACCGACAACGCCACGGCGGCGAGGATGCTCGAGGCCGTCATCGCCCCGACCCGCGTCCCGACGGGGCGGGCCCCGATCGCGCGCGCCGAGCCGTCGTCGAGCGACTGGGCCGCGAGCGGCCTCCGGGCGGCGACGAGCCCGAGGGTCGCGACGGCGACGGCCGCGCCGACGAGCGCGACGTCATCCCACGACGACGAGCCGACCGACCCGACGAGCCAGAACCACGCGCTCTGCGCCTGCGTGAGGTTGGCCCGCGTGAGGGCGTAGCCGACGACGCCGTTGGCGAGGAAGGCGACGGCGATGCCGATGACGACGAAGCGTGCGCCGCCGACCCCGCGGCCGCTCGCGGCGACGACGACCGCGGTGGCGACGAGGGCTCCGACGAGGGCGGCGCCGCTCACCGCGAGGCCCGTCGCTCCAGCGGCGATGGCGAGCACGGCCGCGGCGCTCGCGCCTCCCGTGACACCGACGATGTCGGGGCTCGCGAGCGGGTTCCGCACGACCGCCTGCAGCAGGGCGCCGCTCAGGCCGAGGGCGGCTCCGACGAGCAGCGCGAGCAGCAGGCGCGGCAGCCGCAGCCCCTGCACGATGAACGTCGCGCCGCCCGCGCCCTCGAGGCCGAGCAGCCCGGCGACGACCTCGACGGGCGAGAGCGGCACGTCGCCGAGCGCGAGCGCGAGCATCCCGACCCCGACGATCACGCCGAGGATGCCCGCGGCCACGCCGAGCGCGCGCCGCCGGTCGCGCGCGCGCCCGGCCTCGATCGCGGCGACGGTCGCGGAGCACGCCGCCGGCAGCCC